>JBAXVB010000047.1:0-19398 GCA_037129415.1 Deltaproteobacteria bacterium
CAATGGTTTTACCAGAAAAGCTTTTGACAATATCCCCTGGCCGGGTTGCAGAACCCGAAGGCATGTTTTCCACCAGTGGCAGTACGCCAATTAAGCGGACCGGCAGATTAAGCTTTGCAGCGGTGATCATTGTAGCGGCGACAACTGCAGCGCCTGCCATATCCATCTTCATGTCTTCGAGAGAGCCTTGGGGTTTCAGGTTTATCCCCCCAGAGTCAAACGTAACGCCCTTTCCAACCAGTGCAATAGTTTGAGTGGTATTGCCGGGATTGTGTTCCAGAATAACCATTCTGGCGCTGGCGTCACTGCCGGCGGCAACAGCCAGAAGCGCGCCGAATTGCTGTTTCTCCAAAGCAGTATGATCCAGAACCTCGGTTTTCAGGTTTTCCTTTTCCGCAATCTGAACCAATGACCGGGCAAATTGTTCCGGTCGTTTCAGATTGGAAGGGGTTGTAACCCATTCCCTGGCTAAAAGGGTTCCATCACAGATAATTTTAATTTTTTGCGATAGAAGTCTTGCATGCTTCATGTAATCTTCGGGAACAGCGAACGAGATATTCAACAGCGAAGGGTGTTTGGGTTTTTTGAACTGATCGAACTGATAGTTCCCCAGCAATGCTCCTTCAACCATGGCTTCAAGGATAACATCTGGTTCTTTTTGAAGAGCTTCAATAAAGGGAACAACGAACAAGGCTTCGGATATCTCTTTTTGAATACATTTTTTTATGGCTTTGCCGCAGGCTTTGCGCAGCGTTTCTCCATCCAATTTGTCCTTTTTCCCCAGCCCAATGATCATGACCTGAGCAGCCATGACTCCGGACGGCGCATAAAACACTATATCTTCATTATCGGCACCTTTAAATTCCTTAAGACTTCTGGCTTGATGTATCAGCTCCGGCAGGAGGGCGGATGGATGGATGTCCGCATCTTCACAAACCGTAATTATCAGCATTTCAACCTGTTTCTTTTCAATCTCGGATGATGGTACAATAGTTAACACTGAAAGCTCCTTTTGATAGAACTAAAAAGATGAAGACCGCAAGTTAATCGCATCTCCTCCAATAGCGTGTTGGGCCAATTCCAACATTTTATTCAGGAGTTCTTCAAGTTTTGGACATTTTTGATATGCGATGTGCGGGTCGAGTTTGCCAAAAAGTTCTTTACATTTGCTCCAATTCCCCGGATTTAAAAAGAGACCCCAGCGAGTATTCCTTCAGCCAGTAGTCAAGTTCTTCCGCTTTTAGTGTTTGCAATATGGTTTCGCCATTTTCCCATTTTGCAACAGTAGTTGTGGGTACAGTCCCGGTGAAAGCATCCAGGAATTGTGGGGAATGCGTTGTAAGTATAACTTGAGATCTATTGGCTGCGTCAACTGCATATTCCGCAATCAACGGAAGCATTGATGGATGGAGACCAGTTTCAGGTTCATCAATTGCAATGATTGGAGCTGGTGATGGACTTGACAAAACCGTTAACAAAAATAAAAAGCGGAGCGTGCCATCTGAAAGTTCCGCAGCCGATTGTTCTCGTTTCAGTGATTTCCAACGAATCCGCATTTGAATTCTCTGGTCAGACGCGGGTGGAAAAACTAACTCTTCAAAATCATCGCCAAATGCAGCCCGCATAGCAGAATTTATGTCTTTTTTGAAATCACGATCACCTGTATAAATCGTGTGCATTACGGATATAAGATTTTGTCCATCCGGATCAACCCGCTTTTCCATGCGAGAAATAGCAGGCTGACGAACAGAGGCATCTTTATTGGTATGTAGATCATGATAAACAGCTATTGAAGCCAGAGCTCTTTGGAATGGTGGGATGAAGTGATTATTAATAAATGGGCCAGATGTTATTGAAAGAAGGCTTTCCTCATCAGAAATAAACTCTTCTGGAGTGGTAAATGTCCGTTCTTTTTCATCAAAAATAACAGCACTTTTTGAAAAACGTTCTAAAAATTTAAAAGGTTTTCTTTCAAGTCCTTTATTTAATTTATGAGAGTTTATCAAAAGCTCTTTATCAATCTTATATGAACTCCCAAGCCCAAGCCGAGCCAGCTCAAGTTCGTAATGTTCAGGGCCTAACTCTCCACCTTCAGGCGTTGATTCAAGAACAAATCTTATGGAAGTGGCGGCCCCATCCCAAGCTATCGGGTCCATTCCTCCTAACGATTGAATATATTTTCCCAGTCTGCCTTGCGCTGATATAGAAATCAATTCCATAAAACGTAGCAAATTTGATTTTCCTGTCCCATTGGAACCAATAATAACATTGAGGTTGCCAGGAAACCAGCTTACCTTTCGGAGGGAACGGAAACCCTCAATATCCAATTGTGTAATTTTCATTCTTTGTTTCCCTCTATTACTCGATGTTCAAGTTTTGGTGGTGTCTGAGATTGACTTACTTTTGGCGTTTAATAGCGCAATCCTCAAAAATGAGTGCTTGAATTGTTTAAATTAAGCTAATCTCAACCACCACCAATAGATTCAATATTTTAACTTTTTCAGGATATTTGACTAACTCAAAAAACTCGAACATCGAGTTTCATTATCTGGATGGAGAGAACCAAATGCTGTAACTTGCATGATCATCGGTTCCCGCCTCCGTCAGCTCTCCGTCATAAGCAAAGGAAATAGTCCTGGTTCCTTCTGGTACGGGTATTGTTTTTTCAAATTCCATGGGAATCATATCATTGGTGCGATAACTTCCCGCCGAATAAATCAGGACGTTTTCAGCAACAATTCCCTGGTCGTCCAGAAATAACAGGTACACTGAAAAGTATTTGATCCAACTGAATCCGGTGGCGAATCCACCGAGCAGTTCGGTGGTTCCGGCAATCTTCAAGGTTTCAGGCGTTAGTTGGTATTGATATTTTATTGCAAGTTCATTGGTTTGCCACACCCCTTGTTGATTCCCGTCCTGAATCTGGAACATGAGATTCTTTTGGGTTACCTTTGCTCCTTTAAAAGAGAACAGTCTCCCGCTACAAGCGGCAATGGTGAAGACAGCGATCACTAAAAAAAAAGTTGTCTTCATAAATCGGTTATTTATTAAACGCATCGGATGTGCCTCCCACAATTAAAAAGTTGATTTGTAACCCACCTGCAATCGGTATCACAATCCGCCAAAAGATTTTTCGCTGATCTGGATCACTTCATCACGGCTCTTTTTAAGGGCCTGGATTTTTCCGGTGGTAATCGGCAGCAGCGCGTAAATAAAATATGCAGCGGTTTTGAGCTGACCATCATAAAATGCCGCCTGTCGGTTGCTTTCGATAATTGCCTCCAGCGCTTCTCCCGATGCGTTTTCAGCAATCTTTTCAAGTTTGGGCGCAGCCACGGATGCCCGCCACAGAAGCATCCAGCCCATGATAACATCCCCCATGATTTCCAGAAAAGGATGAGAAGCGGCAAACGCCGCGCGAACCCGGTCAGACACGACGGCCTTTGCCAGATGCTCTGCGATTTCATTCAATCCGGATATAGCCGCCTTTACCGCTTCAGCCATATCCGCCAATCCGGGTATTGCTGCTGCGCGTAAAACAGTGGACTCCATTTCAGAAATGAGCGACTGAAAAGCCGCGCCTTTTTTCATCATGAGCTTTCGTCCCAACAAATCCATGGCCTGAATGCCATTGGTTCCTTCGTATATAGAGGTGATCTTGCAGTCTCTAAGAAGCTGCTCCACCGGGTATTCGCGTGTAAACCCGTAACCGCCGTACACCTGAACCGCCAGAGTACAGACATCAAATCCGCGTTCGCTGCAGTATGCCTTGACCACCGGTGTCAGAAGCTCCGTCATCTGTGCATAATAGTTTTTTTCTTCGGCGGTACTGGCGCAGGCTTCCATGTCGAAACAGCGGGATACATAGTAAATGAAGCTTCTCATGCCATCGGTATATGCTTTCATCTGAATCAGCATACGCCGAACATCCGGATGGCGGATAATCGGAACCTGAGGTGAATCGGCGCCGGCTGTGATATCTTTGCCCTGAAGCCTTTCTCTGGCGTAGTTCAAAGCGTACAGGTAGGCTGATGATCCATGGGTGAACCCCTGAGCGCCGACATCAAGGCGGGCTTCATTCATCATGTGAAACATCACTTGCATGCCTTTGTTTTCTTCACCCAGCAAAACTCCTCTGCATTTGCCTTTTGCGCCCAAGGTCAGACTACATGTTGGGCTGCCGTGAAGCCCCAGTTTCTCTTCAACCCCGGTGCAGACCACATCGTTAAAATCACCGAAACTGCCGTCATCGTTCACCCAGATTTTAGGAACGATAAAAAGGGAAATGCCTTTGGCGCCTTTGGGCGCACCTTCGATTCTTGCCAGAACCGGATGAATGATGTTTTCGGTTAAATTCTGGTCTCCATTAGTGATAAAAATTTTGTTCCCGGCGATGGAATAGGTTCCATCCGGGTTCTTTGTGGCGGTTGTTGTCAGCGCTCCCAGATCAGAGCCGGCGCCGGATTCTGTCAGGAGCATGGTGCCGCCCCATTTACCTGAATACAGGTTACGCAGATAGAGGGCTTTTTGCTCAGCAGTGCCATAAAGTTCCACGAGTTTGCCGGCGCCATGCCCCAGGGTTCCAAAGGCTGTAAAAGCAAAATTGGCGCCTACAAGATACTCGCTTGCCGCTTGCGCAACGATGTGCGGAAGTCCTTGGCCGCCAACAGCCGGGTCCTCCTTCATGGCTATCCATTCCCCTTCCACATACAGGCGATGGGGCTTTCTGAAGCTTTCCGATACAATGACCTTGCCTGCTTCCAGGCGGACGCCGTCCCGATCTCCCTGACTGAACGTCGGCAGGATTTCCTTGATTCCGAAATTTCTGGCCTCGGAAATGGTCATATCGAATAATTTCCGGTTAAATTCGCTGTATTTGGGAAACCGGGTCAAATCTTCCGTGTCAAGCTGTTCATACAAAACAAAATCAATGTCCCTACGGTCTGCAATAATCTGCGCCATAAAAAAGCTCCTTGTTCATTGGAATAAATTTTAAACAACCATTGTGCTGTGAGTTTAGCGGACACAAGAGCGTTTGTCCTAATTGTGTTCAATTTGATAATTATCTATGTAATTTAGCCACGCAAACAACAAAATTTGTAACTAAGGCTTCAATAACCGGGTTTCTATTTTTCTCTTTACCTCCAACATGGTAAAAATGTTCGCGTGTAAGAACGTAATGTTTTGACCATAAGTTCTTAATGTATTCATTTATCCGGTAATCATTGTGATGCCATGTAGATAAAATGAACTTCCCATTAAATTCAGAAAGTTGACTAAATAGTTCTTGTTCGTGAGAGTCGTCCCACCCATTGTAATAATCAACATGTCTGCCAATGTATGGTGGATCACAGTAGATAATGTCTGATGAGGATGTTTCAGAAATGGTTTTATTGAAATCTTGACATTTGAATATGAATTTCCTTGCCTTAATTATCGTGGAAGCCCATGCAATTTGATTAGTTATTTTAGTCACATACGATTGAACAAAGCGCTGGGGTTTTCTGCAAAAGGGGATATTGAAGCCTCCCTTTCGATTGAATCGAATCATCCCATTAAAACCGGCGCGATTAAGGAACAAAAAATCGAGAGGCGAGTGCTCTAAATTAAATCTGTCTCTCACAAAGTAATAGTGATCTTCGCCCTTGGACAATAGTATTTCACCTTCGCGGATAAGGTATTCTTTGACTATTCCTGGTGTTATTTCACCAGATGCTATGCTGGTGTAGAAATTGACAAGATGGGGGTTTGTGTCGCATAAAATCGCGTTTCGTGAAGCAATATTGAAAGCCACTGCACCGGTACCCATAAACGGCTCAACCCATGCGCCATTGAAGTTGCTCGGGACTATGCTCTGTATCCAAGGCACAAGTTTGGTTTTTATGCCTTGTGATTTAATCGGAGGCACACCAACTTTATCAGTATGAACCTGTTCTGTAGTCACTGATCAGTCCGCCAATGAAACATACTCTTTCTTTTTGGCATACCTGTTCATTCCTTCCTCAATAGCTTTTAATAAGGCAGTATTTCCTTTGAATTTCTCCTTCATTTCTTTGGCGAATTCTTCCCGTTCAACAATAACAACCCCTTCCTCTTCTTTTTTGAAGAGAGATTTCAGTCTAAAAATAAGTGATTTTATCATAAATATTATCTGTCATTTCATGCACTTGATTCTGCTTTTCACATCTTCCCATGAACAACCGTCATCAGGGGATGCATAATAGTCTGCAACACGTTTGTCCAGTTCGTCCCGCTGTTCTCCGGTCAGTCCGAAACTTTCCTGATCGGCGGCGATACGGTTCCATAGTTCCTCGACTATGATGATTTTTTCTGCAATGCTGAACCTTTTCAATTCTGACAAAACGGATAATTGTTCCATTTCTTCTCTGGACTTCCCACAAATATTCAAAGCATTGGATGCCCAAATCATCAATTACTGTCCCCCACGAACAGCGCGAGCGTAGCTGTTGTCAACTCCCACCTGTGTAACTTGTCGGCGCTGCAGTGGAAAGAGTACTCTCCCACACGAAGCTCGTATTACTCTCACAGGTAGAAGATGACCAATAAAAAGACGATTGGGTGTTCGGGGAAAGATTGGTCTTGCTGGCTGGCTCCATATCTTTTGCAGAGCATCTCGTTAGGTGATTTCAAATAAAGAATATACGGCATTGATCATCGTTTCGGCCAGTTAGGTTTATTTCGTAGGGGCGAATACAAGATTCGCCCCTACTATTGCCTGTTCGCGGCGATACACGGATAAATGCCTGGCGGAAACGATGATCAATGCATAGAGAAAATCTGAAACAGACATTCGCGTACTCTTTGTTGGCCACCATATTTATATATTTTGGTATATCGGGTGCCCTTATACAGCTACTACCCGACGCTCTTGTGTCGGCTATTTTTACCTGCTTTTCATAAGAGCGGGTTTCGGGAAATTTTCAAACACTTTTTTTGAACGAGAGATTTCATCATCGGTCATTTCGTAATTTACCAGCTCGCCCGAAAAGTATTTTTCATAAGCCCCAAAATCCAGCAGTCCATGACCGCTCCAGTTAACCAGAATCACTTTTTCCTTGCCTTCCAGTTTGGCTTTTTGGGCTTCTTCCAACACACAGGCCAAGGCATGAGTGGTTTCAGGCGCAGGAATAATCCCTTCAGTCCTGGCAAAGGCTATGCCTGCATCATAAGCTTGTATCTGCTGAACAGATCGCGGTGTGATGATACCTTCAACTGCAAGCTGGCTTACTGTAGGCGCCATGCCATGATACCGCAGTCCGCCAGCATGAAACGGCGGTGGAACAAAAGCGTGTCCCAGGCTGTGCATGGCCAGCAGCGGCGTATAGCACGATGTATCCCCGTGGTCATAGACAAAAGGCGCCCGCGTCAGGGTGGGGCAGGCAGCAGGTTCAACCGGATAGATATCAATGTGTTTTCCATTGATTTTATCCAGGATAAAAGGAAACGCAAGCCCGGCGAAATTGCTGCCTCCGCCGGCGCAACCGATGATCACATCCGGATATTCACCGATCTTTTTCAGTTGCTTCTTGGCCTCAAGACCGATGATGGTCTGATGCAGCATTACATGGTTCAGAACACTTCCTAAGGAATAACGGGTTTTGCCGCTCGGGTCGCTGACCGCAGCCTCGATGGCTTCACTGATAGCAATCCCAAGGCTTCCCGGCGTGTTGGGATCTTTCTCCAGAGCATCCCGTCCGGCCTTGGTTTCCATGCTGGGGCTGCCCACACATTTCCCGCCCCAGGTTTCCATCATGGCTTTACGATATGGCTTCTGGTCGAAGCTGACTCTGACCATATACACCTTGCATTCCAGTCCAAACTGACAGCAGGCGAACGATAGTGCGCTTCCCCATTGCCCAGCGCCGGTTTCAGTAGTTAATCTTTCGATGCCGAAGATTTTATTGTAATAGGCTTGGGGAACTGCGGTGTTGGGTTTGTGGCTTCCCGGCGGACTTACACTTTCGTTTTTAAAATAGATTCGCGCCGGGGTATCCAGTGCCTTTTCCAGAGAGAGCGCCCTGACCAGGGGAGAAGGCCGCCAGATGCGGTAAACATCCAGAACAGGTTCAGGGATGTCAATCCATCGGTCCGTACTGACCTCCTGTTCAATCAGGTTCATGGGAAATACAGGGGCCAGATCTTCAGGCCGAATGGGTTTTCCATCCGGACCCAGCGGGGGATTCATCTTGATGTCTGCAAGAATGTTGTACCATTGGCGGGGCATTTCATCCTCGGTTAACATTATTTTTCTGTCGTTCATGAATTACTCCTTTTTCTGTTGTTCATGTTTCGTCTTGTTCAATGTCAATGACTTGTTCGTATTGTTAGCGGATCAGGGTTCTCCTGGGTTTTTTCGGTGCAGGAATTTGGGATTCCTTGGATTGCTGTTCAGAACCGTCGTCCTCCATCGGAAAAAATTCAGGTTCAGGTTCAACGGAAAAATCCGGAACATCTTCATCCCCATCAAGATCGGAATCCTGGCCGGACAGATCGGGTTCAGGCATGTCCGGAATGAACTTGCAGTTCTCACTGACCGGAATGGATATATCTTCTGTCTCCATTGCTAAGCGAATGCTGTCCAGGATGCCGTTCACGAAAGCACCGGATTCTTCGGAACCGAATTTTTTCCCAAGATCAATGGCCTCATTGATGGATACTTTGCAGGGAATGTCTTTGCAGCACAGCATCTCAAAAATGGCCACTCTCATAATGTTCCGGTCAACACCGGACATACGGCTGATTTTCCAGTTATTCGAAAAGCGCTCCATCAGGGCGTCAATTTCAGATCTGGCGGATGAAACCCCGCGGACGAGATTCAAGAAAAATGGTCGAACCTGAGATGACGGCAGAAAATTCTCGCAGAAAAGTGATAATTTCTCTTCTGCGAAAATGTCATTCATATCCATAAAAAAAAGCGCCTGAATTGCAAGCTCCCGCGATTTGCGACGATTTCCCATAAGTGTCTCTATACCTGGTCTATGTCCTGGATCAAATTAGCCATTTCAATAGCGGATATCGCTGCATGCCATCCCTTGTTTCCGGCCTTTGTGCCGGCGCGTTCAATGGCCTGTTCGATGGTATCGGTCGTAACGATTCCAAAAATCACGGGGATTTCAAACTCAAGACTGACCATGGCAATGCCTTTTGTAACTTCGGCGCTAACATACTCAAAATGTGGCGTAGCCCCGCGAATGACTGCCCCAAGACAGATGATCGCATGATATTTTCCTTTTTTAGCCATTTTTTTTGCAACAAGCGGGATCTCAAAAGCGCCCGGCACTTTGACAATATCAATGTCAAGGGTTTCTGCGCCTGAACGGATAAGGGCATCTACAGCCCCTCCCACCAATCTGTCGGTAATAAAATCATTGAATCTGCTGACCACGATGGCAAATTTTTTCCCTTCGGCAAGCAGCTTGGCTTCGATAATGTTGGGCATGAAGAAAGTCCTCCTTAATGGGTTTCGTCGATATGCAGCAGATGCCCCATCTTGGATTTTTTGCACTCCAGGTAGCACCGGTTGAATTCATTAGGCTCGATTTCAATGGGAATCTGTTCAATAATGCTCAGACCATACCCGTCAAGACCGATGATTTTTTTTGGGTTATTGGTGAGGAGTCTCATTTTTTTAACGCCAAGATCAACCAGCACCTGAGCGCCAATGCCATAATTTCGCATGTCCGCCTGAAACCCGAGTTCAAGGTTGGCCTCAACCGTATCCATCCCCTGGTCCTGCAGAACATACGCCTTTAATTTGTTGACAAGGCCGATCCCCCTTCCTTCCTGCCGCATGTAAAGCAGAATACCGGAGCCCTCCCTATTCATCATTTCCATGGCCTTATGCAGTTGATCGCCGCAGTCGCATCGCATGGAGCCAAACACATCACCTGTCAGGCATTCGGAGTGAACCCGAACCAGAATCGGGCGATTGGGAGATATCTCCCCTTTGATCAATGCAACATGCAGCAGATCATCAACATCGTTTTCGTAAACAACCACGTTGAACTCACCGGCAAAGGCTGTGGGAATGACAGCTTCCGCAGATCTGTGGACAAAGGATTCCATCCGCATCCGGTATTCGATAAGGTCGGCGATAGTACAGATGCCGATGTCATGTTCCTTGCTGAATATTTCAAGTGAAGGCATTCTGGACATCGATCCGTCTTCATCCATAATTTCACAGATGACACCTGCCGACTTTAAACCGGCCAACCTGGCCAGGTCAACAGAGCCTTCGGTCTGTCCGGCTCGCACCATCACCCCGCCTTTTCTGGCCCGTAACGGAAAAACGTGTCCGGGCCTTACCAGATCGCTGGGTTTGGCATCATCTGCAATTGCAGTCAGGATGGTGGTGGCGCGGTCAGCCGCCGAGATGCCTGTTGTCACGCCGCGCCGGGCTTCAATGGACACGGTAAATCCCGTATTGAACGGTGATGTGTTGTCCTTGACCATCATCGGCAGATTCAGTTTGTCCAGCTTTTCGCCCGTCATCGACAGGCAGATCAGACCTCGACCATACCTGGCCATAAAATTGATGATTTCCGGAGTAACTTTTTCAGCCGCGATGGTTAAATCGCCTTCATTTTCCCGATCTTCATCATCTACCAGAATCACCATCTTTCCGGCTTTTATATCTCCAATCGCTTGTTCTATTGATATCAGTGACATTTCGTAAAATTATTCTCCTTAAAATAATTTGCATGGACAGTCTTATCTTTTGGTCAGGATGGACAAGGTAATGGAAAAACAAAATTGAAAGATTCTTTTTTATCTTGGCCAAAAGATAAGACTGGCATGTATATCTATATGAATTTATAAGAAACCGGATCTGGCTAAAAACTGCATATCCAGGCCAGTAGTGGTTTCAGGTTCCTGTGATTGATTATGCGGCATTAAAAACCGCTCCACATATTTTCCGATCATATCGGTTTCAATGTTCACCGGAGAGCCGGCGGCCTTAAACCCGATGGTGGTGAGTCCGGATGTGTGTGGAATGATACTGACTTCAAAACTTCCTGCTGAACACTTGTTGATGGTCAGGCTGATGCCATCCACGGCAACAGAGCCTTTTTGAATCATGTAACGCGAGAGTGAGTCCGGAACTTTAATAATGACGATCACGGCGTTTCCGGCGGTTTTTTTCTGCTCTATGGTTCCAATGCCATCTACATGGCCGGAAACCAAATGGCCATCCAGGCGGTCGGAAAGCCTAAGCGCACGTTCCAGATTGACCCTCTCGCCAACTTTAGCCTTCCCGAATGTTGTCCTGTCAAGGGTTTCGGGAGATACATCCGCCATCAAACGGCGGAGGCCTATTTCCACTGCTGTCAGGCAGGCGCCGTTGACAGCGATGCTGTCGCCGATCCTACTGTGCGACAGATCAAAATCGGCAGTAACGCCAAGGCGTCTGCCTCTTCCCGAAGCCTGAATTGCGTCAATTGTCCCCATACCTTCAATGATACCCGTAAACATTATATATATCCTTCAATGAGGATGTCATTGTCAAACTGCCGGACCGAAACAGTGGTCACCGGAATGCAGTCTATCATGAATTCGGGACCGGGCCCCTTGCAGATCGGAACACCATCATCACCGCCCAAAATCTTTGGGGCGTAAAAAAAGAGAACCTTATCCACGATTCCAGCGGCCAGAGAAGCGGCAATCACCCGGCTGCCGCCTTCTATCAAAAGACTGGTCACTCCCATAAGGCCAAGGATATCCATCAGGGCATTCAGATCAATCAGTCCGTTTTGAAGCGGGGATTCCAGTATTCGGACTTTTTGATTCCGGGTCAGAACATTTCGCCGCTCCGTGTCGATCGGTCCGGTGACTATAATGGTTTCAGCATCAGATTCGTGGTGAAGCGCACTGGAATCATCCGGAATAGTCAGATGGGTATCCAGAATGATCCTTATGGGATCTTTTGGTTTTCGGCCATCAGGAGAGGCGGGGATTCGAGTCGTCAACCTGGGGTTGTCTATTTTTACGGTTTCCACGCCGACCAGGATAGCGTCATAATCGTGCCGCAGACTGTGAACAAATGCTCTGGATGCCTCTCCCGTAACCCATCTGGAGTCCCCGGTTCGTGTCGCAAGTCTGCCATCCAGTGTAGCGGCGCATTTCAGGGTCACAAAAGGTCTGCGGGTAGTAATGTATTTGATAAACGATTCATTCAGCCGTCTTGCCTGATCTTCACATACGCCTGTCGTAACCCGAACGCCTCTTGAAGTCAGATGTTTGTTGCCGCCGCCCTTAACCCCTGGATTGGGGTCCTGCATGGCGACCACGACATGAGCAATTCCAGCATCCAGGATTTTTTGCGTACAGGGCGGGGTTCGACCGACATGATTGCAGGGTTCAAGTGTAACAAACAGGGTCGCCCCCCTTGCAGCCAGCCCCGCATCATTGATGGCATGGACTTCAGCGTGGGGTCCGCCAACTGACTGGTGATAGCCCTGTCCGACTACCCTGCCGTCAGAATCAACAACTACAGCCCCTACCATGGGATTGGGAGATGTATATCCCGCCCCTTTTGCAGCAAGTTCAAGAGCAATTTGCATGTATGCGTCGGGGGTCTTCACGGCCGGTGATTTTCCAGCATCAACTTCAGTTCCTGAACAAACTCGTTCACATCTTTAAATTCCCTATAGACAGAGGCAAATCGGACATAAGCAATCTCGTCCAGATCATGCAGCCGGTTTATAACCCGTTCTCCCACGATGGAGGATGATATTTCCTTCTTGCCTGTTTCACGAAGCTCCTGTTCAATTTCATCCAGAAAATCCTCAATACTGTTCATGCTGACGTTGCGTTTTTCGCAGGCTTTGGTAATGCCGATCCGAATTTTATCCCGGTTGAATTCTTCCCGTCGGCCATCTTTCTTGATAATCATCAAGGGGATTTCTTCAATCCGCTCGTAGGTTGTAAATCGCCGGTTGCATGCCAGGCATTCTCTTCGCCGCCGAATCACATACCCTTCCTTGCTCAACCTGGAGTCAATGACTTTATTTTCCGTATCTGCGCAAAAAGGACATTTCATTCAGCTTACTCCCGTCAAAATAGTGTTAATCTTAAAATTTAAAACTGCTTTAATTTCTGAATAACCTCAATACCAGCCTCGCCGAGCATCGTTAACGACAGTTCGTCTGCGTAGCCTTCCTGATAGTATATCCGGCAAATCCCCGCATTGATGATCATCTTGGTGCAGATGGAGCAGGGAAGATTTGTACAATACAACACCGAGTTATTGATGGAGAAACTATGATAGGCCGCCTGAATGATGGCATTTTGTTCCGCATGAATCCCTCGGCACAGTTCATGCCTCTGGCCTGATGCCACCATAAGTTTTTCTCTGAGGCATCCGATATCCAGACAGTGAGCCATACCCGACGGGGCGCCATTGTAGCCCGTTGAGAGAATGCGTTTGTCCTTGACAATAACAGCGCCCACGGAACGTCTTCGACATGTGGAACGACTGGCGACCAGCCTGGCGATATCCATGAAGTAGGTTTCCCACGAAGGCCGGCTTTCGCCTTTTATTGCGGCTGCATCTTTTTTAGTATCCCTGTCTGTCATTTCCTCCATGTACATGCCTTTTCTTAAAAATTGATCTCAGCGCCCCAACCCTCCTCCGTTTGGGAGGGAGTTTATGGAAATCGCAGATTATGACCATTCACAGTACAATTTCCACCTTTGTAAAAAAGGTGGAATCATTTTGCTTGATAAATCGGAAATGCCTGGCAGAGATCATGAACTTTTTTTCGTGTCTGTGCAATGACTGTTTCCTCATAAGGTTTTTTCAGCACAGCAACGATCAGTTCCGCGATAACTGTCATTTCCGATGCCTTCATGCCCCTGGTGGTTACGGCAGGGGTGCCGATGCGAATTCCGCTAGTTACTTGCGGGCTTCGGGTTTCAAACGGGATCGAATTCTTGTTGACCGTTATTCCGGATTGTCCCAAAGCGATTTCTGCGTCTTTGCCGGTGATGTTCAGATTAGTTAAATCCAATAGCATCATGTGGTTGTCTGTACCGTTCGATACCAGGTTGACACCATGCTCCATCAGGGAAGCGGAAAGGGTTTTGGCATTGGTCAGTGTGTCCTGCTGATAGGACTTGAATTCATCCGTCAACGCCAGTTTGAAAGCAACGGCTTTTGCTGCAATGACATGCATGAGCGGGCCGCCCTGAATGCCTGGAAAAACCTGTCGGTTAAGTTTGTCGCTACAAGGTGTTACCGATACGATCAAACCGCCGCGAGGACCCCTGAGGGTCTTATGGGTGGTTGAGGTAACGACATCTGCATGGGGAACAGGAGAAGGATGCAGGCCTGTGGCGACAAGGCCCGCGATATGAGCCATATCCACCATCAAATAGGCGCCAACAGATCTGGCGATGCGGGCAAAAGCCTCAAAATCAATAGTTCGGGAATATGCGCTGGCGCCAGCGATAATCATGTTGGGTTTGATTTTTTTTGCAATATCCTCAACAGCATCATAATCAATGCATCCGGTCCGGGGATCAACTCCGTAATGAGCGGTTTTGTAAAGCCTGCCTGAAAAACTGACCGGACTTCCATGCGTCAGATGCCCCCCATGGGAAAGGTTCATGCCCAAAATTGTATCTCCGGGATTTAGAAAAGCAAAATATACGGCCATGTTGGCCTGAGATCCCGAATGGGGCTGAACATTGGCGTAGGTGGAATGAAAAAGCTGGTTGGCTCTTTCGATGGCCAGGTTTTCCGCCACATCAACCCATTCGCATCCGCCGTAATACCGCTTATCCGGATACCCTTCCGCATATTTATTGGTCAATACACTTCCCTGGGCATCCATAACAGCTTGACTGGCGATGTTTTCCGAAGCAATCAGCTCCAGCGTATTCTCCTGCCTTTCATACTCCTTGGCAATCACCCTTGCAATATCTGGGTCAATGCGTTCGATGGTGGATAATATCAAGTGGTACCTCTGTCGAAATAGTTTCAGGTTTTAAGTTTCATCAGGCAATAGTAGTGGCGAATCTTGTATTCGCCTTTCGATAGGGCGAATACAAGATTCGCCACTACGCCCTGATTTACAGCATCCCATGTTCTCAAATTTGTCGAGCCTCAGTTGATGTCTTCCGCCTTCAAAAGGCGTTTCCAGCCACGCGGTAACGATCTCCCTTGCCAGAACATCCCCGATAACCCGCCCTCCCATGACCAGGATATTGGCATTGTTGTGGCGCCTGCTCATGATGGCGGAGAACAGGTCGTTGCATAAGGCTGCCCGGACATGCGGAAATTTATTGGCTACAATGGACATTCCCAGTCCGGTTCCACAAAGCAGAACGCCACGAAAATATTCTCCGGCTGAAACAGCACCGGCCACCTTAAATCCGAATTCAGGATAATCGACCGATTCGATGCTATGTGCGCCAACATCTTTAATTTCAATACCTTTTTGTATTATAAGCTCTTTCAGGTATTCTTTTAAATTGTACGCCGCATGATCACTGCCCATGATAATGGGCGTTCTGTTATCTTCCATTATTGTCTTCCTGCAGAGAGAAATTAACTGTATAATGGATTTTTTATTGAAATATTCCAAAATCCATTTACAATAAATAATATAAAATCACCAAAAAGACAATAATATCTCTTTCATGTCACCCGATTATGATCTATCCGGCAACGGCTTTTCTGATAACCAGGAAAAATATGGCTAAAAAAAGTGGTAAATCGGTTAGTTTTGATGCGATGATAAAGTTTTTCATGATTCGCTTTCAAATTCCAACCCGACAGGATATTCAAAAAATTGTGAACCGGCTGGATCAACTGGAAAAGACCATCGAAAAGAACACCTTTTGCGGAAAACCCAAACGTTCCGGGAGTTCAAATGTTGGCGGCGGCAACACCCGAATATCCGGTTCCGTTCAAGCATCGAATGCTTCAGATATTATCCTGAAAGCCATCAAGGGTTCTGTTCAAGGCTTGGGCTATGCTGGAATATCCGAAATAACGGATTTCGATGAAAAAAAAATCCGGAATGTTCTGCATCGGCTTCATAAAACCGGAAAGATACAGCGCAAGCGAAGGGGTCTGTATGTCGCAGTTGACTAATCCAATTCTTCAGAGAGCAAAATGGCTTCCGCCACGCTGCGCATGGATTTTCGGGTGGTCATGCTTCGCTTCTGAATCCAGCGATATGCCTGTTCCCCTGTTTTATCCCTGCGCAACATGAGAATCTCCTTTGCCCGTTCAACGAGTTTTCGTGTTTCCAGCTCCTCCTGAATCACCCGGGTTTTTACCATCAACTCGGTGTTTACGATGGCGACCGCCGCCTGATTGGCAACGGTTTGGATCAGATTGACCTCGGTTTCAGAAAATGTGTGGGGCTTGGCGGTAAAACAGTTGAGGACACCGATGACTTTTTCATTCTTGACCTGAAGCGGAACGCTGACCATGGATACCAGGTGCAGGCGCTTGGCCATGTCTTTTTCTTTGAAGCGAGGTTCCTTGAGGACATTCAAAATGATCACGGGTTTTTTATGTGTGGCCACATATCCCACAATCCCTTCATCCATGCTCAGAGATCTGTCCTTGAGATAATCCGGATCAATAGCCTGGGTGGCAGTCAGCCGGATTTTTAATGGATCTGAGCCTTCATCAATCAGCCACAACGAACAGATTTCCACACCCGTGACCTTGGCGGTTACCATGACGATCAGTTTCAGAATGTCTTCCTGATAAAGATCCGAGGTAATGGCCCGGCTGATGTCCATGATGCCTTTGATGTACTTGTCGTAGGTCTGTGAAGCCAGTTTTTCCATAATATGTTGCTATCCTGTAAAGAAAGGGTTTATAAACCATGAATAGTGAAAATAGTTTTAAGTTTTAAGTACCATATTTTAAGTGTTAATCCTAAAAATTGATACTGCTTTAAAGCATCTATTGCTGTCTATAAGAGTCGAAACACATCACCTGTCACCCGTACATAGCGTCGCCCCCTCACACGGGGGCGTGGACTGAAACAAACGAATAAACATGCAGAATACTTATACAGATGAAATAAACCGGCGCAGAACCTTTGGCATTATCAGCCACCCCGATGCCGGAAAAACCACATTAACCGAAAAGCTCCTCCTGTTCGGCGGCGCCATTCAGTTGGCTGGAGCCGTCAAGGCCAGAAAGGCCGCCAGACATGCCACCAGCGACTGGATGTCTGTTGAAAAAGAACGGGGAATTTCCGTAACCACATCGGTCATGAAATTCAACTACCGGGATTATGAAATCAACCTGCTGGACACGCCCGGACATCAGGATTTTTCCGAAGACACCTACAGGGTTCTCACTGCTGTGGACAGCGCGCTCATGGTCATAGACAGCGCCAAAGGTGTTGAGCCTCAGACTGAAAAGCTGATGGCGGTCTGCCGCATGAGAAATACCCCCATCATTACATTTATCAACAAGATGGACCGGGAAGGGATTGCCCCCCTTGACCTTCTGGAAGACATCGAGAACCGGCTTCAAATCGAATGCTCGCCGCTTTCCTGGCCTGTAGGTTCCGGAAAACGGTTCAGAGGCGTTTATAACCTTTACCGTAAATCGCTTCATCTGTTTACACCCGGAAGAGAAGTCCGCCAGCAGGACGGAATCGTCATTGAAGACA
Source organism: Deltaproteobacteria bacterium (assembly GCA_037129415.1). Lineage (GTDB taxonomy): Bacteria > Desulfobacterota > Desulfobacteria > Desulfobacterales > Desulfatirhabdiaceae > RAAP-1. The sequence goes on from JBAXVB010000047.1 coordinate 17,670, forward strand.
TTCTGGATACCCGATTGGATGCGTTGCTCGGAGAACAAGCCAAGGAGCTGCGCGATGACATCGACCTTCTTGTGGGTGCGGCCAACCCCTTTGTTCCGTCCGAGTACCTCAAGGGAAACCAGAGTCCGGTTTTTTTCGGTAGCGCCGTAAATAACTTTGGTGTTCAGGAATTGCTGGAATCCTTTGTTGAAATGGCTCCCGGTCCCCGGCCCAGACAGACGACAACGCGGGAAGTTTATCCGGATGAAGCCGACTTTTCAGGCTTTGTGTTTAAAATCCAGGCCAACATGGATCCGGCGCATCGGGACCGGATTGCTTTTTTAAGAATCTGCTCCGGTAAATTTACGCGGGGTATGAAGGTTCTCCATCACCGGATCGGAAAAGAGCTGGCCCTTTCCAATGCCACAATTTTCATGGCTCAGGACAGAGCCCATGTCGAAGAGGCTTATCCAGGAGACATCATTGGCATTCACAATCATGGCACCATCAAGGTCGGCGATACATTTACGATCAAAGAGCCGCTGAAATTCACCGGTATTCCCAATTTTGCTCCGGAACATTTCCGAAGGGTGCGCCTTAAAAATCCACTCAAGACCAAGCAACTGACCAAGGGACTTTATCAGTTGGCCGAAGAGGGTGCTGTTCAGGTATTTCGCCCGAAACTGGACAACAGCTATATTCTGGGCGCTGTCGGCATTCTTCAGTTTGATGTGACCATGGCCAGGTTAAAGGATGAATACGGGGTCGATGCCGTGTATGAGTCCGTCGAATATGCAACCGCCCGCTGGATTTACTGTCCCGACAAAAACCGGCTGGCTGTTTTTGAGAGAGAAAATCTGGCGCAGCTTGCCAATGACGCCGAAGGTCAGTTGGCATACCTTGCCAGAAGCGAATGGAGCTTGGGATACGAGATGGAGCAGTGGCCGGATGTCGAATTTCTCAAGACCCGTGAGCATTGCCAGTGACTTCTGATCCCTAACTTGCGACTCCTTTTAGATAGAATGCCTCAATAAATTTTTGTAAATACGCCGCATACTGATCGACCGAAACATCTTTTCTGGCGTGTCTGCTGCGTTTGAGGTACCAGTCCTGAAGCATGGCCAGAATGATGCCCGCCCCCAACTGCGGGTCATGCAGACTAAAAACGCCTTCCTGCTGGCCCTGAACCAGAATATCACCGATCATTTTTTCGGTCGCCAGATCGCTGGCCACGGCTTTTTCTTTTTCCGTCCGAGGCAGGTTTTTGGCTTCCATAAAAGAAAAATAGAACCATGGCTGCATGGCCTCGCTCAGATAGAGATGGGTTAGAATGACTATGCGCAGTTTCGACACAGGATCACTTTCATCAGCAACGCATTCTTCCAGTATGTGTGCAAAAAAACTGCAGTGCTGCTCCTGAAGGGTTGTCAGGAGTTCTTCTTTGCTGGCAAAATATGTATAAAGCGAGCCCATGCTCATGCCGGTTTCACAGCTAAGGTCCCGCATGGTCATGGACTGAAAGCCTTTTTTGTTGGCAATCTTGAGGGTGGCGTCATAAATAATGTATAGATTCTTTACTGCCGTGGCTTCTTTTTTAATGTGAATTGTTTTTCGATTTTCGAGATAGGTTTTTCGGCTGATGTCCTGCCTGGAAAGGTAGTATTTCTTCTGAAATTCCGCAAACGTCATAAATAGAAAATCTCCATTATCTTCAAATACTCACAAGAAGAAACAATGTCAAGAAAAAATG
>JBAXVB010000470.1:0-3423 GCA_037129415.1 Deltaproteobacteria bacterium
TACTATGAAAAAATTGTTAGAAGGGAGTTAGCGGTGGGTTAGAAGTTGATGAAATGCACGAGGTAACGGCCAAATGCAAACTGGAAGCGGGTGCTGTCAGTTCGATGTTTTCGGATATTGCGAGAAACTTTAAAGAAGGGAAAGTTGTTATTCAGAAAGAAGACTTCAAATGGATTCGGCATCTGGATCAATTATGCAAATTTGTGTTCCAGATTCATGATATCACGGAATGGCACCACCCCACAGAGGATATCGTCCGCATTTATCACCGGCAATGCGGAAAAAGCATAGCGGGTAAACTTTTCTTCCGCATCGCTGATGGAATCGCCTGTATCCAAACTGATAACCTGGGTACTCATGATATCGGAGAGCGGGGTTCTGGGTTCAGCCATTAGCAGTTCGGCCAGGCTGACAACCCCCATCAGCCGGTTGTCCGGACCTGCTACATATAGATAGTCCACTACATGGACATCCGCGGCCAGACGGCGAAAATCGGCAATCACCACTGCTGCAGGCATTTCAGGCGTCAAACAGATGTAGTGACTGGTGGCCAGATCGCTGATGGTGTGATCCCGCTTTTCCAGAATGGTCCCGATCTGTTCCGCATCTGTGGGATTCATGAGATCAAGAATTTCTTCCGCATCGGGTGTTGGCAATATTCCCAGAACATCCGCAGCCTGAGCCGGAGTCATGTCTCCTACCAGTTCAGCATTACGTTCCTTTGTCAGGGACGAAATAATGGCGCGCTGAACCCGCGGCTCAATTTCTTCCAGAGTGTCTGATGCATGCTCGGTTTCAAGTTCATTGAAAATGGCTATCCGCTGTTCTTCCGGAAGCTCTTCCAGAATATCCGCCAAATCCACAGGATGGATTTCCGGCAATGTTTCTTTGAGGATATTCAGCTTTACGTTGCCCTTGAAGCTTCCAATCTTTTCCGGAAGCCGCTGAACATAGCTCCAGGAAATGGTTTCCTTTTTAAACACTTCCGCCAGATGATAGATGAATTCGGCGACATAACTCAGCCCTATCCGTTTGATCATACCATACCTGCTGAAATCAACATCGGTTACATACATTCGACGGCCCCGCAGCAGCAGTTTAACGTCATATACAATGTCTATATCATTGTCATCCAGATCAATGACTTTTTTATCCAGTATATGGTCTTTCAACAGGACCTGGTTTTCTTCCGGCTCTCCTTCGTAGCCCTTGATTGACTCAATATCGACAATGACAACATCCCGACTGAAGCTGGATACCCGATTGACGGGAATCATGAGGGATTTATGACCGAAGGGACGGTTTACAATTATATAAGTCACTTCAGGCAGTTTTTCCTGTTCCACGATAATCAGATCATCCAGCTTTCCGATCTTTTTATTGTTCAAACGTACCTGATTGCCAATGAGATCGCTAAGAAAAAATACAAAGTCCGCATCAAAATTTTTTTTAATAAAGCTGTTCATGGCGATTCTCCCATCAGATCATGGTCACAAATTTGTAGAGCAGAAGACCTACCAGAAAAATCAGATACAGACGCAAAAGCAGAAGTGATGCTTTGACCCATCGGGACATCTCTACATTGGGTTTTGCATACTTGCGGTTAATCTCGCGTATCTTGGAAGAATTATTCAATAAAAATTCTTTCAGCATGGCGCCTCCTTATTATTTGAACATACTGGGAAACAGCGTGCTGATTCCATAAAGACTGGAGAGAATTACGATCACCACCACAATAAATGTGGCGACGATATTTTGCCAGAGGTTGTTGGTGTGTTCACCCATGGTCTTTTTATTGTTGAGAAGCAATATCAGAAATACCAGAGCTGCTGGCAGTAGCGTTACGGCGATAACCTGCACGAAAAGGGTGATCAGCACCAGAGGGGCGTTGGGAATCAAAACCACTGCGCCTGCTGTGAAGAGCGACAGAAAATAATTGGCATAGAACCAGGGGGCTTCACGGATTTTATTATTAAGAGAGTGAGCCCACCCAAACACTTCGCCAAAAGCCCATGAGCTGGCAAGCGAGATGCAGATGGCGCCCAGCAGGCCGGCGTCAAACAGGCCGATAGCCACGAAGGTTCCGGCGTATTTGTTGGTTTTGATTAACAACTGGGAGGCTTGAGCGGCATCATCAATGTTGATGCCTTTAAGGATTGTACCGGTAACAACGACGATAAAAATGGCTACGACTACGGTAAGTATAGACCCGACTAAGGTATCCAGTTTACCCCAGGGAATATCCTTTTCCTTCATGCCTTTATCCACCACGGCGCTTTGCTGGAAAAAAAGCATCCATGGTGCAATGGTGGTGCCGACATTGGCCATCAAATAAAAAAATAGTTCGTTATTGAAACCTCCGGGCGGCAGATTCGGGATCAATCCAGTGTGAATTATGTCATGTACTGACGGATTTACCATGAATGCCGCTGGAATATAGATCAGGTTCACGGCGCAGAAAACGAGGGCGATTTTTTCCCATGTCCAGTATCTGCCGTTAATCACCATGATTCCCATCAGTGCACAAACCCCGATAACAGTTATCAACGGTGAAATTCCGAATATCCGCAGAGCGGATGTCATTCCGATGAATTCGGTGACAAGTGTCAGCCAGTTGACCACAAGCAGGTCAAGGAGTGAAAACCAGCCCCAGAAGGCCCCAAAACCTGCGAAGATGGCCTCGCCATGTCCCCGTTTCGTTATGGCTCCCAGCCGGACGGTCATTTCCTGGACATAGTAGGCTACCGGTACCAGGATGACCAGAAACCAGATCAGACTGTATCCATACTTGGCGCCAGTTGCGGCGTAGGTGGTTATGCCGCCTGCGTCATTGTCGGCAACCATAACCACAATGCCGGGGCCTGAAAGGATAAAAAAAAGCTTGATCGCCTTCCATACCCTGCGAAATTTGTAATAGAATTTTGAAATATTGAACACGGAACACCTCAGATTATTTGAGATTTGGGACTCTCTTCGGGGAAACGCACTTGATTTTCTGTGATCCACTTACGTCAGGCTTTTTCAAATACTGCCGAGTCAGAGTCAGTCGCATGTTATGTGAAAATTGTTAAAAGAAAGTTAGTAACGTGTTAGAAGTTGATGAAATGATCATCCTTTCACTCGATTATCAAGTTTTTTGCCTCGAAAAAACATAAGTACTTGATTTAATAGGATACTGAAAAAAATCTTTGTTTTTTTAAATACAACAATATCAACATGTTACAAAAAAACTTGATAATCGAGTTTCAGTATCCATTTTCAGTTCGGCTGTGATGCAGTCATTTACATATTTCTAACGTAAATCTAATTCTGCTTGAATATTTCAGTAGTAAGTTAATGAATGAAAGGCCTGTGTTTTGTAAATTTCAAGAGATTGGTGACAGCAGGCATATCGCAGGAAAAAAAGGAAAAAGGAAAAAATAA
>JBAXVB010000471.1:0-3420 GCA_037129415.1 Deltaproteobacteria bacterium
CTTAAACTCATGTCCCCGATTTCATCAAGAAAAAGGGTTCCATTGCCTGCCAGTTCGAACTTACCCCTTTTTTTTACGGCTGCTCCTGGAAATGCCCCTTTTTCATGACCGAACAACTCACTTTCAATCAGATCATCCGGAATGGCTGCACAATTGACATCTATCAACGGCTCATGCGCACGGCTGCTAAGCTGGTGAATGGTGCGGGCCACCAGTTCCTTGCCACATCCGTTTTCTCCCGTAATCAGTATCCAGGCATCGGTTGGACCTGCCACTGAAATTTGTTTTTTCAGGGCAAGAGTCGCCAAACTGTTTCCGGTAATGGAATTCTTTTCAATGGTTTTTTTTCGAAGATATTTGTTTTCTTCTTCAAGCCTTCGATAATTCAGAGCCCGATTAATGGCCACTATCACTTTGTCAATGGAAAGCGGTTTTTCAATCAGGTCAAAGGCTCCCAGCTTGGTGGCGCTTACGGCGGTTTCTATGGTGCCATGTCCGGTAATGATGATGACCTGAATCACCGGGTTGCTTTTTTTAATTTCCTTCAGGGTTTCAATGCCGTCCAGGCCCGGCATCCAGATGTCCAGCAGCACCAGATCAGGAGCTTCCTGCTCGATGCGCTTAAGCGCTTCATACCCGTTTGAAGCGGTGAATATCTCAAACCCCTCATCAGACAGAATCCCGCTCAGGGATTGCAGAATGGAGGGTTCGTCATCGACGATCATCACAGATGGATACATTTCTATTCCTTTCTATAAAAACGGTTACCGTTTACCGTAAACGGGCAACGGTGAACGGATTTAAGCCGGCAGTTCGAAAATAAACCGAGCACCCTTGGGATGATTGTCCTCTGCTCGAATCATTCCATGATGATCCATCACAATGGTGTTGACGATAGCCAGACCTAGCCCCATGCCAGTTAACTTGGTTGAAAAATCCGGTTCGAAAAGCCGGGCCTTGTTTTCATCGGAAATACCATCGCCGGTATCCGCCACTTCAACTCGAACCAGCTTGTGCTCTGCATCATGAAAAAGAGAAATCGTGATTTCCCCTTCTGAATGAACGGCTGAAATGGCATTATCGACCAGATTGATCATGGCTCTTTTAATCTGCTGTCGATCCAGATTGATGATGGGGATATTTCCTGGTTTTCTGATTTCAAACCGAACGGACGAATGGCCTTCGCGATAAAGTGCGATGGTTTCTTCAATAATTGGCAGAATCTCCCCCGGTTTCGGATTCGCCGATGGAAATCTGGCGAACGATGAAAATTCATTGACAAGATTTCTTATAATATCAACATGATCAATGATCATCTGTGTGCATTCATCAAAAACCGGCTCCTTGATCAGTCGGGAATATTTTCGCTTCAGGCGTTGCGCAGAAAGGGTAATTGGTGTTAATGGATTTTTGACTTCATGGGCAATACGCCTGGCCACCTCCCTCCAGGCTGCTGTCCGCTGAGCCTTTTCAAGCTCCGTCAGATCATCAAACACCACGACAATTCCGATATGACGTCCACTATCATCCTTCAGCGAATTGATATGGAGCATAAAGCTTCGTGACCGGCCCTCAATCGCTGTTCTAATTGGCAATTCGATAAAATCATTGTGAATTCCCTTAAACCCGTGAATAATGTTTTCAGCTATTTTCAAGTAGCGGCCCTGAAGAAGGTGAACATGATTTTTCCCGATAACCTGTTCCGCAGAGATGTTCAGCATTTTTTCAGCCGATTTATTGATTGTTGCGATAAAACCGCCTGCATCCAGCGTAACAACACCTGCGGATACATTTTTCAAAACGATTTCCATATACTGGCGTTTTTCTTCGATTTCAAGATTTTGTTCGCGAAGCTTATTGGAAGTAAGCTCCAACTGATCTCTGCTGAGTCGCAGACCACGGGTCATCTTGTTAAAAGAATCCACCAGGCTACCGATTTCATCATCGCCTACCGACCCGATTTGAAAACTCAAATCGCCTTCAGCAACCCGCCTGGTGCCTTCCCCCAGTTCCTTAATTGGAATGCTGATGGATTTGGCCAGATAAAACCCGAACCATACGGCGCAGAATACCACCAGAAGCCCAACGATGGAAAGGGTGATATAATAGGAAATCTGTATGGGTTTTTTCAGAAGCTTAATTTGCTGATACTCCTCAAAACCCCTTGAAATGGATGCCATGTTTTCTGAAAGATACTGTGGAATCATAACTGTCAAGACGAGAAAGGCTTCAGCATCAACTGGCTTGGCTCCAAAAGGAATAGTTCCGACAGTGCGAATCACCTCGCCGCCAGAGATGATTTGAGAAAATGACGAGACAGACTTGGGAGAAAATTCCTTTCGAAGCTGTTCAATGGAAATTGCTTGAAACGATTGACCATTCGGGTCATGATCCGGGGATTGGGCAATACGCCTGGCGTGGATATCATATACTTCAACCGTATTCAGGTTAAATGATCGTTGAACCATTTCAATATGTTGGAACAATTCTTTAGCTTTTGCTGGTTCCAGGAGATTTCTTGTATTGATCTGATGCGCTGCTCTTTCCAGATAAAACGCATTGCTGTTTTCCATGATTCCGTAAATCTGCCTTCCGACATGAAGTGAGTTTTCAAGGGCCTGCTCAACCGGAACACTAAACCAGAAATCAATACTGGTGGTAATAAAACCCATGGAAAAGAAAAACATCACACCCGCTGGAATCAGGGTCAGAGATACAAATGCAATGACCAGCCGGGTTCGCAGCTTTGATCCCATCACCTTTCGTCTTCGGTCGTACAGCAATTTTACCAGGTTGCGAAAAACTAAAAAAATCATTAGAATCAATAGCAGCAAATTGATGTTCGTCATCGTAAACATCAAAATGGTATTGGAAATGGGAAAATTGGCCCCGAAATGGATGAGCTTGTTCTGAATGTATGTCATCAGCGCAACAACAATAATAATGGTTGCGATAATGACCATTTCCCGCCTTCGTCGTTTTCGGTCTGCAGCGGAGATAAAGGAAGAAGCGGTTTTGAAGCGGTTTGGGTTCATGTTTTGGATTTTACTTCCACTGAATTGATTTTGCAATGACAGAAAGTTTCAGAAGAGAGTTGCTGTAAACCGGATAGGGGAGCGACCGAATCAATGTCCAGTCAAAAAATTCCTGTAACACCGGCAATCCGGCGCTTGAAGGCCGGATCCGTTTCATTTTCGCTCCATCTTTACGCCTACGAAGAAAAAGGGGGAACAGAAACAGCTTCTGCTGCATTGGGCGTTACAGAGCATGGGATCATCAAGACGCTGGTGATGGAGGAAGATTCCCGAAATCAATTTATTGTGCTGATGCACGGGGATAAACAGGTTTCCGCCAAGGCTCTGGCCAGGCAACTGGGGGTAAAAACGGTTCAGCCCTGTACACCGCAGAAAGCAGAAAAAA
>JBAXVB010000472.1:0-3419 GCA_037129415.1 Deltaproteobacteria bacterium
CTTCGGCATACAGGATTCGTTTTTTCATCGGAATTCCCTTTTGAAGTATTAACATGGCCAGTCTTATATTTCGGCCAGGATGAACAGGATTTGACCGCTCAAAGTATAGTCAGGTTTGCGCCCTGGTAGAGCAAGAGAAACGTCTGCTGGCCGGAGCTGGCATCACCAAACCGGGGATGCCGCAAGACGGGAGCCGAGGATGATGTAGCCGTAGCCAGGGGCGCACCTGAAGCGGATGGCCGACCGGCAGTAGCCGGCGCCGTAGAACCAGCTCCCGCCGCGGAACACACGGCGGGAGCCAGATGATAGCCCGACAGGATCGGTAACTGAATCCTGCGGATAGTCTCCATGCCAATCCTGGCACCACTCCCATACGTTGCCGTGCATATCATACAAACCCCAGGCATTTGGCTTTTTTCCCCCCACAGGATGTGTTTTCTGTTCTGAATTGTTGTTGAACCACGCGTATTCTCCCAAAAGCTTTTCATCATCCCCAAAGCTATAGGTTCCGGAACTTCCGGACCGACACGCATATTCCCACTCTGCCTCCGTGGGCAGCCGATACAGGTTTTCTCCTGTTCTCTCATTTAAATTAGCGATGAATTCCTGAACATCTTCCCAGGAAACCTGATCAACAGGATGGTTTTCTCCCTTGAAATGGCTTGGATTGTTTCCCATGATGGTTTGCCACAGCGCTTGGGTAATGGGATGCCGCGCCAAATAAAAATCTTTGGTCAGAGTCACCTGATGCAGCGTCTCCTGCTCTCCCATAAAAAAAGTTCCGGCTGGTATGCGGCAAAAATCCATGTCAGCAATAACCGGACCATTAAAAGAACGAATTTCAAACCGTTCGACCTCGGTGGTGTATTTCCTTAATATTTTCTTTTTCACCATGCGGGTTTTGGTTTCCATATCGCATTCCATCTTCCGGAAAGACGCGTCGGGTTTGACGCACGCTTTTTCCTGATATGTTTCTGCTTCCAGAACCACATGTTCAGCAGAGGTGATAAACTCCGGCAGTTTTGAGATCAACACCCACTCTTTTCCGGCGATTTTGTTCCACTCGGCATCCAATTCCAAAATATCCATCAATGGCCAGGATGCACCTTCAGATAAAAATTTTTCCAGATTATCTTTTACCTCGGTTGAGCCTTTGGTAAGCATATATCCACGAAGGATTTCCGTAGCCTTGGCGATTTTTGGCGCAAGTTGGCGATACTTTTCCCTGCGCATGGCCTCCAGAAAATTTCGCAGCTTCGCATCATGTTTCTTGAAATCACCGTCTCCTGCGGCCTTGAGGGCGTAGAACCGGTCGGATTCGATGGCTTTGCCAAGAAGCGATAAGGCATTTTGAGTGTTTCCCTGGTACATAAGTATTTTGGCCGCCTGGAAAAATGCCTCAGCAAAGCCCGGATGTACAGACATTGCTTGCTCGGTATGGGCCAGTGCATCTGCCATTTTTCCCTGGCAATAGCTTGCCCAGCCAGCGGACAAAAAGGCGCGACCCGCATCCTGGGGATAATCAGTTTGGGCGTAGCGGGCGGCAGCCAAAAAAGCTTGCTCAGCCTCAGCCAATTTCACGAGGGAAAAATCGCATTCTGTAAAACTTAGACGGATAATGCCGCGCAGATGATGGAATCGCCATTCCAGCCTGTAACCTGGTGAGGTGTAATCGCCCGATACCGCTTTATCCAGTTCCTCCATGGCCTCCTTGTAAAGACCCTGCCGGAAAGCATTGCGAGCTATCTCGAAATGGTCAAAGGCTACTATATGCAAAGGAGTCTTGGCACCTTTCACCAATTCGGAAAGGGTGTCGTTCATGTGCCCGAGCTGCGCGAGCATATCGGAAAAACCCCAGTGGAACGTAGCGTTCAATTCCGATACGCTGGAAGAAATTTCGGTGATGCCGTAACTCAACATCTTGAAACCTTCCCGCGTGGAGCGCGCCGATTGTTCTACAACATTGATTTGCTCCCGCGCCAGCGCTTCCCTGGAAGCAACTATTTCCAGCGTCTGCCGTGATATCTCCAAGTAAACCCGGCGACCGTCTTCCCGTGATGCTCCGGTGATGTCCCCCGCGAATTGTTTGGCCTTGATGTAATCCTGATAGGACAGACGGGAACCCCACACATAATTGGACATGATTTACCTCTCGTTGATGGAACATAAATCAGCGGACAAATTGTATATCAGATGAGCCTTTTGCAAAAATATATTAACTAACCCATATCATAAAATAAAGGCAGATATTTTCATCAATTCATCCCTGTAACCCCTTTTATCCGTATCAAGCAAAGTCCTTCCCTGAAGCGACTGGTCAAATTCAGGGAGATTTTGTGTTCGTATATCCTGCCAGCAGATGTGATTCCCCGGATTCTTCCATCTGTTAAAAACATCTGCAAAAGCCGGATGCCCGACTCCTGGCGGTTTTCCAGGGTCAGGCCCTTGTCTGAATCCCATGCCGATTCCGCCTCCGCCTCAAAATCAATGTTCTGATCTGTTAAGGATTTCATGAAATTCAAGAGTCTTCCCAGCCTCATCAGCGTAACGGATTCTATCCGGGATGTGGTGTGAGACAAAGGCAGCGCGCTGGATCGCATCAGGGACAGATGCGTCGGCAGAATGCCGAGCCGACCGCAGAGATCATAATCCACGCTGCCAGGAGAAGGATAAAATACCGATACCCCGGCAAGTGTCCTCAGAGACGCCAAATACAGGAGATCATCGACAGCATCCATGGGATTTTGAAACGGCGCGGCGACAATGATGTAGCTTACAGCGTTCAGCCCACATCGTTCGGCCAGCTCAAGAGCGTTCTCATAAGCATACTGCATATCCGGCCGGTGGAATCGCTTCAGTTGGGCGGCGGAAATGGTTCCCAAAGACAGATTCAGGGTTTTGAAACCGGCCGCCTTCATGGCGAAGATCATGTCCCTGTCTAATGAGGCCGGTAACAGGCCGTTCATGGCCCTTAATTCCGGTCTGGGTTCCGGAAATCGGATCTGGATTGCAGATAGCAGGGCCATAAACCAGTTCCGGTCAAGCGACAGATTTTCATCCTCAAAATCAATAAAACCGGCATCATATACATCAATGGCCTGCTCCATTTCACGAAGCACTATGTCAGGGTTTTGCCGGCGATACGGCGTTTTTGAATTTTTCCCCAAGGAACAGTATGTACAGGTCATGGGGCACCCCCTGCTGGCGACAATCACCGAAGCGCCAGATTTTCCCCGCTTGTAATACTGGGAACGAACCAGGTGCATTGCAGGAGGCGGCGCATCGTTTAAATCCATCATCCAGGCAGGCTCAGTGACATGAAGGGAGGCATCGGATTTGCGGAAAATGAGACCCGGCACCGTTGCCAGCAGAGCATCTGATGGAGACTTGTCTGTTTTCAGGATGGATGCCAGAATTGG
>JBAXVB010000473.1:0-3417 GCA_037129415.1 Deltaproteobacteria bacterium
TCACAGCTTCACGCCCTTTTCCCGCAAACAGGAAGGCTTTCGGATGCGACGCATTTTTCCCTGCCTGCAATCGTGTAGCGGAAACGCCACAATTTTGAACCATTCGGGTTCAAAAGAAGGTAAAGCCCATTGCCATCATTTAATTTGAACGGCTTGTCTCTGAGTTTTGCATTCTTGATTTTTACGTCTGTGAGTGTCATAATGGTCTCCTGTAACCATGAATTGTGTAACTTTTTAAAAATACCCTGATTTTATTTTTTGATACCCCAAGAGTTACCCTGGAAAAGGGCGGATGTTATGGAATTCTCTAACGGTGTCGGACTAATTGCAAGGGTAAAAACGTTTATACATGCAGGTTTATGGACTGCATAAAATTGTGATGGGTTCCAGTAAGATAGATGCTGTTTCTGTCTCATGCGACAACTCGTATGGGTAGAGCAGCCAAACAATCACCGTTTCTGGATGAAATACTGGGGAACAAATAACACTCTTACAAAACATATCGCTTACTGGTGCTGGAAAATATTCCAGTGCCGGGGCGACAGATTATATTTTTTATTTTTTGATGATGGGGTGGCTACTTACAAGATCAAGATAATCGGATTCATTATGACTTGGATATGAATCAATTCATTTGACAGGCGAAATGGCTTTGTCATAGAGCTATTTTTTGATAAATGGGTCAGAAGAATCAACGATACCATGATACCATTCGTATCGTTGAATATGGCAGGAATCAAGGATAATGCAGGTAAGGTTGACATTTCAAAATTGCATTTCTACCAGGTTATCCACGTTAGACAGTGAGGAATCATGAAAATATTGGTCTTGAATGGAAGTCCCAAGGGAACAGTCAGTGTCACGATGCAGTATATTCACTATATCCAAAAAAAGTTTCCCCAACATGAGCTAAAAATAACGAATATTTCTCAAAAAATAAAAAAGATTGAAAAAGAGCCGCAGGCTTTTCAAGATATTCTTGATGAAATTACTTCTTGCGACGGTATATTGTGGGCTTCTCCTGTTTATTATTTGCTGGTTCCTGCCAATTACAAGAGATTTATTGAACTCATTTTTGAAAAAGATGTCACCGGCATTTTTCAGAATAAGCACACTGCATTTTTGTCAACATCCATTCATTTTTTCGATCATACAGCTCACAATTATATGAATGCTGTTTGCGACGACCTCAACATGAAGTACATCGGATCTTTTTCAGCAGATATATATGATTTAAAAAAACCAAAAGAGAAAAAAAGACTTTGCCTGTTTGCTGACCATTTTTTTAACACAATTGAAAACCATTCCTCTACATTTAAGAATTTTATGCCCCTGATTTGGAAAGATTTTGAATATCTGCCCAATATGACGAAAACAAAGATTGATCTGGTCAATAAGAAAATCCTGATCGTAACGGATGTCAGAGATCATCAAAAAAATTTGACCCGGATGATTGAGCAATTTAAAACCTCTTTTTCCGAAGACATTGAAACCGTCAATTTGTGTGACCTCCATGTCAAAGGCTCCTGTATAGGTTGTCTTAAATGCGGGTATGACAATAAATGTGTATATGAAGGCAAAGATGACTACATTGATTTTTATAATACGAAAGTAAAGACTGCGGATATACTTGTTTGCGCGGGTGCGATAAAAGACAGGTATTTGTCGGCCACATGGAAAACATATTTTGATCGATCTTTTTTCAGCGGCCATGCTCCTTCCATAAGCGGTAAACAAATCGGGTTTATTATTTCAGGTCCATTAAGTCAGATACCGAATCTCAGACAGGCCCTGGAAGGCTACTTAGAGGTTCAGCATGCCAATCCAGTCGGTTTTGTAACAGATGAATTCAGTGATTCTGTTGAAATTGACAACATGTTACAGTCAATGGGAAAGTATCTTATCCAGTTTGCCGATAATGGTTATGTCAAACCACCGACCTTTTTAGGTGTTGGGGGGACCAAGATTTTTAGAGATGATATTTGGGGCCGGCTTCGCTTTCCATTCAGGGCTGATTATTTAGCATATAAGAAATATGGAGGATATGATTTTCCGCAAAAAAATTATAAAAATCAAATTCAAAATACCTTCATGTTACTTCTATCAAGAATACCAGCATTCAGAAGAGAAGTTAATAAGAGAATGAAAGATGAAATGATCAAGCCATTACAAAAAGAACTTAATAAATAATCCCGGAGAGTAGGTATCCTTGCGTCCCAAAAATGGGATGGACAGAATCTTTGAACCGCAATTCATAACAAAGAGCAGTGCGTCAATCGGTTTCTAATTCCAATATTTCTTCATCAGAACGAATTATGGGAATATATGGATTAACCCAGAGATAACAATAATCCGGATCGAGCAGACGCGCTAACCCAGCGCGCTCCACATCCGGGCGTTATGGAGCAAGAACACAAGCCGCTACAAGCTTCAAAAGGCGGTCTGGCTGAATTATGTTTCTAAATTTGCTATCATCACCATTTTCGGTGATTCTTACAACGTTGATTTTGTACTCAAAGGAATGGGAAAATGCATAGACCGGTCAGGAGAAAAGATAGGGAAATTGGCATTGATGAAGCGACAAAGTTAATGGCAAGCTGTACATACGGCGTTCTCGCTACTGTCAGTAAAGACTCGCAACCTTACACTACCCCGCTGAGTTACGTTTTTGATGGTGACTGCATATACTTTCACTGTGCCGCAGAAGGGAAAAAAATAGACAACATCAAATCAAACCCTTCAGTTTCATTCTGCGTTGTTGGCCAAACAAAAACACTTCCGAATAAGTTTGCAACAGAATATGAAAGCGCAATCGCATTCGGAATTGCTAAAGAGATTTTTGAAAGCAAAAAGGAAGAGGCTTTACTCAAAATTCTTGAGAAATATTCGCCAGAGTTCATTGCACAAGGCAGAAAATATCTCGCCGGAAAGATTGATGAAACAACGGTTGTCAAGATCGACATTAAGCATCTGACCGGGAAAGCAAGAAAATAATGCAGTATGCACAAATGCTGCATAACCCATCATTCAAAACGGACTGACGCGATAAAGCTGCGCCAGCCGGTTAATTTAGATGTCAGGTTTTACCCACACATAAGGAGCATTTTCAATGAAGAGAATTGGCATCATTGGTGGCATCGGACCAGAATCTACCGTTGACTACTACAAAATGATTATCAGTGCATTTCATGAGAGGCAATCAGTTTTGGGCTACCCTGAAATCATCATCTACAGTGCCAATCTAACCAGTCTTATGAAGATACTTGAAGCCGGCGATTGGGAAAATCTCACAGAATGGCTCCTGAAAAAAGTGATTTCACTACAAAAGGCCGGTGCTGAATTTGCCGTTATCGGGTCCAATACTCCCCATATCGTGTTCGATAAAGTTAGATCAAGGTCACCCATACCAATGTTGAG
>JBAXVB010000474.1:0-3399 GCA_037129415.1 Deltaproteobacteria bacterium
ACTTGGTTTTTTTAAATTCTTTTGTTTTAAAAGCCATTACCGCTTCTCTCCTCGTAGGGGCGGGTTCCAAAGCCGCCCTGTTCCAAATCCGTCCGTTAATAGTCCATGAATCGAATTGCAGTGCCTGTTGTCGTGCTTAACATCACCAACTGCTCTTGAATCCATATCAGTTGCAGATCCCTGTAGTAAAAATTTGCAAAATCATCCATGATGACAAGGTCCTTGTCTGTATGAAAATCATACGTCGCAAGCGCAGACCCGTCGGCCATCAAGTCCGCTTTCCCGCTGGGGCCGGGACCGAATGGCCCTTGTGTGAAACGGATTTCATAAACCGTTCCCGCCATGTTGACCGTGTAGGTGTGCCCGGAAACATCCGTTTCAATATCTCCTGCTGTGGCAAAGTTGGTCAGTACAAGTGTCAAAACAATTAACGTACAAGCAAACGCTCTTGCAGCCGGCACAAGAGCGCCGGCTAATGATTTTTTCATAATCTTTCTCCTTTTTCTTTTCATCCGGTGATTCTTTTTCCGGGGTTATTTGCATTTATCGTAAAATCGGCAACGATACTGCTGCGTGCTGGATACGATACGGTTACGCCAAGATATCCTTGGGTTAGAATGAAATTATCTGTTTGTAGCTTGTCAACGTAGTATTTGAACCAGATTTTTTTACCTTCTTTGCGAAGGATGGGATCTGAAACACCATTACTGAGAAAAGCTCTGAATTTTCCTGATTTTAACGATGTGCTTACTTCGCCAATTACACCGCCGTAATATTGCTGTGATGTTGTTGACATGCTGTTTGACGCTGGTTGAAAATCGGTAGCCTTGCTCACTTCAACGAATTCCGGCTCATAATATTGCGCGTAAACATTCTTGGGGATGTTACCTATGTGGCTGCGTGTCATTGCTGGGCTGAACGTGGCTCCTGCATATCCGATTATGGTATCTGTTTCCCTTGCGAATTCAGTCTTTAGGATAACTGGATAACTTGACAACTCGCGGTGTTGATTCGGGGTGGAACATATCTCAGATGTGTAAATGACGGAAGACGTGATGGATGATAATCGCACTTGTGCAAGCTCAATGCTTCCGACTGGTATAAACGGGGGGCCACCGGGAGCGCCGCGAGTCTCCACGAAAGCTGTATGGTCAGTACCACTCAGGACAGCGATTGCGCCAGCGGAGGTGATGGTTATGGAATTTATGCGACATATAGCCGACACAAGAGCGTCGGTTGTGGCTCCGCGTAAGCATGTTGCGTCTGTGCTTGCTGTCATGGTTACTGGAATGCCTGCGAGATTAATTGTACCTGCGGACACGTCAACCTTGTCACTTGTTCCAGATGCTGCGGGAGTAACAACCAGCCCTGTAATGATGCCATCTGCTTTAACGACAGGTGAAAAGCCAGCCTCATCAGACCAGATTTCTGCTGAGGAATTGAATGCCATGCTGTCACCGGAATCCGTTAAAGCAGACATCGGAACAAACGTTTGCCCACTTTCATAATAGAGCAAAGAATTTTCTGCGGTTGGCATGGATACACCTTATAGGTACGGATTTGTGATAGTTGAAAAATATTTAACTGAAAAGTTTGCCAGAACTAAAACTGTATCATTTTTCGAATAGTCGTTTGTTCCGCCATTTATGTATGATATTTCCTCGATAAGTGATGAAATAGGTGATCCGAAAAAAGCTTGTCTCATATCACCCAGGATGATCTCCGAGAGCACGGATGGGTTTATTATGCCAGTCATGGACACAGCTTCGACTCGCACGGGCATAGTGCAAAGGTACTCTGAACCGCCTATGCGTTCTGCTGTTTCAACGAGAGGGAAAATGACACATGACGGCAATCGGTTGGGATCTATTTTTGAAACGGCGCGGTATGCGTTTTCTCCGATATTCGTGTTGTACCCATTGCCAATGGTTATCTCCCCTGCACGTTCGAGCAATGACCTGATAATTAAATCTCGTTTGGTGTTAGGCATTTAGTATCTCGTCTGCTTTTTCTATAAAGACTTTAGTCGCTTCGTCTGCGCCTTCTTCCATGATCGGGTCTATGAAATAATCCTGCGCCTGGATGTCTTGTACGCGAACGGATGTAAGGATATGAGCCTTTTTTGTACCTGGCGGTTTCTCTCGTAACTGCCCACGGGTTCTGTAAACATGCCGAAATTCATGATTTTCACGGTCTTTGAAAATCTGAACATGTATCGGAGGGCTACCTCGTTTCTTCCAGTGTGCTGAATCATTCGGGAAATCAATCATTCTAATTGGCTTTCCTTTTGATATAACTTTCGGCTTGTAATTTGATAATGTTGAAAAACCTGGATCATTTATTTCTATTTCAGATCTGGTGCGGGACTCGTCTGTAAGCAATACTTCTGTAACGCCTTCTATCATTTTATTATTGACGATTACTGAACCTTCGAGCATTGAGCCACCAGCCGCCACGGGAAGACTGTGACGTAAGATTTCAAACATGGTTTGGACGCTGCCAAAAGATGTTTTGTCGAGCGTTACTGTGATGCTATCCGCCATTTACTGAAACCCTTACAACGTACCCATCGTTCGTGAGAACAGATAAAACTGTATAAGATATTCCTGCTATGACAAACACATCTCCTACCTCGGCCTCGCAGGACAAGTCAGACAATGAATAATCAATCGTCTTTCCTTGTAGCCATGTTTGTGCGCGGCCTTCTGGTTGTGATTGTGAGAATTCAGAAAGCATCACTTTGAAACACGATACGTCACCAACCATTGGGGTAAATACAGCATCTACCCCACCGAGATTGACTGAAATATCTCGCCATAACGCTGCCTGTGACTCGTTAAAATCAACAGCCATTTTACTCCACCAACTTAATCAATACGCCCGGTCTAAAGCATAAGGGTAGAGGATTTGACTGCATGTGGAGATTAATGCCACGGTTGAAGTCACGAACTTCCTGTTTTGCGTAAAGTGGAATACCGATGGTGTTTACGGTTTCGAGGAAGTCAGCCGGTGCGTAAATGGTTTTGAAGGTATTCATGGTGCCCTGCGGATAGCAATGGCCTTCTCCGTCTGCGATGAATTTTCTTGCAGTTCCGGTAGCGTCGGTCGCCGTCCCACGGTATTCTTCAAACATAATACCGCCATAAGCAAAACCCTTTCTGATGTCACCACCCATGGCCTGAGCTGCAAGGATGGTATTGTCAAAAGTGGCCTTGACTGATGCATGGCTGGTGAGAGCATCGAAGAAACTGGCGGAAACGAGCGCTCTGGGCATGGTCATTACTTCACCTTGGAGGTTATCTTCCATGAGACGAAGCACCTGCATACATTTGGCGCGGACATCTGTGGTGGGGGTGGAAAGATCGAAATCGATGTATTTCTGATCGATTCCAAATTCAG
>JBAXVB010000475.1:0-3399 GCA_037129415.1 Deltaproteobacteria bacterium
ACGGTTTCCCCGGCCATTAGCGTAAAATCGACTGCTTTTAATATATCAATAGCCGACGCTCTTGTGTCGGCTACAAGAGCGTTTGATCCACTACTTATAAAACTTTTTGTAAGGTCTTTCGCCAGAACAAGGCAGTTGTTATCCAGTTCATCCCGATCAATACTTCCATTTTCCATGCTGTTTTCCATAAATCAACCTGACCGGACCATTATTTTTTTTCGTGTGTTTCGTGGTTTAAAAGTGTTTTCACGGTAAAGGTCTCATCCATATCGAATCGCCTCAACCGGATTAAGTTTTGAAGCCTGCCTGGCCGGATACAGTGTGGCGATAAAACATATAATCAGGGAAGCGGCTGCAATTGAAACGACATCAAATGTTTTTAAGAGAACCGGAAGCTTGGTAATATAGTAAACATCTCCCGGAAGTTCAATGAATTTATAATGCTCAAGAAGTTTGCACAACGCAAATCCAAGGCTGACGCCCAGGGTTGTCCCAATCACACCGATGGTCATCCCTTTAAAAACAAAAATGCGCCGAATGCTTTTATCTGTTGCCCCCATGGCCTTCAAGATGGCGATGTCCTTTGTTTTTTCCATTACCATCATAATCAGGCTGCTGGCAATGTTAAAGGCGGCAACAAGAATAATTAACGCCAGAATAATAAACATGACGGTTTTTTCGAGCTTGAGAGCTGAAAAAAGATTACGGTTCATTTGCATCCAGTCTCTGCCCCAGTACGGAAAACCCAGATGGTTGGAGATTGATTCGGATATCTGCCGGGCTTTATATATGTCGTTCACACGGACCTCGATGCCTGTAATACTGTCCTCCATGTGAAGAAATTTCTGTGCATCATTCAGGTGAATATACGCAATGGACCCGTCGTATTCGTACATACCGGATTCAAATTCGCCTACAACCTGAAATCGTTTCATCACTGGTATCAAACCAGCCGGTGAAATCATGCCACGCGGAGACAGGATATGAATCGTGTCACCCCTGGAGACTCCCAAATTCTTGAGTAATTCTTTCCCGAGGACAACACCTGGGACATCCGTAGCAGATGGTTTTGCAGCGCTGCGCGCTGTCAGTGCTCTTAAGCCATCCTGGCCGATCGAGGTGATGACTTTGCCGGCGGATTCCGGCACAATGCCTCTTAATACAGCGCCGGACATTCCCGATGCAGACCTGATCATTATTTGAGATAAGATGAAAGGGGTGGATGCTTCCACGCCTTCGACACCATTGACCCAATCGCTGACCTTGGAATAGTCCGTAAAGTTGCCGCCATGCCTCATCACCACAATATGAGATTCCACGCTTAGAATACGGGACTTCAAATCTGACTCAAACCCGGCCATTACGGCAATGACAATGATCAGGGCCATAACGCCGAGCGTAACTCCGGCAATGGACAGCAGGGTAATTAAAGAGATAAATGCCTGTTTCTGCTTGGCCCGAAGATAGCGGGCGCCAATAAATAATTCAAACTGCATCACTGTAGTTCACACTTTGGGTTTATTAATAAACTGCATGAAAAAATAGTCATTTCACGCGCGAAGACGCGAATAAAACATTTTCACGGTAAACGATCAAGGTTCTGATTCGGTTTTATCGGAAGTGGTCTTTGTCAGGGGTTTCATGTGCGGAAAAAGAATAACCTCCCGTATGGAAACCGAGTCCGTCAACAACATGGCCAGTCGGTCGATACCGATTCCCTCGCCGGCTGTTGGCGGAAGCCCATATTCCAGGGCTTCGATATAATCGTCATCCATACAGTGAGCTTCCTGATCACCGGCATCTCTGTCTGCGACCTGCTGCAAAAACCGGTCTTTTTGGTCCTGCGGGTCGTTTAACTCTGAAAAGCCGTTGGCAATTTCATAGCCGGCAATAAACAGCTCGAAGCGATCCGTGATCTGGGGATTGAGGTCGTTCTTTCGGGAAAGCGGGGAAACTTCAACCGGATAGCCGGTGATAAAGGTGGGTTGAATCAGATGCGGTTCCACCAAGGTATCAAAGAGCTTGGTGACAATTTTTCCCAGGCGGTTTTTATGGGCGATCGGTATTCCCTTTGAAGCGGCAAAGTCAAGAAGCCCCTGCCTGTCATTTTGCAGATTCGGATCAATTCCGGCAATTTCGGAAAGAGCGGATGCCAGGGTCATACGTCGCCATTTACCGGACATCTCAATGGTGTTTCCCTGGTAGGTGATTTGAGTCGATCCGGTAACCGCCAAAGTGATTTCAGAAAACAAGCGTTCTGTAAGATCCATCAGGTCTTGATATGTGGCGTATGCCTGATAAAACTCCAGCATGGTAAATTCAGGGTTATGACGAGTGGAAACACCTTCGTTTCGAAAATTACGATTGATCTCAAAAACCCGTTCATATCCGCCGACAACCAAGCGCTTTAGATAGAGTTCAGGTGCAATCCTTAAAAACAGATCAATGTTCAGAGCATTGTGAAATGTGACAAACGGTGTGGCTTCTGCGCCTCCGGCAAGTGTCTGCATCATGGGCGTTTCGACTTCCAGAAACTCCCGTTCCAGCAAAAATGTACGAATCGCCTGAATCATTCGGCTGCGTTTGATGAAGATATCGCGAACGTCGGCGTTCATGATCAGGTCAATATAACGCTGACGATAGCGTTTTTCAGGATCTTTGAGCCCATGAAATTTCTCTGGCAACGGTCTTGTGGCCTTGCAGAGCAACTGAATTTCGGTGACCAGAAGCGTCCATTCCTGTGTCTTGGTCTGGAATAAACATCCAGTAAGACCCACAAAATCGCCGACATCCAGTTGCTTGAAAAGATTGTAAGAGTCATCCCCGACGCTGTCTTTTTTTATATAGGCCTGAAGCTGTCCGGTTCGGTCCCGGAATCGAAGAAACGTGGATTTTCCGAATCGGTTAATGGCCATCATCCGGCCGGCAGTTGTAAATACAGGCGTTTCCAGCGTAATGGATTCCGGATGACTTTCGATTTGAAACAAAATATCCCGGATCGTATGCAACACTTTAAAGTCATTTGGAAAAAGCTGAACATTCCTGGCTTTCAGTTCAGCCTGTTTTTCTCTTCGTTTGTCGATAACATCACTTGATTTTTCATTGTCCATTGATGATAATCTCTTTGTCTGAAAGCATTTGAAAATGTAAGGGAATATCGGCGCGAGAATGCTGGGTTGACGCCAGGATTACCCATGGTTGATTTTTGTTTAATCGTGAACAGTTAACCTATTTTCCAGTTTTTGTCAAATTGATAAGAGATTCTTTTTGTGGCGAAGAATATGTGAAGAAGGATGTCGTGTGTGTTGCCGATCGGTGTGCGAGGGCTTGGAGATTCAAATCATCCTTTATAGTTCAAGTTGATGATTTTGAAAGATATCCGTTTATCGTCATCAAAAT
>JBAXVB010000476.1:0-3398 GCA_037129415.1 Deltaproteobacteria bacterium
ATTGGACGATTGTTACGTCCACCATAACGATAATAATTTGTGCATTATCCCAAGATACTTGAATAAACGCTGTGCTGTGGAATATGTAATTGATAAATATATCTCAACGGATAGTAAATCTTTTATAACCATGGGTATGGGTGACAGCAATAGCGATTTGAGTTTTATGTCTGTTTGTGACTATATGATTGTACCGTGCTGTTCTCAGATTGTTAAAACCAGGCATTTTCAATGAAGGGATACTGTTTCAGTGGTAGCTATAAACCAGAGGATGTGATTTTTTTACTGAAAACGATAGATATGAGGCCAGTCGATATTACCGAGAAAGAACGAAGGATTCAATCGGGTAAATCTCATTATAGTGAAATGATCGGCAAGGAGCAACTTCCCTCAGATATCTACCTGACCGTATTCAAAGAGGCTTTCGAGCGCAATGAACGACGGATGGCGATGGATATCATCAAGCTTGCCTATATTATCGCCAACCAGATAGAGGGTGATATAACGATCGTTTCCCTGGTAAGAGCAGGCACCCCCATTGGAATAATTCTTAATCGTACTTTGAACCGTTTCTTTCGAAAAACGGCCGTTCACTATTCTATCTCCGTCATCAGAGATCGTGGGATAGATGGAAATGCTCTTCTACACCTTCTCCGTAACGAGAGTCGCTCACAGGAGGGCATCGTTTTTGTTGACGGATGGACGGGCAAAGGTGTCATCTCGCGGGAATTGAAGAAGTCTGTGAGGAAGTTTAACATAAAACACAATACCAATTTGTCTGATAAATTGTATGTTTTATCTGACCTTTGCGGGCATGCTGATGTTGCTTCTTCCTGTGAAGATTACATGATTCCATCCAGTGTTTTAAACTCTACAATATCCGGTCTGGTCAGCCGCTCAATTATGAATGACAAATATATAGGTGTAAACGACTTTCACGGTTGTCTGTTTTATAAAGATTTCGCGGACTACGACCTTTCGAATTGGTTTGTGGACAGGGTGACCGCCCGAATTCATGAAATCGACCAGAGCTATGGCGTAGCTCTTATTGAGGCAGCTCCAATTTCCGAAGATGTTAGAAAGATATTAAGGGACAAGAGTGTTGCTTTCATTCGCGATGCAATCAAGAATCACAATGTAAAAAACATTAATTTCGTTAAACCTGGCATTGGCGAGGCAACACGAGTACTTCTGCGACGAGTTCCCGACAAGTTGATACTCAGGAGCAAACATCATCCCGACCTTCAGCATCTGTTAATCCTTGCACGGGAGAAAATCGTCCCCGTGGTGATTGATGAGAGTCTCCCGTATAACGCTGCGGCATTTATTCAAAATCTGAACCTTTAGAGGGAACCTGAATGAGTTTTCTTAAACTTGGTGCGACTCTTTACATGCCTGCCACCCGCAAGGATATAACTGCTATTGCCAATGGGCGGATAATTAAAAACTTGAGATCAGTTGTCTTCTGTACTGAGGATGCGATTTCGGAGCAGAGTCTGCCTGAGGCCATCAGCAATCTCCATTGCAGTCTGAATCAGTTTCATGAGGCTGATCTCTACAGGTTCATCAGACCCAGAAATCCACAGGTGCTGCAAAGAATTCTTGAAATTCCATCTATTGGCAACATTGATGGTTTTGTTCTGCCAAAGGTAACAGTTGATAATCTTGATATTTACTTTCGTATTCTGGAACGGCATGAACAATACAAGATCATGATTACGCTGGAGACGGAAGATGTCTTTAACCCCTCTGAGCTGTTTCGTATGCGGGATGCCCTTGCCAGAACCCAATACAAGGACCGGATCATGACTATCAGGATTGGCGGTTTGGACCTTCTCAATGTTCTGGGTATCCGCCGCGCCTGCAACCGGACGATTTACGATACACCAATAGGCTATTGTATATGTCAACTGGTGACTGCCTTCAAACCGCTTGGCTTCAACTTGAGTGCTCCAGCCTATGAGTGCTTTGAAAACTATGAGACGCTCCAACAGGAGGTTGAAATAGACCTTCTGAATGGACTTTTCGGCAAAACAGCAATTCACCCTGGTCAGATTGATATTATCCAGTCCGCTTACAGAGTGATTGATGAGGATTTCGAAATGGCGAAATCGATTCTCGATCCATCATCTCCTGCCGTCTTCCGTATGCATAACACCATGTGTGAGAAGGCGACCCACTGGAATTGGGCTCATGGAATCATCGAGAGGGCAAAGATTTACGGAACAATAAAAGATCGCTCAGATGAGCAAATCAGAATTGTTTCCAAATCTCAAAAGGATGAACCCGCCATCGTCAATTGTACTCTTTTTGAATCTTTGCAAGAAGGGTAAAAATTCAACAATGTAAAAAGCTGCTGCCTTCGTTATGAAAAAGCCTCTTGACAGGGAGGTGAAAACATATAAACTGCCAGAAATGTTTTTGGCGGCATTAACTGAACGTAGGTTCACCAAGCAATTCAAGGAGGTATTAAATATGTCTGTTAATCTGGTCAAAGGTCAGAAAATATCTTTAGAAAAGGAAGCCGGGGGCAAACTCAACAAAGTCGTGATGGGTCTTGGGTGGGATGTTAAAAAGAAGAAGGGATTCCTGGGTTTCGGCGGCGGAAAGGGAAATATTGATCTCGACGCATCCTGCGTTCTTTTTGATGAACAGGGGAATATGGCTGATGCAGTATGGTTTCGCCAGTTGAAGAGCAAAGACGGCAGCATTGTTCACACAGGAGACAACGTTACAGGCGAAGGCGAGGGAGATGATGAACAGATCATTGTTGATCTCACAAAAGTTCCACCCAACATCAAAACGCTGGTGTTTGTAGTCAGCAGTTTCAGAGGACAGACTTTCGGTGAAGTTGAAAACGCATTCTGTCGCATGGTAGATCAACAAAGCGGTAAAGAAATCGCCAAATACAATCTTAGCGCTCAGGGAGACCACACATCTCAGGTAATGGCGAAGGTTTATCGTCACAGTGGAGAATGGAAGTTGCACGCTATCGGGGAAAACGCCAGTGGACGCTCTTTTCAGGATTTTTTGCCGGTTATACAGGGAATCCTGTAATAATTTGCTTTCCTTTCGTTCGGCCACTTTTCGATACTTTGGCGGACTGGGTATTCGTCAGGCACTATAGGAATAATATCAATTTTATCAAAGGAGGCTTTTATGTTTTCCAAGTTTACGGATTTTCTAAAGACTACAGGTCAGGGACTTAAAGATGAAGTAACAAAAATTACAAACAAATCTTTTGCCGAGGCGGTAATTGCAGGATGTGCTTTGGTTGCTGCCGCGGATGGCGCAATAACGTCTGAAGAAAAACAGAAAATGGCGGGCTTTATAAAGCAAAATGAAGCCTTGAAAGTGTTTGATATTTCAAAACTGATTGTTATGTTCGAAAAATATAC
>JBAXVB010000477.1:0-3389 GCA_037129415.1 Deltaproteobacteria bacterium
TGTATCCGGATTTCCTGCCTTAATGCCGTAAATTCAGACAGAAGTGTAAATAAATCGCAGGACTCCATTGCCACGGATTCGCCTGACACAGGTTTTTCCGGAAGCGACGAAAGCCAGGCGGAAAAATCTTCGAAAGCCTTTTCCTTCCAGTCATAGACAAGACTATATTTCCGGATTCTATTTTCAATTTTTTTTCTTAAATACCCCACAGCCCTTATCATCCAGGGAAGCAGGAATTTTTCATCAAAAAGATTCCAGTTCTGTTTCATCCATGGATATATACGATTTTGTTTCATCCATGTATATATCCGACTAAAAAAATTGATAACAGATGACTGAAGATTGATGACAGATGGCGGAAGACGGAAGATGGAAAAAAACATTCGCCCTCTGCCCCCTGTCGTCTGTTGTCTGTCGTCTGTCGTCTGTTGTCCTTCGTCTGTCTTCTCATTCATTGTCAAACCCCAGTTCCTGAAACAGCCTTATGGCCAGATTCCTGTATCAATTCCCTTAGCCCAACCCGCCTTCTTTTTCTGGGTGCGGCCCTGGCCAGCGCATATAGCGCAGCATCAGTATCAATGGGGTTTTCAGGCGGCAAGTAGCGGGCCTCCATACGTTTGCGAATACCCTTGATGGCTTCGTAAGCAGAAGTAATCTCCCGAAACCGAACCGGATCCTTTTCAGGCGTATGACATTTGACCTGCTCAAGGTAACGGGCTCGGATTTCTTCATCAGAGGCATCCGGCATTACCCCAAGTAACATATAATGAACCAACATGATTTTCTTTCTTTCAGAAGATATTTAGCTTATTTTTTCGGAATATTACCAAACAAGATGATTTTCGCTTCTCTGGAAAGCTTTGAAGAATCAACAAATTTCATCATTTCACGTATTGAATCCAACATTTTCCGCATTGGAGGAATGGAGCGGATATGATTTCTGATCTCCCGAATCTCTCCTTCAGGCAATCCCCTGACATCCAATTCATCCACTAATTCTTCGACACTGCTCGCTATTGCAAAGCGATCCTCATCGTCCACGCTACGCTCATTGATTATCTCATTGAGCATATCGAATACATCGGCATCATCTGTATCGTCGTCGAAATCATCCTCATCGAAATCCGAATCGAAACCAGAAAAACGTGTTCCCGGAAAAGGATCTTCCAGATATCTAAAATCAAAGTTTTCCAGTGATGATTTTAGATGACCCGATGCATGTCTTGAAAGTTTTATGGAAAGCGCTTCCAGTTCATTTTTCATCGGGCCATCAGCCGTTTTGATTACATCTTTATAGCTCTCCGAACAATGTGGATCACCTGTCATGTATGTCAGCGTTATCAGAAAAAACCGCATCTGCGCCGCTTGGGCCTGATTTTTTTTTCTCAGGCGCGTTTTCAGCTCACTCGCCATGAACCCAAGTAAGTCGCGATGGAAAAGCAGCTCAAAGACAGGGATTAAATCCGCATCCTGAAGAACGCCAAAGATGTCAGATCTATTGCTCAGCAAGATAAGGGCTATATTTTTTTGCGGTAGGACCTGCTTGCATTCTTTTGGAAAAGGGCCAAGAAGCGCGATAATATCTGTCGGCGTCAAATTGGATAGCCGGCTGATTTCAAACTTCATTTTTTTTGTTAATGAGTTAATATGGTTGGATGTAAAAGGTTTTCCGTGGGAATTCATCTCCTCAATCAGCAGCCCCATCACGCGGATCTGGTCAAATGAACTCAACTGCGGAAAATCATTAAAAGTGATTTTCTCGACATGGCTCGGATCTGCGAGCAAATCGAACAGAATCTTTTTTTCCACAATCAGGGATTTGATATTTTTACTGTTGAAGCCTTCGGCTTTTTCCAGGTCTGGAAGCACCAAATGGCGTTTTTTCCGCTGAAGATTTTTGCAGGCTGAAATCACCAGAGACAGCGCACGTCGATCTATCACCCGGTTGTCATGCGGCGCGCGCGCAACAGCTTCTCCCAGCACACGTTCAGCCTTCCTGAATGCATTGTTTTCGTAATACAGCGAGGCCAGCTCCAGACAGGGAAATGGGTCATCATGGAATAAATCCGACATTTTAAGCAGGGCGATTTCGACTGCATCTTTGGCAGGTCGGGAGTCGCGTGGAATATCTACCAACAGTTCGTAAGCTTTTCGGTTCAGGGGATCCAGCCCAATACTTCGGGTGAGCAGATCCAAAACAACCTTGTCCGTATTTTTGTCATCCCTGGAAAAACCCATCATCTTGTTGAACGAACTGTGCAGATTAATTGATTGATGTCCAAGCTTTTCGGAATGCAGTATCTTGGCGGCATATATCAGCACCATACCTGAAACCATGTTGCGATAATTTAAATCCGGAATCTCTTTTTCCAGCAAAGTCAGGTATTTTTCTGCTGATTGTTGTGCTCCGGATGGATCATACAGGTCAACCTTGGCTATAGTCAGCAAGGCATCATGCAAAGGAAGCTGGGATTTAATCATTTTCTGCAACTGTTCGTAGCCATACTTGATGTAGTGGGCTGAAAACGCCACTGTCTCCAAAACCTGCTGGGTGGCGAAAACCGGACTGTGCGGAAATATGGCCTTTGCAAAACTGGACATGTTGAATGCCGTCTGCTTCAATTGCTTGTTTTTCAAACAATTCAGGATATCTGAAACCATTTTATCGGGATTTGCCGTACCTTCCCACAGGCAGCTTTGGGAATGAGGCTGGGAGGAGTCAGCAGATGAGTCTTTGCCGCCAGCGCTCTGTTTCAAGCTTTCAACACAAAAGGCCAGAGGGAAATCATCAGGTATCAGGGACAGTATCTGAATCATCTCGCTGTCATTTTCCTGATAAAACAGAACCATCGCCCTGCAAAAAAGCCGAATGGACGCAAACGGAGAAACGCGCGAAACGGCCTTGAGTGCCTGCAGTGCGCCTTCCCAATCTCCCTGATTCATGAGGGACACAGCTTCTTTCGCCGACGCGGAATCCTTGCGAAGCGGATTGGAAATTTCCAGAACACCCAATGGTTCCCAATCATCTGTTATCATTAAGCGATAGGCTATGTGCTGGTCCATTTTTGCAGATGGGGAATGGCTTTTTGAAAAGCTTAAATACAGTTTTAGAGATTCTGCAACCGAAGCACGCGACACATAATGCAGTACATCCACCTCAGTCAGTTGATCGGCGGTTGGCATTATTCCAAACGCCAGTTTCTTTACGGCATCCGCTTCCGGAATCAGTCCCTTGGATCGAAGCTGAGCATCACGCAGCAGATATGCACGGTAAAGGAGTTGGCGAATGGAAGCAGCATCACCGTTTTTCTTTTCGGCCAATTTCAGCGAATCAATGGCATCCCTGGCTTTTCCTTTTTCAAGAAAAGCTTTGCCCTGTTCAATACACT
>JBAXVB010000478.1:0-3383 GCA_037129415.1 Deltaproteobacteria bacterium
GTCCATTCGTGAGCGATAACCGGATGCTTCCATCTGTTGGGACAACTGGAACAATACTCGATAAAAAATAACGTTCTTCAAGACATGTCCAATTGATTTTACCGGAATATACACTCTTTTTCTGAATATCCTTTACAGCGATTTGTTCAAGCGTGTTATTGATGAATGCGCTTGGGCCTTCAAATCCATAGCTGTTTTTTGCTTCTTTAAAGCTACTTGTCAAGGACAACTCAAGTTTATCCTGCAGCAGCTTGCCGGAGCTGTTTTTAATGATAACACTCAAGTCGATCACATATGAATCCGGATAAAACGTATATTGTTTCTCGATTGCAACGCCGGCAAGAGAAGTCCACAGAAACGATACTTCCTGGGATCTGTCGCGAACATCAATGCCATCGGAAGAAACGGTTGACAAAAAAACCGCATCCTTTAATTCCGGAATGCTGTTTTCCGAAAAAGACAGATGAAGCGATCCGACATTGGGCAGAGTAATCAATTCTTTATTCGGAGAATCTGATTCAACCGATTCCCGGTATTGTTTCAGAACAAAATTCTTGAAAAAAGCACCTTTGTCCGAAATGGTAACCGAATAGAACGGAGTACTCACCACAAGGTCTTTACTTTTTTGAAAAGCAGGCAGATGCTGTTCCCTAATGGCGGTTTCCTGGTGGGCACCTGCTGCAATCTTGTCTGCCGGCAAGGTTGTGTCGGGCTGAGTTTTAGCTGTCTGCTGCTGAGGGGGGGGATTATTGTCCTGGAAAAAAAATCCCCAGACAGTAAAGACCAAAACAGAAAGCACAATTGCTATAAGTAAACGACCTTGTTCCATAAATACTCCCATGATTTCCCGGTAAAGGAAATCAGATGATAACCCAGTGAATGATATGGTTGATATAATGAAGCGATATCACTTGGATAGATAATGAGGCGTAGAGGGAAAGATAGTTTCATTTTTCAGGGGACTGGATCAACGCCGCCGGGGTGAAACGGGTGGCATTTCAACAGGCGTTTGAACGTCATAACTCCGCCTTTGCGTGTACCGTATTTCAGTATTGCCTCTGATGCGTAAGCCGAACACGAAGGATAAAATCGGCAGCACGGCCCAATAAATGGAGAAACGGCAAGTTGATACACCATGATTACAAAATTGACAAGATATCGAATTGTATATAAACCCATTAAACATGATGACTTTGCGGAATCGCCGTCTGTACCACAACAGCGATCTTTGCAAATTTATCAAATAAACCATCCAGCATGGCTACCATTTGCTGGAAAGAAAGGGTGGATGCCGGCTTTTTTGCAATCAGATGAAAATCCCAGTCAGTTTGCGCTGAGACACTGTGAAGGCGATAATACTCCCTTATGTGTCGCTTGATCCGATTGCGCACCACGGCATTGCCGACTTTTCGTGAAACAGTAATACCGATACGGGATCTGCCGGACTTTCCGCTTTTGTAAACCAATACGAAACCCGAGCTGTGGACCGCCTTTCCGAAGGAATAAAATTCAACGAATTCATATCGCTTGAGAATGCGGGCAATTTTGGGAAACGTAAATGATTTCATCAAAATGATATGGTAGCAACTATCTGGCGCATTCAGAAACGGATCCATGGCCCATGAAAATGAGTATTTTTAAACCGTCAATCGTTTCCGGCCTTTGGCTCGCCTGCGGTTAATCAATTTTCGACCTTGTTTGGTAGCCATGCGCGATAAAAAGCCGTGGGTACGTGATTTTTTGATCTGACTGGGTTGATATGTTCTTTTCATGCAAAATACCCTCATTTAAATGTTAATTCAGCGATTATTCAATATAAACCTTTTTTCTGCAATTTAACCTTTTTAGATAATCACATTATTGTTATTGAGTCAATAAAATTCCTTTTATCATCGCGCCAGAATAAAATTTCATTTATAACCGTATCGAACAAGAAATGCTTTTTTTGAAATTTGTGCTTGCAATTTGCGTATAAGTTGGTTTATACATGTGGAGCGTAAGGTCTTTAGATGCGTTTCGTTTCTGATTAACGACCTTAGGAGTTTTGATGAAATTGCAGTCATTGATTTTTGTTGTTGACAATTTTTAAATTTTGTTTACAATAGCATTTTCATCAAGGGGCCGTTAACTCAGTCGGTAGAGTATCTGCCTTTTAAGTAGAGAGTCGTTGGTTCAAGTCCAACACGGCCCACCATTATCTGCGTCCCCATCGTCTAGCCCGGTCCAGGACATCGGCCTTTCACGCCGACGACAGGGGTTCAAATCCCCTTGGGGACGCCACCATAAACTCAGTAATTCCAACAGGTTATGAAAAGAATCTGTTGGAATTTTGATTTTTGTACCACTCCTGTCCCACACATTGCAGAAAACCCATGAAAAGACCGCATCCCGATCACCAGACGCGGCCTTTGATTTTACTCCTTGATAATCACCTGTAACTTTGTTCATCAGATGAAACAAGCTGCACATGCCCCCATGCACAGGCCGCTTCAATGGCATTCGGCAGTTCCCGTGATCTGTAAATGAAATCACATGCCGCATCATCAGGTGGCTTTTCCCGGAACCTCAAGATCAAAACATGAGCCGAATGATTCACCCCGTCCCGATCCTTTAAGCGCATAGGGTAGTTATTTCGGATATGTTTTCCGTGTAATGCGTGATTTGCACGCATTACAAAAGCCAAAGCTGCTTACCGCTCGCGCATGGATGATACTTCGATTGTCGGTTCAACCAACTTTCGGATTTTTATGATTCCCCCGCGCATGGATGATACCCATATCAACAGTTCCCATCGGTCTCGATCTATTCCCCATATCGCCTTTTACTCTCTGTTCGATTTTCTTTTTTATATTGTGTCTCACTGGTGGTTCCTCAATTGCTCAGCGTTAAAAACACTCTTTGCAAGAATGTGAAGCGGAACCTTGTACTTACCGACCTGTTTCTCAAACTTAGGAAGGGCAGTTGCTTCAAACGGGGTTCGCTGTTCATTGCTCATGGTATCCCACATCGCATTTATCCGGGTCATGGTTTCATGGTCAAGCCTGGGTTCAGTCACAGGAGATGACATAGGAGTTACCGACCCCATGACAGGTGAGGCTTCCAATTCTGCCGGTGTCGCCATAATGGGCGTTACCTTTCCGGCAATACTGGCCAGATACCCAAGCGGACTTTTGATATCCTTGCCGGCCTTCTTCCTGGCAATCATCGTCTCTACTGCGGCCATATCAGTGAACCCGACTGGAACATTGACACCGAAGAGCGCCTTAAACTCATCACCTACACTCGCGGGCGCACAAGTATCTGAAAAGCTGCTGTTAGCTTTTTCTTTTAACCTGGGTTTACCACTTGTGGGCATATGTATCAAGCTAACTATTTGATATGTT
>JBAXVB010000479.1:0-3370 GCA_037129415.1 Deltaproteobacteria bacterium
CGTGGCTTGACACAGACAGTCAGAAAGTGTCAACTGAGAAATGAAGGATGCCCTTACAGTAATTGCCAACGAGACATTTGAGAACTTTGCTAAAGGGTTACAATCCGACATTGAAGCAGCCATTGATCCTAATGGTGGTTTCAAGTTTGGTCGTGTTCCACCGATTGCCTTTACTCCTATTCTCAATGCTGAAGGGGTGAACTACCTCAGTCAGGAGGAATCAAAAGAAATATGGGGTTGCGTTTCCGAACAAGGATTGATCGACCAATATGGCGATTTTAAACCAGCATTCCAGCCGGATAAAGTTGATTTCAAACTTGAATTACCTATAAAATATGTCGGACTGGAAGAAGCTGTTGTTAACCGAATGAAAAGATTCCTGCCGCGTGATTTTGTCAAAGATGCTCGCAAGCGACAGAAAGTTTCCTATAACAAACGGATAGAGCTGAACGAAGATTTTAAAATCTTGTGGGATAAAATCAGTCAGAAAACAAAGTATTCACTTGAATTTAATACGCAAAAACTCATCGACCTTGCTTCCGAAAAAATCAATAAGATGCCTGAAATAAAAGCTGTTCAGATTGAGATAACAAAAAGAGACCTTGAGATTAAGGAATCAGGATTGGAGGGAGGTAAAATCACAAGCAACCGCATCCATATAGTCAGCAATGAACAACCGTTGCCGGATATACTCGCCTTTCTGCAAAGAGAAACGGAATTGACCCGTGGTACTTTGGTGCAAATTATTAAAAAGTCAGGGCGCTTAAAGGAGTTCTCAATTAATCCTCAAGCTTTCATGACTGAATTCGCAAAGTTGATAAATCGGGCTTTGAATGAGTTGATTATTGACGATATTAAATACGAACCTATACCCGGTCAGTTTTACGAAATGCGTTTGTTTGAAGCTCAGGAAGTCGAGGAATACTTTACTCACCTTTATACTGTAAAAAGCAAAGATAACCGAACACCATTTGATGTCATCGCCTATGAAAGCGGAACGGAAGAAGAGGTTGCCATACTGCTCGATGGTGATGACAAAGTTAAATTCTTCTGTAAGCTCCCGCGCTGGTTCAAAGTTGCGACCCCTCTGGGCAGTTATAATCCTGATTGGGCTGTAGTTGTCGAAGATTCTCGAAAGCTGTACCTGGTCAGAGAAACCAAAAGCACCTTGGACAGAGATAAACGGCGGGAAAGTGAAAACAAAAAAGTCGATTGCGGCAAGGCTCATTTCAAAGCCCTGGGCGTGAACTTTAAAGACGCAACAACGATTCACGGAGTGCTGCAAGAATAAATTTCATGATGATTAACTATTTGATTCAGAAAGGAATATTTTATTATATGGAACAAAAGGAGTTGGTTTTGATAACATGTAATTGACACCTGAAAGGCGTGAAGAGATAGATAGACCCAATTTCAAACATGTCTTTCGATATTCTCTCCAGAGCATTTCTTTTTGCGGCGCTGTGAGCGATTTTTTTGTTTGAAGAGCATCTTCGATAAAAGGATAGACTTCAAAGGTCCCGCGTGTACCGTATCCTTCACAAACGTGCAGGGTGAGATAGATGAGGGATATCGCCGGCCAGGAATTCAAATAGACAAGATATTGCTTAAGAGGGTCACTACTCTGGGAAAGTTTTATTTTGAAAGATTTACGAACATTCTTGTCGAGGATTTTATTATAAAGCCCAAGGAAAGGCATGTCGCTCATTTTAAGAATCCGCTGTAAACATCGGTCAATACTCTCAACCTTATTCTGCTGAACCGCTGTCTCACGCATAATCTTTCCTTCCGAATTTTAAGTGTATGGCGATTTCGGTATAAGACTTTCTTTACGACCTATTTTAGGCTCGCAGTGAAATCCTGTTATTGGATTTGCCGTTGACCGTCCATCAGCTTTTCAATACTTGTTCTCAATGGCTTTTTTTCCCGATTCTGTAATTCCATAAACCCCTCGCACCAATCGTTCAGTCAAGCCATCCTTGACCATGTTCGATAAATAACTTCGTTATACTGCTAACTGGCATAATTTTACGTTTTTGATCCCCCATCCCAACCCTCCCCCGCTGGGAGAGGGAGTTTATGAAAAGCTCAGATTATGCCAGTTCGCAGTATAAACAAAATTGACCTTCTCCCTTATTTGGAATATGATAAGGGTGAAGTTGTTCGGATATATATGCTCTTAAATCAATCGGAACCCATGAAACGAATTGAAGATGTCACACTGTTGTATGAGATCAGCAAAACACTGAATGAACATCTGGACCTGAAAAAATCACTCTACAAGGTTTTGGATACGCTGTCCATCTCCATCAACATGATTCGCGGTACGATCACGCTGTTAAACCCCCTGACCAATGAAATCACTATCGAAGTGGCGCATGGCATTTCCCGGACAGCCGTTGAACGGGTGAAGTATAAACTCGGGGAAGGGATTACCGGAAAGGTGATTCAGACAGGTAACGCCGTCAACATTCCCAAAATCAGCCAGGAGCCGCATTTTCTGAATCGTAATGAAGCCCGGTGGGAGAGCGGAACAGGAAAAGAGCTGGTGGCAAGCTCGGTTTGTTACAACAATTAATCTTGAAATGCCTGTGCTACGGCCTATCGTCTGGATGGGGAATTCGAAAAAGAACCTCCAGGACTTTCCGTTGGAAGCACAAAAACTCATTGGCGATGAGCTGCAATTTATCCAGTTTGGAGGGATGCCGAAGGATGCCAAACCGTTCAAAGGGGTTGGAAGTGGCGTTTTCGAGATTGCCATAGGGTATGACACGGATGCGTACCGTACAGTTATAGCGGTGCAGCTTGGGAGAAAAATTTATATTCTTCATGCTTTTCAGAAAAAATCCAAGAAAGGCATTGCAACACCGAAGCACGACACGGATCTGATTAAAAAGAGATACATGGAAGCAAGGGAGCTTGCAAAAAATGAGTGATAACAATAAAACAAAAATCGAGTTTGAAGAAAGCTCAGGTAATATCTTTGCAGACTTGGGTATTGAATATGCGGACGAACTTTTTGCACGGGCTCAACTGGGTTTTCATGTCACTAATATCTTGAAAGAAAAGGGGCTCAAACTGCAGGAAATTGCAAAGCTGCTCGGCATGGCGCAACCGGACGTGTCTCATTTGATGAACGGACACTTTAGCAGATTCACCACGGATAAACTGCTTGATTTCTTCAGGCGGCTTGACAAAAAAGTAACTATCCGCGCCTGCTCACATAAGCGGGGAGAACCTTATCAGGAGATCGGCCTCGCCCCCATGAGCAGCAAGCCTCAGAGCGAAATGATGGAGTATAAAAGCAGCATTGAGGCGTATTTTAAAGAACATCCTCCAGCTAATATTAAAGAAGCTATGGTAAAAATTG
>JBAXVB010000048.1:0-19253 GCA_037129415.1 Deltaproteobacteria bacterium
TAGCAGGATTCATCGGCCTTCTCTGGACTGTGGTGTATGGACTGCGGATGCTCCGAAAAAGCCTCTGGGGAAATGCTGAACTCAGGCCCAATATAGCGGATCTGACAAACCGGGAGCTGGCCATCCTGATTCCGCTTTGTCTTGGAGCGCTCTGGCTGGGGCTGCATCCTGGTCCGGCTTTGGAAATTATAGGGACAGCTCTGGCCGGACTGAACTCAGGAAAGGGGCTGCTTACGTTGGCCCCGTGAAAATGGTTATGAAGGTTGAATAGCTCAAAGCCGTCATCAACCGCTTCAACATTTTTGACTTTTTACACCAAAAGATATTCAGGAATCAACCATGACCGTATTATCCTGGCCAAAAGATATTCTGGCTGTTCTCTTCCAGCTCCTACTGGCAGGTGGAGGCATCACCGTTTTCGCTGTAGGCGCTTTTGTGAAAAACAAGCCAAAGTCCCTGCTCTTTAGCTTGGCAATTGGCTCTGTTCTTTCTGCGGCA
Organism: Deltaproteobacteria bacterium; assembly: GCA_037129415.1. Classification (GTDB taxonomy): domain Bacteria; phylum Desulfobacterota; class Desulfobacteria; order Desulfobacterales; family Desulfatirhabdiaceae; genus RAAP-1. The sequence continues at coordinate 499 of JBAXVB010000048.1, forward strand.
GTGGCCGCGCTGCTGATAGACGGCGGCAGGATGCCATTCTTTCAGATGCTGGATGTAGGCGTTTATGCGCGCTTCTTCAACGTACTTTTTGCTCTTGTAGCCTTTTTCTCGCTACTGTTCAGCCATCAACATGCCGGCTTGCGGCAGGTGGCCGGTGATGAATTCTATGGGCTTATGATCCTGGCGGTTCTGGGAATGTCGCTGGTGGCCGGCGCAACCCACTGGCTGATCTTTTTTCTGGGATTTGAGCTGCTTTCACTGGCGTTTTATATTCTCATAGCCATGCGCCGGGATGATCCACCTGGAAATGAAGCGGCTCTGAAATATCTGATCATGGGCATGGTTTCCGGCGCGTTTTTGGCATTTGGCATTGCAATGTTTTACGCATCGACTGGAACGCTCGACATGCCCATTGGTCTGGCCGACCTGAAAAAGGTGGGATATCCAACAGGCATGCTCCTGTCCCTTGGTCTGATTCTAACAGCAACTGGTTTCAAGATTTCCCTGGTTCCCTTCCACTTGTGGACTCCGGATGTCTATCAGGGAGCGCCAACGCCGGTAACGGCTTTTCTTACTACCGGTTCCAAGATCGCTGTTTTTGCCGGACTTCTTCGCATCCTGATGCTATCCTCGAACTGGCTTTGGGCGCACGCTACGCCGGTGCTATGGACACTTGCCGCCGCAACGCTTCTGATAGGAAGCATCACAGCCCTGGCTCAGACACGAATAAAGCGCCTCCTGGCCTACTCGTCCGTGGCCCAGATGGGCTATGCTGTAATGGGAACGCTGGCCATAAGAGAGGACGGGGGGCTGGCTGTCATGTTTTATTTCACCGCCTACGCACTGATGGATATGGGCGCTTTTGGCGCCATCTCAACACTTTGCGCATCACCTGAGTGCGACCTGGACGAGCTGGAAAACTACCGTGGTCTTGGCTATTCTCACCCCTGGCAAGCGGCGCTTCTAACCATTTGCCTGCTTTCCCTGGCCGGGCTGCCGCCGACAGCCGGATTTATAGGCAAATTCATGGTGTTCAAGGCTGTCCTACAGGCCCAATATACAGTGCTGGCTGTTATCGGTATCGCTTCGGCGATCCTGTCCATTTTTGTCTATCTTAAGGTGATCGTCGTCATGTTCATGAGGCCCCAAAAAGACATGGCGGTTACCAGCGGTTTTGGCGCTGCAGCACGATTAGCCTTTGCGGTGATTCTTTTCGGCGTGATATGGGCCGGCGTGTTTCCTTCGCCTCTGCAGGCCCTCATTTCCAGGATTATCGCTTCGATCAGCATTTAGCCTCCGGCAGTAAAATGAATTGACAGGAACGCCGTTAACATTAATTGACGATTCCGGAGTTGTTTGATACCATGGAACTGCATACTCATACGACACCCCATGCTCCAACGGGCCAAAACCACCGAGGCTTACGGCTATCTGCTCAAACCCGTGCTTCGGTGGGAACTGGCTGCCACCATTGCATCTTTTTTTTGCCAACGGGTGCAGGATCGGGGTAAATGGGGAATGATCATTAACGTCTAACTCGGCATGGCCGGACATTGGAGGTATCAAATGAAGCAGTTGAAGCAGTGGCTTTTTTGTATTGGCATCTGGGTTATAGGCATCACGATGATCGGTTGGCTCTCTGACGCAGGTGCGCAGGAAATCGTGCAGGCACCAGATAATCCGGCCTATTTGGAATTCGTAAACGTCGTAAAGGCGAAACATGCTCAAGTTCGGGCCTTTGGCCGCATCCCGGCGCCGGTGGACATGACGCACCTGAAAGGCCGGGGCGTCGAGCTGAACTTGGCGAGCGCATTGCCCAGCACCTACGATTCGCGAGAGCATAACCGCGTTTCCCCCATTCGCGACCAGGGCAAATTCGGCACCTGCTGGGCTCACGCTGCTCTCGGCGCCCTGGAATGCAGCCTGATGCCGGGCGAATCCTATTCGTTCTCTCCCCATCATATGGTCAGCCAGTCTGGTTTCGATAGCGGCTATGACGATGGAGGAAACATGTATATGGCTATCGCATATCTAGTGCGATGGACCGGCCCGGTTTTGGAAAGCGAAGATCCCTATCCCACATCCTTGAAGAATCAATCTGGCCCGGTTGCGCAAAAGCACATTCAGAACGTCGTCATTCTTCCACCCCGCACCAACTCAACCGATAACAATCACATCAAAAACGCAATCATGCAGTATGGCGCTCTGGATATTGACTCAATGTATGCCGACGACTCGCAGCATTGGGATCCCAGCAAATCCGCCATGTATTATAACGGTACAGACAAGGCTGGGCACTCCTTGAACGTAATAGGGTGGGACGACAATTTCTCCGCCGCCAACTTCGTCCAGACCCCTCCAGGTGACGGCGCCTTCCTGATGAAAGACGCCTCCGGCACCGGGTTCGGCAGCATGGGTGGCTTCTATTACATTTCCTACTACGACACGGTCATTGGTTATGATGAGATCGCGGCCTTCTATGATGCCGAGGCAGTGACGAACTTTGGCGATATTTACCAGTACGACCCCTATGGCCTCGTTGGCCGCTGGGGCTACGACACCACGGTTGCCTATGCCGCCAACATGTTCAACCCCACATCCTCGTCTTCCTTAAAGGCGGTGGGCTTCTATGCTGTTGACCTGAACATGAGCTACGACATTGACATTTACACCGGTTGCTCGACCAATGATCCGCGTAGTGGCGTTCTGCGAACCTCCAAGAGCGGCATCCTGGCCAATGCCGGCTTCTATACGATTAAGCTGGCTTCGCCGGTCAATATCACAGCGGGCGAACGTTTCTCCGTGGTTCTCAGGCTGGCCGCCTCCTCCGTTACCAACCCGATTCCTGTGGAATACGCGAAGGAGGGGTACACAAGCAAAGCTACGGCTGATCCAGGCCAGAGCTTCCTGAGCGCAGATGGCACCACATGGACAGATGCAACAACGAAGGACAAGACGGCCAATGTGTGCCTGAAGGCCTATTCAGGCGGGGGGGTGCCTCTCCGTTTGGATATTAAGGCAAACGGCTCGGACGGCCCCATCACCGTCACGCCAAACGATCCCGTAGTTATAAACATCAGCATCGATCCCGGCGACAGGAACGGCCAGTTAGCGGACTGGTGGATTGCAGCGAAAACGCCTTTTGCCCAGCCGGTTGACTGGTGCAGCTATGTGTTGTCGACTGGATGGTTACCAGGAATCTACCCATACGTTCAGGCCGGGGTACTCCCCGTGGGGTCGCTTGAGGTGTTAAACAGTCCCCTGCCACTGGGGAACTACACATTCTATTTTGCTCTCGATGACCCGGATGGCAAGTTGGCAGGGCCATGGTGGGGGATAGATTCAGTGGATGTAAAAGTAGAGTAGCAAGCATTTACCAAGCGCAAATTTTTTATGGATTCTTACTATCAGAAACAAGCAGGTCGTTTCAGCAGCATTTGTTTTTGCTTTTCTTTCTTCTTTACTTGTTTTTCACAGAATACGGGCGCGCCAGAGATCGTATCCACACCGGTATGGTAAACCAGCGTGGATACCGTCGATGGCGTTGGGGTAAAGACTTGAACCTGCTCCGGAATCATGTGAAGGTGACGGGACACGAATGTTTTTAGCCGACCTACATGGGCCTCGGTGCAGCCGGGATGCGCAACCATGAAATAATATGTAAGATAAAGCTGCTTTCCGGATGTTTTACAGATAGCGTCAAACAATCGTTTGAATTCAATCAGGCTATCCATTCCGGGTTTTCCCATAAGATCAAGCACCTCGTTTTCCGTATGCTCCGGCGCAATTTTCATCTGGCCTGAAGTATGATGATGAACCACTTCTGTTAAATACTCCAGCCCATTTTTCTGATCAGCAAGAATCATATCATACCGAATTCCGGACGCCACAAAAACATGCCGGACAGCCTTTATTTCCCGGATCGCACTAAGCAGATTGATCTGCTGATGGTGATCCACCCTGAGGTGATCGCAGATTTCGGGATACATGCAGCGTTTATCACTGCATGCACCCTTGACCTGTTTTTTCCGGCATTCGAACCCATACATGTTTGCTGTTGGCCCTCCGACATCCGAAATGATTCCCTTAAACGCCGAATGGGCGGTGATTTCTTTCACCTCACGCAAAATTGAGGCCTGGCTTCGCCATTGAACGGTTCTGCCCTGATGCACGGCAATAGCACAGAAATTACACTCACCGTAACAGCCCCTGTGCGTGGAAATAGAAAACCGGATGGTTTCAAGCGCCCGGACATCTCCCTGTTTTCTGTAATACGGATGCAGATCCCGCTCAAAGTTCAGATCATGAACCGCATCTATTTCAGATTGGGAAAGCGGCGGACAGGAGGGTGTGTGAATAAGATACCGGGCACCGTGTTTCTGGCACAACCCTGTTGCAGTCAACGAATCATTATTCTGATAAAAGATGTGAAACATCCGCGAAAACGACTGGGGATCATCCGACACTTTTTCAAAAGGCTCCAGTTCGATATAGTCGGATCGGGCGGCGCCTGCAATATAGCAGATACCGAGATTTTCAGTAAAGGATTGACGGCGCTTTAACTTGTCTGCAAGAGACAGGACAGCCTTCTCCCCCATCCCATAGATCAGGATGTCGGCCTTGGCATCAAAAAGAATGGATCTACGGATGGAATTGGACCAGCAATCGTAATGGGGGATACGTCTTAGGCTGGCTTCTATACCGCCCAGAACGATAGGAACGGTACGCTTGAAAAATCTGCGAATGAGATTCGAATAAACAATAACAGCCCGATCCGGTCTGCGGGTGTTGAGGCCTCCTGGGGTATAGTCATCATGTTTCCGGCGTTTTCCGGTCGCCGTGTAATTGGCAACCATTGAGTCCACACTACCGGAAGTTACTCCCCAGAACAGCAGCGGTTCTCCCAGCCGGGTAATATCTATTTCGGACTTAATATCCGGCTGAGCAATGACACCTACCCGATATCCATGCTGCAAAAGTACTTTACCGATTACCGCAGCGCCGATAAAAGGACTGTCCACATAACTATCGCCGGTAATCAGAACAACATCAAGCTGACACCACCCCAGAGATTCGACTTCTTCCAGCGTTGTAGGTAAAAACATTTTCCTATTTGACCGATAATACCGGACATGGCGCCTTCAGAACAACATACTGTGCCGTTGATCCGGAAACCAGTTTGCTGACTTTGGATATTCGCCTGACTCCGATAATAATCAGGTCGATTTCATTTTCCATGGCAAACTGAACCAGATCCTCCCCAGCCTCCAGTCCGCGAACTGATAGATGGGTTTCACAGGGAATCTTGGCCTCCACAAACTGGGTCTTGGCAAAATTCAGGATATGTTCATGCTTTACAAATTCCTGACGCGGCACTTCCGGCCCGCCAACCATGGACATCACCAGACATACGCTTGCGTTCATGGCGATTGCATAGGTTTTGCCGATTTTCAAAGCATCATTGGAAACATTTGTTCCATCAAAAGCAACCATAATTTTCATCAGAGATTCCTGATCTTGCAAAAAAAACGAATTAAGTGGATAGCATATCAAACAGCTTTCCGTAAGCAGATTCATCAATGGATTCGAATCCAGTTCTATCGGATTTCTCGGCGCTCGCTGCTTTGGATTTCACCAAACATTTGGCGCCACATTTTCCGCACTTAATCTCTACTGGCAACAGGTCGTTTGATGCCTCAGGCAAATCAATCGGGGACTGACATCTTGGACATCTGGTGGTTGATTTTTTTATATTTGCAGGTTCTTCGGTAACAATCTGCTCCTGAAGGATTCGTTCCACCAGATGATGTTCTGTATTCGAAGGCGGAATAGGTTTTGCTAAGGGTGTAACCTTATTATGGGAGCCAGAAAGGGCAGTAGATCGTAATTCCCCGGCGTTTGGGGCAATTCCGGATTCTTCCGGATGAATTACGGTCATAACGGCTTTACGGATCCGTTCACTATCATCCATTCCCCCCATGGACCTGAATCTGTCATAATCTTCTTTGGAAAGTGTTAGTTTCACTTCTACAGTGTGGGAGTTAAGCAACGATGTTTGAAGATCCCCCAGCGTTGTGGCAATGGCAATCATCCGGGATGCCACCTCCTGAAGCTGGGTTTGTAATTTGCTGATCAAATTAATTGCGGGAAACATTTGACCTTCATAAGCTACTTTTGCATCTGCCAGATTAATAACGCCCATATACTCCTCCCATGCAGGTTCCCAGAAACGACCGGCGGATAAATATTTATCCCGTGATCATACTGGAAAATATCAAAGATGTATAGATTTTTTTCATCGTCCCTGATTACTATTCAAATCACTATTTAACTTCGTAGGAAAATTCATCAAGCAGCGTTTTGCCGTCAATCACCGCTTTGGTTTTGATCTTGTAAATCCCCTTTTCCTTGAAGCTGACATCCGCACCGTAACTGTCATGCATTCCCATGGTAAGGGTTTTCTGCTCCTTGCCGTCCGGGCCGGTAATCGAAAATCCAATCTTTCCAGAAACGGATTTTCCTCCCGGATCACTGATATAAACCATAAGATGATTGGTAATATCCGGGCTTTTACTCATACCTGGCATGTCCATCCCTTCCATTCCCTTCATCATGACATTTCGTTCCGCCATATCAAGTACATGGTACATGAAGCCATAACCATCCACCGTGCCGTGCCGGAGCATCCGCCCCATGCTGTGATCAGAAGATGCCGCAAATACCTGTCCCGTCCCAAAAATCATCGAAATTATCACGATCAGTATTGTCTTTTTCATCATATTCTCCTTTATTTGTTTTGAATCATGCAGACATATTGTCATACAACTCAGTTATACTGCAAGTGGGTGAAACTTGCACTGTTGAACCCCCACCCCCAACCCTCCACCGCTGGAGGGAGTTGCAGGTGGAGCCAGCATCCTGTCGGCTGCAGCAGCCGGCAAGATACTGGCTCTACGGCGAAAGATTATGCCCGTTCGCAGTATATGCCATCAAATTAAGACTTTTTACGATCGTTTCAAGTCTTTTTCAGTTCCGTATGTTCTTTCCAGAGCTTATAAATTGCCGGATATACCAGAAGCTCCAGAAGAAATGAAGTGATAAGACCGCCGATCATGGGTGCTGCTATCCGTTTCATCACGTCCGCCCCCGCGGAGGTGGACCACATAATGGGCAGAAGACCCATGAAAGCAGCGGTAACGGTCATCATCTTGGGCCGCACCCGGCTGACGGCGCCATGAATGATCGCTTCATCCAATTCTACGAAAGAATTCAGCTTGCCCCGTTTTTTTGCATCGTCAAGTGACAGGTCCAAAAATAGAAGCATGAAAACTCCGGTTTCGGCATCAAGACCCAGAAGGGCGATCATTCCCACCCATGCGGCGATGGAAACATTGTAATCCAGAAAGTAAAACAGCCATATCGCGCCGATAGCGGAAAATGGCACGGCCAGCATGACCACTGTGGTTTTGAAGGCCGATTGCGTGTTCATGTACAGTAAAAAAAAGATGAGAAGGAGCGTAACGGGTATGACAATCCTGAGCCGTTCCCGCACCCTTATCATGTTTTCGTACTGACCACTCCACTGAAGCAGATAACCTGGTTTCAGCGAAACCTTGTCGTGGACCCGCTTTTTGGCCTCCTCCACATAACCACCCACATCCCTGCCGGAAATGTCCACATAGACATAACCGGCCAGAAATCCGTTTTCATCCCTCAGCATGGCCGGCCCCTGCGCCAACTTGATGTCTGCGAGCTGAGAAAGCGGAATCTGGGCGCCAGTCGGGGTCGGAACCAGAACCCGACGGAGTTTGTCCATATCCTCGCGAAGTTCGCGGGGATAGCGCAGGTTTACCGGATAGCGTTCCCTGCCCTCCACTGTGGTGGTGATATTTTCACCACCGATGGCACCGGTAATGACCGACTGAACCATGGCTATGGTCAGACCATATCTGGCCAGTTGATCCCGGCGCGGCTCAAAATCCACGAAATAGCCGCCGGCCACTCGCTCGGCAAATACGCTCCGGGTTCCCGGAATATCGCGAATAGCCTGCTCCAGATCAATCCCGATACGCTCAATCTCTTTTAAATCCGATCCAAAAACCTTGATGCCGACAGGAGTGCGAATACCGGTTGTAAGCATGTCTATCCGCGCCTTGATGGGCATGGTCCAGGCATTGGAAACCCCTGGAATTTGAAGCGCCTTGTCCATTTCGGCAACCAGCTCTTCCCAGGAAATGTGATCCGGCCAGATCGGGCGAACTATAGATTTCATCCAATCCGGAACCAACGCGGAATACCACCTGTCTTTTCCTCTCCACTCAGTTTCTGGCTTAAGAACCACGGTTGTTTCCATCATGGAGAAAGGAGCCGGGTCCGTGGATGTATCCGCCCGCCCGGCTTTGCCAAAAACCCGCTCCACTTCCGGAAATGAGCGCAGCACCTGATCCTGGGTCGTCAGGAGTTCCTGGGCCTGAGCCACGGAAATTCCGGGAAGTGTTGTCGGCATGTAAAGGATGGTTCCTTCATTCAAAGGCGGCATGAATTCAGTACCAAGTTTCAGATAAACCGGCATGCTAAGGACAACCATCGCAACCGATGCGGCGATAACGGATTTGGGCCAGGCCAGAACAAAACGGCAGGCAGGCCCATAGACTTTGAATATAGCCCGGCTGATGGGGTGAAAATCTTCTGAATAATAGGTTCCTACCAATGCTTTTGTGGAAAGTCTGGAGAGCCATTTGGGCGAAAATGTGAACGGGTCCATCCGGGTAAATAACATTCGCATGGCCGGGTCCAGGGTTATGGCCAGAACTGCGGCAATCGCCATGGCCAGATTTTTTGAATATGCCAGAGGCCGGAACAGCCTGCCTTCCTGATCCACCAGCGCAAAGATGGGAAGAAAGGCTACTGCTATTACCAGAAGCGAGAAAAACACCGAAGGCCCAACTTCCATGAGAGCTTCCAGTCGCACCTTGTGAAAGTCCCCTTTTTTGCCACCCGCCTGCCAGTGATAGAGCTTGTTGTATGCGTTCTCCACTTCCACGATGGCGCCGTCCACCAGAACCCCGATGGAAATGGCGATGCCTGCAAGCGACATGATGTTGACCGTGACCCCCATGAAATAGAGCGGAATGAATGAAATCAGGACAGATACCGGGATGGTTACAATGGGCACAATGGCGGAAGGAATATGCCAGAGAAAAACAAGAATGACAAGGGAGACGATTATCATCTCGATTTTCAGCTCGTGGCCAAGGGTATCCAGAGCGCGGGTAATAAGGTTTGAGCGATCATAGACGGGAAGAATATTCACCCCTTTGGGAAGATAGGGCTCAAGCTCCTTAAGTTTTTCCTTCACCAGATTGATTACGTTGAGGGCGTTTTCTCCGTGGCGCATTACTATTATGCCTCCCACGGCATCTCCTTTTCCGTCCAAGTCGGAAATCCCGCGACGGATTTCAGGCCCCAGCTCCACCCGGCCAATATCTTTCAGAAGCACCGGCGTACCGTTAGGGGTGACCTTGACCACGATACTCTCAAAATCCGCGATGCTCCGGCTGTATCCCCTGCCACGAACCATGTATTCAGCCCCTGTAAACTCAATCAGCCGGCCTCCCACCTCGTTGTTGGACTCCCGAATGAGAGATGAAAGCATGCTAAAGGAAATTCCGTAAGCCGACAGCCGGTTGGGATCCACGGTGATCTGGTATTGTTTGACAAATCCGCCGATGGACGCCACCTCCGCAACCCCAGGCACCGACTGGATGGCGTATCTCAGTGTCCAGTCCTGATAAGACCGGAGCTGATCCAGGGAATGCTCACCGGAGCTGTCCACCAGAACATACTGATAGACCCAGCCAACACCAGTGGCGTCAGGGCCCAGCTCCGTCCGCACTCCTTCTGGAAGCCGGGACTGGATTTTGGAAAGATATTCCAGAACCCGCGAACGGGCCCAGTAGATATCAGTCCCGTCTTTAAAAATGACATAAATATAAGAAAAACCAAAATCCGATAAGCCGCGGACAGCCTTTACTTCGGGAGCGCCGAGCAGGGTTGAAACGATGGGATAGGTTACCTGATCCTCAATGATGTCTGGAGAGCGATCCCACTTGGAGTAAATTATGACCTGGGTATCGGACAGATCCGGAAGTGCATCCAGGCGGATGGTTTTAAGCGCATAAACTGCCATTACCATGACGGCGATCGTGAACATGACAACCAGCAAGCGGTTGTTAGCGGAGAATTCGATGATCTTTTTTATCATGGCCTGTCCTATTTTTTCGCAGCCATTGCAGCATCGATAAGGGCGCTGAGACGGGACTCGGAATCCAGCAGGAAATTGGCTTTTATCACCACCCGGTCTTGAACGTTCAAACCCGATAGCACCTGAGTTTTTCCTTCGCTTCTAACCCCTGCCTTAACCTCCCGTGGCTCGAATCGGCCTTCGCCTTTGTCCACAAAAACCACTTGGCGGGTTCCAGAATCCATGATGGCGGAATCGGGAATGACGATACCCTCCCCATAGTTGATCATGAGATTGATATCAACAAACATGCCAGGCTTCAGACGATAGTCCTTGTTGTCGAAATCAAACCGGAGTTTCAGGGTCCTACTCTCGCGGCTCAGGTATGGATATATATAGGCGATTTTTCCGGCAAGCCTAAGAGACGGATCAAATGATGTTGTCAGAACGCCCTCCTGTCCGACATGCACATCAAGGGTTTCGTACTCATAGACCTCTGCATCCACCCAGACAACCGACAAATCCGAAACCGTGTAAAGTTCCATTCCCGGCTTGACTTCCTGGCCCGGAAATATGTCCTTGGCAGTCACAAAACCGTCCGCCGGAGAAAGAAGAGTTACCGTACGCTGGGGTTTTCCGCTGCTTTCAAGCTCCCTGATGAAATCCGGCGGAACATCGAATAGCTCCAGCCGGCGCTGTGCGGACTGGTGCAGTCTCTGAACTGATGTCCGATCTCCGGCATCCGGAGCTGGCCGTGAAGCCGATTGCCTGGTTTTGATGAATTCCTCCTGACTGCTCAAGAGTTCCGGTGAATATATCGAAAGGATGGGGCTGCCTTTTCTGACGAGCTGCCCGGTGTAATTGATCAGAAGGGTTTCCACCCAGCCTCCGACCTTGGTCTGCACCCGGTGAATGCGGGTCTCATCCGGCACAACAAATCCTACGGTACGAAGAACACGCTGGATTTTCTCCTGTACAGCCGTAGCAACCTGAACGCCCGACAGTCTTATTCCCTGCTCCGTCATAGTAACCACACCAAGGCCAGAAACCTTGGTTTCCTCATCGAAAAAATCATCGGCTTGCTGCTGTGCGGATTTGATTGGGGCTCTGGCATCGTCCTCATAAACCGGAATATAATCCATTCCCATCTCATCCTTGGCAGGGGCCGGCGAGGTAATGGCCGGATTCATGGGGTTCCGGTAAAATAACAGCTTATGGGAGACTGAAGGCTCAGATGACTGTTTGTTCACCCCCTGCTGATAGCCCAAGCGCCATGAGGATACGCTAATGACAAGAATCAACACAACCAACATAGCCAGGATGACTTTTAAAGGCATTTTTATCATTCGAAATCTCCAACTTTATCAACCTGAGGGAAACAGAAAAACCAAAATACCGGAAAACTCTTTTGACCGACTGATAACCATTCACTTCAACCTCCCCCCTATGACATATAACAAACTGAATTTATTATGTCTGACTTTGGACAATGAGGGAGGAGTGAACGTTTACTGCGCTGGAATTTTTCAATGACTGGGATGCGGTAGTGGCGTTTGTCAAAGTTTCTCACGCGAAGGCGCAAGGGTGCGAAGAAAATTTTTTCGTGTATTTCGTGTGTTTCGTGGTTTAAAGTATTCCCACGGTAAAAATTAAAAAGAGCGGCCATTGCTGGTCGCCCTTCTTGCATTATTTGTCATGATAAATCACCACGTCACCTGACGGTGTACTTGAGCAACCTTCCAGAGCAGGAATAATCCAGCTCGCGAGTCACTATCCTGGATATTTTGCCCGTTTGCATATCAATCCTTCTGACAAATATGACCACCTTGTTGTTGCTCAGATAGTTGTATGTCCCGACAACCACTTCGGGCTGAACATACTCTTCCTTCTTGATCTCATTTGCCTTGCGCGTCAGCACTACCAACCCGTTTTCTGACAGTTTGAAATATTTTGCAAACTCAGCCTGGACGATCTTGTAGCAACAGACATTATTGAGACTGGCCCGCATCAATTCACCCATCAGGATACCAGATTGATTGGGAATGTATGTCTGGATGTCGGCAAAGTCGGTAACAAGCACGGTCTGTCGGTTAATTTCATCGCGATTTGTGCAGTTATGTGCGGCACCTTTATCGTCAGGTATCCGCGTCACAGAATCGGAACAGGTGTCAATGCACAGTTCGGCGGCAATATCTCCAAAAAGTGCTTTAAGATCCGTAGAATCCAACAAAACAGGTAAGGTCTTGCCATAGCAGCGCACATAACCTTCTTGTGTCGCCAAACAACCCATCAAAGTAAAAAAAAGCACACTGCACACTATAACGACAATACAATTTCTAATCATCATCGCACACCACTCAAAGGAGTATCTCCGACTATTTTCATGGGCTGAATATTATCTGTCAAGGGCTGAATATTATCTGCATTGAACAACAGTGCATCGGTAAACCAGTTGGCTGGCATATACGACTGAGCCGATGACGCAACCAGCCCGGTATTAATGTCGATCACACGTGAATTAACAATTATATGGCCATCCACCACTGAATAAGTTCCAGTAACAATACCACCTACCATGTAAATATCCTTGATTTTTTTTATGTCACGACTCAAAGAAAACTCACCTGTTTCATTGATGATTATGTCTTTGGTTAGCCTAACTTCAAATATCTTCCATTTACGCACCTGCAATTCGTGGATGAGATTCTCCGCCACAAGCCTTCCGAACGGAGTTGTTTCCGAAAACTTGTTGAGATTGATAAAACTAGTGATAATGAAAGTATTTTCAAGACTCTCACGGTCAACGTTCCGCTCAATCTGATCCGCCATGAAAATAATCTGCGAATTAAATCTTCCAGCAGTAGAATCAGTCTCTGGCACCCGTAATTGTTCATTAATAACGTATTTTTTACTTGGATCAATATAAACAACATTTGAACAACCGGCAAGAAATACGCAAAGTCCCGCCATACAATATAACGCAATCAACGAAAGTTTCAGCGTTTTATTCACCGGCCAGCCTCCTTAACCCTGTCTTTTGGCATAGCAATATTACCGCCCTCTGGAAGTGTCACAGTGTATCCACAGTGATCCTCTTCATAACTGTACTCTATACTCCTGTAAGAAACTGGATAGCCTACTGAATCGCGGCTATTACAATGTGAATTGCAATTATTCCGATACTTACAGCAATTCGACTGGCCCGAGCGATCCCAAGCGACACTATATGTTTCTTGAAAGCAGAACGCGTCGTTATCACACCGGGTAATTTTCTTACCGTGAAAATCATCAACCATGTAAATTGGTGGCGAAGCACAGCCTGAAACACACCCAATTAGCGATATGAGTAACAGTAACTTTTTCATGCATCCCCTCTTAAAAATTTTCTGATTGTTTCTCTGTATGATTTCATGCTTGGTTCGTATTGTCAAGCAACATAACAACAATCCGATAAACGTCGATATTAAAATTTGACAGGATGAACAGGTTAAAAAGTTTTAAGATTAACACTATCCCTTGAATTCAAAGATGTTCCAACAATTTCTTCCAAGTCGGCCCGCGCAATACCGATTTCGCTTTTTTTCAGCTCGCTGGTCAGACGGGCTTCAAACCATGTCATGTAAAATTCAATGACATCCCGCATCTGTGCAACACCAGCTTCATAACGCAGGTTTGTAGCTTCCGCGGAGAGCCGGGAAAGTTCCCTGATCTTTTTTGTATAAAGCCGCTCTTCCCGGATGGCCAGATCCAGCTTGAACCATCCTTCCCTGACCCTGAAACGCATTCCGTTTTCCGCATTTTTCAGCTCTTTTCGCAGTGCATCTATTTTTTCCCTGGTTTCCCGCAGATAGGCATCTTCGAGGCCAAACCACGGATTTTTCGGCAGACCCTCTCCCATGTAAGACTTGGCTACATCAGCAAATGGCGCCTCTGTTTTGATCGTGCCCACCTGAATGACAGCCTTGTTTTCAAACAACGACAGGTTCTGGGTAAAGCGGGGATATATCTCCGTTTCCGCCATCTCGATCATCCGCTCCATTCCGCCGATCCTGGCCCGGATGGTTCTTAGTTCCTGGCTTTGCTCCATGGCCAGATCAGACATCTTGTCAATGGCCGGAAGTTCCCGGCGAGGCTCGCGGATCGCCGGAAACCCGATTTCCGATCCGGGTGTGAGATCAGCTATTTTTAGAATATTTGTCTGAAGGCTTTTCTGCCCTTCTTTCAGCGTGTTCTGCTCTTCCCGCAGTTTCCCATGCTGAATCTGAACCCGAATTACATCCTGAAGTGTTTCCTTGCCGACCTCATAACGTTTCCGAGCCGAAAGCTCAAGCTGATCGAGAAGCTCCAGCGTAGCGCCGGTAATCTCCTGCGCACGATGGTTATAAATCAGATTCCAGAAAACCCGGCGGCTATCTGTAACCACGGTTTTTCGGACGGTCTCAAGTTCTTCACGGGCGATTTTAACTTCCTGATTGACGATCTCTCCCTTTAAGGCCATTACTCCGGGAAAAGGAAATTTTATTGCGGGTGATTCCTTGTCCGCCATGTCTCCGACTCCGGTCATTACCGCCTGGGTAAATGCAGAATACTGCCTGAGAATTTCATCCAGGTTTGAAATCTGGGTGTAGGACTGGAGCTTGCTCCGGAAAGTCTTTTCAGCAGAAATTACCCCGGAGTTTCTAAGAAGCGCCAGTATCTCAAGTGTTTCCATAGTAAATCCGGAGGATAGCGCACGGACGGCAGCCGCTGTATCACGGGCGGCAGGTTCCAGGCCGGATAACTGGCCCGGAGCCGGTGAAAAAAACCGGGTATCCGCTCCAGGAGCATTCAGCGCAGCCTCCCATTTACGGCTCATCTCAACGAGCCGCGCTTTCTGATTCCTGAAATCGATGTCTGCCCGCGAATCCTCAATTGGCTTGGGTATCGGGGATATTGGGGGAGATACTATGGCCGGCGGCTTGTAGGTTTCATAGTCCGCGGACATTTTCGGATAATGAGAACAGGCAGGACAGAAAACGACTACTGTCAGCAATAAAGCGCAAGTCCGCAAGTTCGCACCAACAAAAGCAGCAAAATTCCGGCGCTTCCCATCTTTGGTTTTTTCGCTCTTTGAGCCTTCCAGTCTTTGGCCTTTCCGCTCTTTGATTCTTCGGCGCATTTTCATGGTTTCGCCTCTGGCTGCGGCAACTGCTGATCATCTTCAGGTTTGTGGGTGAGGCTAATTCCGACGATTCCCTCCAGCTTGGCCAGGTATTTGCCATAATCGGCCCTGGATCTTGCCAGAGCAAGCTGGAAATTGTACCAGACCGCTTCTGTTTCCACAAAATCGCTAAGACTGCCCTGGCCCTCGCGGTTCCAGATTTCGGCTGTCTCCATGGCTTTTGTGGCCTGTGGGAGAAGCTGATCGCGATAAAGGGTAATTAGTCTGTCTGCGTTTTTAAGCCTGAAAAACGTTTCACGAATCATTGCGCGTGCTTCGTTGATCTGGACGTTTATCCGAGCTGCGGCCTTTTCTGTTCCTGCGCGTGCTGCTTCCCGCCTTCCAGCGTTTTTATTCCACCAGATCGGAAGGGTCATGCCGAACTGTATCCCGTACATGTTGTTTGCAGAAGCATCAGGCGAGTCCGGAGCATCGTATTCGTACTTAAATCCCACCATAAATTCGGGCAGGTTCTGGAAGCGGGCCACATCGGCTTCGGCGCGGGATTTGTCCGCTCCAGCAGCAGCCACCCGGATTTCCTCCCGATGGGTCTCGGCAAGGGTATAAATGTCACTCAGTCCATAAGCCAAAGGTGCCAGGGGTTCATCCTGCAGGGGACCGATTTCCGCTTCAGGCAAACGATTCATAAGCGCGTTCAGACGGGTGATCTCAGTTCTTTCGAGTTCCTCCAAAAGCAACATGTCGTACTGAACCTGTCCTGATTGGGACTGAGCTTTCAATACATCGTAAAGAGCAGTCCGATTTTGGGAATATGCCGTTTCTCCGATTTTTCTGATGTGTTCAAGCGCCAAGCGGTTATGATCGGCGATTCGGACCGCCTCACGAATGTATTGAAGTTCGTAGTAAGACTCACGAACCTTAACCGCCAAATCCCTAACTGTTCGGTCAAGCTCCAATCTGGCCATATCAGATTCGGTTTCAGCCACTCTTCCGGCGGCAGCCAGTTTCCCCGGAAATGGAATTATCTGTAAGAACTCTGTTTCAAATCGTTTATTGCCCCAGTTTCTGGAAGGATCAGACGGCCAATATGTTGTCGTGAGCAGGGGGTCAGGATACCCGGTATCCACCCGGTATTTTTCAATAGCGACCCGCCATGATGCCTTTGCCTCCTTTACCACCGGACTTGATTGATAGACTAATGACAACAAGTCTCGCAGGGATGGTGATCCGGCGATACGGGCCTCAAGCACATCCGGCTCATCCGCTATAACCTTAGCTGTCTGAGCAAAGGATACGACAATCACTAAAATGATCATCGACGGAATTGCAAAAAACTTCGGCCAAACAATATTTCGAAAAAAATTTGGGGGCATATCCACCCTTTCATTTCTACGGTCTTCTTGACCGAATTTCTCCTCTTACATTATTTCGTGACCCCGTGAGGGAACTCCACAAACGTTTGGATGAACTTGAGATTACTTCTCAACCACTCATTGACAAGCTGATTCATGTCAAGTCCTTTTTTCGTCGCAACTATTTGAATGAAGTCCGTAAGATCGGGATCAAGATAAATCGGAATGTGGAATTCTGCGTCAGGATGATAAAATTTCCCACGTTCACCTTTGGAAAAATCATATTCTTTTTTCATAAGTGGCCCTCCTCGTATTGCATTCGTTCTTTTTTGGTGGCCTTCCGGGCAGAAATCATCCGAACTGTCCAGACTGTTGGGGTCATTTCCCGAAATGTATGGGATACCACCAACAAAATCCCATTATCGTCTCTGCCAAGTGTGATCCATCGATCCTCATGCTGACTATGTTCCTCATCAAACAGAGCAATCATGGTGGAATCACGAAAAATTGTTGTCGCTCGTTCGAAACTGACCTGATGATCACAAAAATTTCGTTTTGCTTTCGTGGGGTCCCATTCAAATTTATATAGCACTAATCACCTCTTCAGTTTACTATCGTGACTATCGATCACATAAACTGCTTATTTGACATTATTAGTATGACTCCTTCTCTCCTAAATTATTTTCCTTCACAACGAAAAAAACTGGTCGAGTTATCGGTATGTGTAGTCTTTCGAATGAATATATGGGATTTATATCATGCATGCGAGACGGAATGCAATGCCGATAGAAGAAATACGGTTGTACTGCGCCAACTCGCGGATATCCCAATCAAAATTTTCTCCCCGGCAGGGGGATCATTTTCAATATTCCAGGAAAAAGTTAAGCATACCTGTAAACAACCGCGAAAAAAGAACAGTATCAATATACGGATTGTTGAAGACGATTTCACCAGACGGCTGCTCCTGAAGGAAGTGCGCAAATGTTGCTTTTGAAGTTGATCTGTGCAATATTAAAGAGGTGATCAGCAACAGGGTCATACCGAATGATACCAAAAATCCCGGAACTCCGGTAAAAAAAACAGACCAGTCGGTGAAGCGGACGACGGGATAAGCCACCGCAGCTTACTTTGTTCTTAGCTGAAAAGAGAGAGAATAAATGTCGTATAGTAACTTTACACTGAAAAGAATAAAAGCAGAATTTGACATTAATGTTGTTGAGAACAGAGATTTGTTCTCGATGATTGGCGAAGTTGAAGTTAGCAATTATCTGAAAACGACACTGAATTATAATGTTCCTCTGGCTCTTGCTATCAGTACGGAAAAAGCACGTTCCGAAATGATTATTTCCAATGTGTTGATAGAATTAAAAAAACTTTTAAATGATGAAATTGGTTTGTTTTCAGGTATAAACCTTGATATTGATAAAGACAGAGACCTGAATGGTTTTTGTGATTATATTATCAGTAAATCGTCGGAGCAGTTTTATCTTAATTCTCCTATTGTTGCAATTGTCGAAGCAAAAAATGAGCAACTAACATCAGGTCTGGGGCAATGCATTGCAGAAATGATAGCCTCAAAAATCTTCAATGAAAATGAGGGTAATAACGTTGATAAAATATATGGTGCTGTCACTA
Organism: Deltaproteobacteria bacterium; assembly: GCA_037129415.1. Taxonomy (GTDB): domain Bacteria; phylum Desulfobacterota; class Desulfobacteria; order Desulfobacterales; family Desulfatirhabdiaceae; genus RAAP-1. Next base: position 18,890 of record JBAXVB010000048.1, read on the forward strand.
CCGGCAATACATGGAAATTCCTTAAATATATTGACAATACAGCCTATATAGACAAACTCGAATATCATATTGCAAATGTAAATATGATCATGGGAATTTTTGTGAAAATGGTGCGTCAGGAAGCTTGAAGTTTTTTTGAAACTAACAATCGTATGAAGGAAAAGCAGCATAATTCGATGGCTTACTTTTTGCTGTAAATCACCTAACCCTAAAGCTTCAATCGAATAGCCTACTGATTAAGGATTGCTTCTTTCCATGATTATTTGTCTTGACAACTTTACTAATTTAATTCAGATTTTCTAAAACATATGGAGGTATTACTGATGATTGAAAGAGGCCATTACGATGGATTCGGCGGCGCCTA
>JBAXVB010000480.1:0-3355 GCA_037129415.1 Deltaproteobacteria bacterium
AACATCATGAAAATATCAAAAGAAGATGTCATCCATGTCGCCCATCTGGCCCGTCTTGAGCTGGATGAAGCAGCGGTTGATAAATTTTCCCATCAGATCGGAACCATACTGGATTATGTGGATACGCTGAACCGTCTGGATACGACCGGTGTCAGCCCCACCTCTCATGCCATAAGTTTAACCAACGCGTTTCGCGAGGATGAAATCAGGAAGCAACTGGACCTGGAACTGGCGCTATCCAATGCGCCGGAAAGAGATGAAGGAACATTTTTGGTTCCAAGGGTTATCGGATGACAGGATAAATCAGATATGAAACTGTATGAACTGACAATCAGCCAGGCAGGGGCTCTGCTTGGCCGGCGTGAATTGACTTCGCAGGAATTGACTTTGGCGGTGCTGGAGCGGATTCATGCTGTCGAAGACAGGGTCGGCGCATTTATCACGCTGAATGATGAACTGGCCATGACTCAGGCGGAAATCGCAGACAAAACTCTCTCGGAAGGCAAGGGTACTGCGCTGACAGGCATTCCCCTGGCCATCAAGGACCTCATCTGCACTCAGGGTGTTCGTACCACCTGCGCCTCCAGAATGCTGGAAAATTTTATTCCACCCTACGATGCCACAGTCATAAAAAAGCTTAAGGCAACTGGTGCCGTCTTGGTTGGCAAGGTCAATATGGACGAATTCGCCATGGGATCATCCACGGAGAATTCAGCCTTCAAAATAACGCACAATCCATGGGATCTGTCTCGGATTCCTGGTGGCTCCAGCGGCGGGTCTGCGGCAGCCGTTGCAGCGGATATGTGCCTTGGGTCTCTGGGATCGGATACAGGCGGCTCAATTCGACAGCCGGCTTCTCACTGTGGGGTGGTAGGAATGAAGCCCACCTATGGCAGGGTATCCCGTTTCGGACTGGTTGCTTTTGCCTCTTCCCTGGATCAGATCGGACCAATCGCCAAAGATACCCGGGACTGCGCGCTGCTGATGAACGCCATTTCTGGTTACGATCCCCAGGATTCGACCTCGGTTCCAGAGCCGGTTCCGGACTATACCGGATTTCTAAATGGCGACATCAAGGGGCTTGTTGCGGGCATTCCCAGGGAATACCACGCATCAAAGGGACTTGATCCAGAAGTTGCTCAGGCCGTTAACCGCGCCATTCAAACCCTTCAAGACCTTGGGGTCCGCTGTGTTGATGTCTCGCTTCCCCATACCGAGTATGCAGTGGCGGCCTATTATGTCATTGCTCCATGTGAGGCCAGCTCCAATCTGGCCAGGTATGACGGTGTCAAATACGGTTTCAGGGATAAAACAGCCGGCACCCTGATGGAAATGTACAGAAACACGCGCTCCAAAGGCTTTGGTTCCGAGGTTCAGCGTCGGATCATTCTGGGAACATATTCCCTTTCCGCAGGATATTATGATGCCTATTATGGCAAGGCTTCCCAGGTTCGCACGCTGATCATGGACGATTTTACCAAAGCGTTTCAGCAATGTGATATTCTGATCTCGCCGGTTGCACCCACTCCGGCTTTTGCCATCGGCGACAACACTGATGACCCGCTCACCATGTATCTGTCGGACGTGTTCACGCTTTCTGCGAATCTGGCAGGCATACCGGGCATGTCCGTGCCCTGCGGCTTCTCCACCAAAGGGCTGCCCATCGGACTTCAGCTCATGGGACCGCATTTCAGCGAGGGAAATCTCCTGAAGGTGGCATATCATTTTGAACAAACAACCGATTTTCACAAAAAAAAGGCGATATTATGACAACCATTCTCCCGGAAGGCGAAGACCTGAGAAAAGCAACCCGATGGATCACCGAAGAGCGATCCGCTTGTCCCCAGAAAACCGTTAAAGAACTGATCGAAGGCGCGTGTTTGAAATTTGATCTTTCCCCCCTGGATGCCGAGTTTGTCGAGCGGCTTGTTCGGGAAAAGCTCTTTACGTGACCCATGTCCAAAATCCGCATACTTCCTGAAATCCTCTCCAATAAAATCGCGGCAGGGGAAGTGGTTGAACGCCCTGCATCCGTGGTCAAGGAGCTGGTTGAGAATTCTCTGGACGCCGGAAGCACCCGGATCATTGTTGAAGTTGAAAAAGGCGGAATATCCCTGATTCGGGTCAGTGACAATGGCAGCGGCATGAACCGGGATGACGCACTGTTGTCCATCGAACGGTATGCCACCAGCAAGATTTATTCGGACAGCGATCTGTTTGCCATCGACACCCTGGGGTTCAGGGGAGAGGCCCTTCCCAGCATTGCATCGGTATCCAGATTTACGCTGGTCACACGGGAAGAAATGGTGGAATCGGGTACGGAAATCGTCATGGAAGGCGGAAAACTTCTGAAAGTGCTGGAAACTGGCTCTCCCCGCGGAACTCAGATCACAGTCAAACACCTGTTCTTCAACACCCCGGCCAGACAAAAATTTCTGAAAACCATTCCCACGGAATTGGGGCATATCTCCGATGTGATTTCAAACATTGCTCTGGGGTGGCCGAAAATTCACTTCAAGCTGGCCCATAACGGCTCTGTTATTCAAAACTGGTCGGCGACGACGGACCCGGCCAGCCGGATCATCGACATTCTCGGCAAGGATTTTCGCACTGGCCTTTTCCCCATTCAAACAGATATCCACAAAAAAAACGAAAACGACGGCGTTTTGATTGAAGGCTGGATGTCGCTTCCCCGGATCACGCGCGCCTCTTCGCAGGGAATTTTCATCTTTGTGAATGGCCGACCGGTTCGTAACCGAATGGTTCAGCATGCTCTGATGGAAGCTTACGGCGGGCGCCTGATGAAAGGGCAGTTTCCGCTGGCAGTCCTGTTTATAACGGTTCCGTGCGATCAAGTGGATGTCAACGTACACCCGACCAAACAGGAAATCCGTTTTTCCCGTCAGCAGAATATTTATGATGCCATCGTTACAGCAGTTTCAACCGGACTCGCCCATGAAGAAAAGCCGGCCTGGACTCCGTTCAAAGTTCAGGGTACTGCGGCCCTGTCCGAGGAGATGGTTCGCCCTGAAAATAAAACCTGGGGGGAGGGGTCTGAACGATTACCTTTTGACAACGCTCTTGTGGCGGCTAAATATACTGACACGGCACTGAGATTTAAACCAGCCCCAGTATCCATGCCCGGCCCGTTGCCTGATCCGCCAGCGCCCGTCCGACCGCCTATGCCAAAGGATCAGCCGCAATTATGGGAAACATCGCAGTCCCTCAATCTGAATCCCATCGGTCAGTTTTGTCACGCTTATATCATCTGTGAGTCCGGGGAAAATCTGATTCTGCTGGATCAACATGCCGCCCATGAACGGATTCTTTATGAGAAACTGGCGGACAAGTCCAC
>JBAXVB010000481.1:0-3354 GCA_037129415.1 Deltaproteobacteria bacterium
GTGATGTCAACATAAGAACATACCTCCAGTGATTGATTCGTTTCCTTCACCCTTGCAGCATCTTTATATCGATGAAGAAACCCATTAAAGACGCAGTATCGAGAATAAATAGAACGGATGGGTGGTTAAATATATCGCGGTTAATTCAGCCAGTATCACACAGTGGATATTAGGCGGCAATTGATAAACTTGGAGATTTTTGTGATTGCTTGCATGGCGTTGAAGGCTGCTATCTGGCTCAATCCTTCGCCAAAATCAAAGTCGCATCCCTGAATGGAAACCATCCTGGCCGGAGGGCAACGGCTGTAGAGAATCTGTGTCAGACCCAGCAGTGCTGCTGCAGTCAAGCTATGTGAAATACTGGCCATATCTTCAACCGGCCGAATACGGCTCCAGCACCTGTATCCGGGCAGTTTCGACTGAACAGCATCAATAAAAACAATTTCGCTTGCCGCCTGAATATCCTCGGCCAGTTCAGGCCCCAGTTGATGAAGAGACAGGATATGAACACCTGTTACAGCCCCGTACTGCGGTATCAACTGCTCCGCAACGAAGCGACCGGCCCCGTCGTCCCGCCGATGGCTATTGCCGTAGCCGATAATCCAGAGATTCACCGCATTGCCCCCTAACGTCAATGCACAGAGTCTCTTTGCAGGTGATCCAGCAACCGGCCATCCGCGCCAAAAATTTGAATATGCAGCGGCATCTGGCCCAGGGCGTGGGTCGAGCAGGAAAGACAGGGATCGTAGCACCTGATGGCGCCCTCAACGCGATTTAAAATGCCTTCCCTGACATTTCCATCTCTGATGTATTCTTTGGCCACCATGGCGACGGATTTGTTCATGGCCTGGTTGTTGTGGCCCGTGGCTACAATAAGGTTAACGTCTTTGAGAGCGCCATATTTATCCACCCGGTAATGATGAATAAGGGTTCCTCTGGGCGCCTCAATGACCCCGACACCTTCTTCGTTTGAAACCGGCGCGGTGTTGTTGATGTCCGTACCGAGAATAGCGCTTGCTTGCAGGAGATTTTCAGCGACTTCCAGACAGTTCATAAGCTCAATCAGGCGTGCATAATGGAACAGCAGCGTTGATCCAGCAATGCCCTGGGTCTTTTCCCGGTAAAGCATAAGCTCCGCCTGAGCCTTGGGCGTACTCATGGCATCCGCCATAGTCACCCGAGCCAAGGGACCAACCCGGTAGCAGCCCTGTGGAAACCCCTTATCCTTGATATAGGGAAACTTTAGATATGACCAGCTTTCGACATGTTCCGCAATATGGTTCAAATAATCAGATGGATCGATATCCACTCGGCTGTCCGGTGTCCAATCCTGGATTCTCAGCTTGCCGTCATACATATCCGGGCAGCCGGCATCATCCACAAGGCCGGTTAAAATCGAGGTAAAATTGGCAAACCGCCCGATTTCGTGGCGGTTCTTTTCCAGCCATTCCTTGATAAAGTCCAGAGCGGCATAACAGGTCTGATAAGCCTGCGCAAAACCCGTCAGCAGGTGATCCCTGTCCTTTTCCATCAATCCATTTATGACACCTCCCGGAATAGCGAATGCCGGATGGATGCTTTTCCCACCAAGGATTCTGATGATGTCCTGGCCGAATTTTCGTAGTTGAATGCCTTTTTTGGCCAATTCCGGATAGGCTCCAATCACCCCGATCACGTTGCGGAGTGCAGGATCGGAATCCCAGCCCAGAAGCAGGTCCGGGCTGGCCAGATGAAAAAAATGCAGGGCATGGGACTGGATAAACTGCCCCGCATGCAGAAGCCGCCTCAGCATCACGGCGGTTTGCGGAATTGTAACGCCAAGAATGGCATCGCACGCCTTGGCCGAAGCCAGTTGGTGACTGACCGGGCAGATCCCGCAGATACGCTGGGTGATGCTTGGCATTTCCTCAAAAGGTCGGCCCTGGCAAAACCGCTCATATCCCCGGAACTGGGTGACGTGAAACTTCGCATCCGCTACATTGCCGTCCGAATCAAGATTGATCACCACTTTGCCGTGGCCTTCAATGCGGGATATCGGATTGATCGTTATTTTTCGATTGGCGCTCATGAAATCTGCCTCCTCAGTCAAAGTGCATCATGCTTGCAGGAAGAACAACCGGCATTCGTCCCTTTAAAATTTCCATCAGGCAATAGGCAATGGACTCCGGGGAAGGCGGGCAGCCTGGAACATAAACATCCACCGGAACCAATCCATTGACCGGTATCACCTGGTCCAGAAGCGCCGGCAGTTCCTCATGAATCGGAAGAACACCATCCGTAGTACTGGGAGTTTCCTGAAAGGCGTAGCGCAATAACTCCGGTACTGGAATAGCGTTTCTCAGGCAATTGACGCCGCCAAAAACCGCACAGTCTCCCCATGCCATCAGAATTTTACAATGATCACGCAGGTGAAGGGCGATTTCCTCCTGTTCCTTGTTGCCTATTCCCCCCTCAATGATGCCCAATGTCAACTGACCAAAATCAAAGTCCTTGAAGTCCGTTATAGGACTCACGGTCAAATCAATGGCCGAGAATATATCCAGAAGTTTTTCATCCAGATCCAGAAAGGACATGTGACAACCTGCGCATCCTTCCAGCCATACCGTAGCCACTTTGGGTTTTGTCATGAATCCGCCTCCATTATTTTCGCGATTGCATTTCACTGATAACTCTGGCGCTGATGTCTTTCCACCTGGCGTAACTGGGATGAAAATCCGTTCGTTGCATCAAGGCCAGCAGGGTTTGCCAAGACTCGCTAACCTCTTTTGGCCGACGGAGAATTGCATACAACGTGCGGATTTCCTGACCGTCCAGTGAAGTATAGGTACCGTCTTCCTCCAAACCGATGGGCCTGGGGATCAGAATATGCGCTACGTCTTTGAGCGCTTCCGGGAAATAGGGTGTGATGACCGCCAGAAAGTCCAGCCCCTTCAGTTGATCCAGGATGGGCAACCCTTCCAGATTCTCGTCATCAAGCATCATCACCCCGCGTTGCCATACCCCACCAGCCTGCGATTCAGCCGGTATGCCAAGCTTCAAGGCTCCTGCGCTGTTTCCACCTGGCTTAAGAATGACAAGCCGCAGGGCGTTCTCAGGTAAAATCCCTTTGATCAGGGACACAAGCATCAGGTTGTGCAGGTAGTTGGCCTGCGTCCGGTCGAGAACCCCTTTTCCGGCAATGACCATTGGATTCTTGCTCTGAATAAATGCATCAACAGCCGCAATAAAAGACTTTTGGGTGGACTCTTCCATACTTGCCCTATTAAGACAGCTCTGGACATCCACCGAAGCAAGCTCGGAGAGAATTGGTTTCCATCCTGAAGATTGAGACTGATGGTGACTTTTTAGCGCCTG
>JBAXVB010000482.1:0-3345 GCA_037129415.1 Deltaproteobacteria bacterium
CTGATTCACCCGGCAGTGATGTGCGAAGAGCTGTTTAACCAGTTCGAGAAGTTGGCGGCTGAATGAATGCGAGAGAAAGGGAGCAAAGAGGGAAGAGCAAATGCTTTGTTGACGATATTATACAAATAAGTTAATTAACGTAACCAATCAGGTTGTCACTTGAAGTCTTAACCCTTTCAGTATCCAAGGTCTATCCATGACGGCACTCTCATATACCGAAACGCGGGTCAGGCAATCCGAAGTGCTTCAATTGTTGCTGCTGGATGCGCTGTATGGGCATTCCGGGTCTCAGCACATCATTTTTCAGGGTGGAAAACCGCGCTAAGGTGGGTCTATGGCGGCTCACGCTTTTCAGAAGACCTGGATTTTGTGACATATCTTCCGCTGGATAAAATTCAATCAATCCTTAAGGCAGTAACGACCAAAGCATCTCGCGCTTGTGTGGCTCAGTTTGGCGCAGGCCAGTCTGAACAGCAAAGTTTGGGACATTTTTCCGAATTTTTCTTTGACGTTAGGTTCTTTATGGTCTTTATTGAGTCAATCTCTCCAATAAATAACGGGACGACGATCCGGAGGCGGAGGTTTTGCAATTACATCCATCTGCTTTTTAAGCTGCTCTGTGGCGTTGTCTATGTCTTTTTCACTTTTTTCTTTTTCTATTAACTTTTCGGTGATGTCCTGTAATGATATCACTACCGTAAAAGCAGCAAAATCTGTCCTCCTTCTGCCCTCTCTCAGTTCAATAACCTGAAAGTCAAATACAATATATCTTCCATGATGATTAAGACATAGTTCCGTTTGGTAGTTTATAGCGAATTTTTCCCCGAAAGCTTTCCCAATTGCCATCCCTTTTATTTTATCTTTTACAAAGGCAACACTTTTTTTAATTACACATAGGTTGTTGGTCAATTGTCCTTGATCATTAAGAAAATTACCCTCATAAAAACCTACTTTATTTGGATCAGCATTAATACCATCAATATCAACCATATCGCTACGCCAATATTTATACTCAGCGTAACCTCTGCCTGTTTTATCAAACTTATAGTAACTAATGGCTTCACTCCTGGAAATTCCAACCTTAAATCCTTGAGCGTCGAGATAATCACTTAAAGCTTTATTTGGTTTAAAGTGGTACTTCGTTCTCACATCTACCGCATTGATCTCCCTTGCCCATCTCCCTCCCCTTTCCCTTTCCCCCAGAACCATTGTCTGTATTGAGAGGATAAAAATTATTGTTAGTAAGAATATACAAAGGTTTTTCATTTTTTCCTCCAAATTTTGGGTTCCTCGCTGTCTACAGTGGATAACCTATTTGAAAATCCATAGTCTCATGAGGGCAAGTTAGAAACTTAATTGGCGATCTCGAAATCAAGAATCCGAAAATCAATTCTCCCAACTGGCATACGTGGGGGGGGAAGATACACCGTACTTATACCGTATTTTTTATAGCTATTAGAACTATAATCGATCCCTTTCCAGGTTGAGTTTAGACGCTCTACGCTTGGGTCAACTCTTCCTTTGATTCGTTTTGCAAATCCGCCCGGTATCACATCAGAGTAACGAACCTCTTGAATATCAATAGGATTGCCTATCTTGTCGTAAAACGCAACAATACAATACACTTTATGAACAGGTTCTCGAAGCTTATTGATCAAAGAAAACGAATATCGTCCATCACCATCAAACGAATCATAGGTGAGACCGCCGCCCGTTACGCCCTCTGAAATTTGACCTCCAAAACCAGCGAAGACCGAATGATTTGTACTGGCTGGTTTCGTTTGTGCCAATGGCTTTACAGGGGCAGCCTTGCTCAGTACCAGTAATGACTTTAAATAGCTCGAAGGGATTGCTAAGTTGAGGTCCTGCCCGCCCTTGGAGGTTGCAAATAGCTTTAAATGGCTCGAAGGAATTGCGAAGTTGAGGTTCTGCCCGCCCTTGAAGGTTGCAACCGAAATGCCGATGACTTCTCCTTCGCCGTTCAAAACCGGACCACCACTACTGCCAGGCGAAATCGGAGCCGTGATCAGGAGAAGCTTGTCGGCACCAATATTTCTAATACTATGGATGATGCCCTGCGAGAACGTGCCTTCCAAACTCTGCTGGTTTCCCACAGCGTAAACAGGCTCACCAACCTGAACGGAGTCGCTGTTGCCAAGCGAAAGCGATTGCGACCGAGAAAAAGATATCTTTAACAATGCCAAACCCATTTCCTCATCAATCATGGTGGTGCCTACGATATCGTATTTCGATTTATCGCCAATTAACTTTACATAACCCCTCGCAGCACCTTTAATAACGTGAAGGTTGCTTGCAATCTCAGCATCGCGGACGAAAAAACCGCTACCAAACGAAAGAGGCCGGCCGTTGGCATCTTCCATCACGATGAGGACAGTTGAATCAAAAGCTTTTCTGGCGATTTCCTGTGCAGTCTTGGCGTGTGTCGAAATTGCTCCGATGAGCACAAGAATTGCCCCGCATAAGAACGCGAACCATCTTAATGTCATTCGAGTCATCACATCTTCCTCATTTGTCGTTTTAAAGATGAAATCAGCAAGAGAAAACCCTTCGAGCTACCTGCTAATGGCATCGTTAGGTTTTCTATTTTACTTTGAGATCACTTTTTGCTGCCATTTTCATCACTGAGATAATCAGGATTGATTTGGTTTTCGTAATGTTCGCCAGGGTAGTATTTCAAATGGTGAAGCGTTTCGAGAAGGCTTGAATACATTTCCTGCTTTTTCCCCCAGCGTTTCTCTTTATGGAAACGACGAATTGCGAGATGAACGGTCAAGATTGACGCGAAGGCAGCTATGATTATTCCTGGCGATACTGCCTTGAATATGCATGTATCCATTCTGGCATCAGAAATCCTTACAAGAGATTATCATTGGTATCCTTAATTCTTCTGACTCCTCCGGCAACCGTACACTTTGCAATCTGTAATTCGCAGAGGCTCTCACTCAAAAACGCATCCGCACATCTTTTTAATTGAGAAATATTTCCAACTCAAAGCAACGACTTAAGTTTATCACCTTGGGAACTGGAAATCAATAAGGTATAAGGACATACAGTGCTGACGCACGACTTTTCAAAGGCAGTTAAACAGGCATTTTGCAAGGTATTCAAAAAAAACTTTGTCACAAGTAATTTATACACAAAAACATTAGCACTGACACCAGATTAAATCTGTTGACGATATTATACAAATAAGTTAATTAACGTAATCAACAAGGTTGTCACTTGAAGTCTTAACCCTTTCAGTATCCAAGGTCTATCCATGACGACACTCTCATATACCGAAACGCGGGTCAGGCAATCCGAAGTGCTTCAATTGCTGCTGCT
>JBAXVB010000483.1:0-3339 GCA_037129415.1 Deltaproteobacteria bacterium
GTAATGGTCAATGGAGAGCCACCGGAGCAGGTATCCGGAGATCTGACATTTAACAGCGTAGCTCACGAAATTTTCAAGCGCAGCCTGCCCATTCTTTCTCTACCACCGATTACAAGTGACACCGCCGCTTCTCAGCCAGCAACTGGAGTAAAGAATACCGCTACATCTCAGGTGGTGGATCAGACCATAGCGCCCAGTAGTCAGACTACGGTACTGAAGCAGCTCACTCCAGAATATGGACGGTTCTAAGATGAAAATGGATACTCCATGGGTTGGAATTGCAGGTCTTGCTTATGATATTCCCGCCAATCGTCTGAGCAGCGAACGCATTGCAGAAATGGCAGGCATTCCCGTAACCGTGCTGACCGAAAAAATTGGCATGAATTGCAAATCCGTGGCGGATGTCGATGATCATCCCACCCAGATGGCCATTCGAGCGGCCCGACGCTCATTAGAAGCCGCTCGCATGGACCCATCGGAAGTGGATGTCATTATCTATTGTGGCGGATCACCACAGGATTATGGGCTGGGTTTTCCGGCTGCAAGCATTCAGACCGCCCTTGGCGCTAATAAATCCGTGGCATTCGAGTTGCGGAATAGCTGCAACGGCGCCAATCTGGCTTTACACACCTGCAGAAGCCTGCTCCTGGCTGATCCATCACTGCAAAACGGTCTGGTGGTCTGCGCTGAAAAATGGTCCACCATTCTGGACTACAGTGATCCGCAGAGCTTACCCCTTTTCATTCTGGCTGACGGCGCAGCCGCAGCAATCATGCGTAAAAACGAGACCACCAATCGACTTCTGGCTTATGAAGGATTGACAGATGGCCGGTTTGCAGAGCATATTATAGTCAAGCAAGGCGGCACGCGATATCCGAACGGTTCTGGCACACAGGCATTTTTACGTCCTGACGATGTCGATTTTAAACACTGCGGCGCGCTTCTGGAAACCGTTTATCTTTCCAATTATGCTCATGTGATAAACACGGCCGTTCAGAAAAGCGGCTATAAAATATCCGATATCAATTTTGCAATCTTAAATCAGAATTTCAAGAGCTTGATCATGGCTATTTTAGAAAACATGGGATTGACAAAAGATCAGACTTGGTGGTCTTTATCCGAAAATGGTCACTTTGGATCAGTTGATGTGCTATACTGTCTGGCAAAAGCACTTGAAGCAGGCATGATTGGCCCCGGCAACCGGGTGGTCCTGGCCAGCAGCGCACTTGGCTTTAGCTGGGGCGCCAGCGTGCTGCATTTTCTTTGAATTATGAATTATAAAGGATGAATTATGAATAAGCAAAAGCGAATAGTGATGGTTGAATGTTTTTTAATTCATAATTCATAATTTTCCTGTGGAGGTCTTATGCAGCATGATCAACCCGTTGGCGCCAGAACCTTTTACCATCAGTCAGCGCCGGAACCTGTTACCATCCAACTGCTGGAAATGGTCAATCGCATTTCCAGCCTGGCGCTGACCGTCGGGGACTGCGACTCCAATTTATTTCATCTGGGAATAGATTCCCTTATGCTGGCACGGTTTCGGCAAATGCTGCACCAGGACTTGGGGGTTGATCTGGAATTGAGCCGGTTCTACTCAGAAGCGGACACCATTTCCAAAATAGCTGCTATTGTTTTGGCATCCGGATGTTTCGAACAACGCTCTTGTGTCGGCTATCCGGATGACAAAAGTTTCCAACCTGTCCCGGAGTCAACACCGGAGATGTTTTCCACAGATGCCCCCCACCTTCCACGCGCAGAAGGGATGACAGGGAATGCTCTGCCTGAAACGGGCGGGTCTGCCTGGCTTCAGGAAATTTTTCATAGACAGCTTGAGGCCATGTCAAGCCTCATGACCAACCAATTGGCGCTCTTAAACGAATGGGGGGGAGATAATTTAGCCCTGGCCCATGAAAGTGGAAGAGCAGAAGAAATAAAGAAAAAAATTGATGATGAACCGCTCATCCCAAGTAAGGGTGAAAAAAATATCGCCCCTGCACATCCTCCTGATTCCTTACTTGTCTTGTCCTTAGCACAGATGCGATTCATCAGCAATTTTACGATGCGTTACAATGAATGGACCGCTGGGTCCAAGCGTCTAACTCAGACTCACCGTTCGCAGTTTTGCGACTGGATACAGGCTATTGGGTTTCGTCCCGAGTTAAAAGACTGCATCTATCCTATAGCCTGCGCCCGTTCCGAAGGCGCCTATTTCTGGGATATCGACGGCAACTCCTATATTGATTTGGCTATGGGGTACGGGGTTAGCTTTCTGGGCCATCGTCCGCCGGTTGTAGTGGATGCCGTAACCCGGCAATTGACAAACGGATTTCATCTCGGCCCCCAATTCGATCAAACTGGCGCAGTGGCCCGGTTGATTTGCGAGATGACCGGAGTGGAACGGGTGGCCTTCACCAATACAGGAACCGAAGCGATCATGGCAGCGGTACGGATTGCCAGAGCCGTAACCGGTCGGCCATTGCTGGCGCTGTTTGCCGGATCTTACCACGGAACTTTTGATGGCGTTCTGGCGGAAGCAGATGGTGAGCGTCCCAACGCCTTACCCCGTTCTGCAGGTACGCCTCCGGGCATGGTAGCCGATGTGATAGTCCTCAATTATGGGGATATTCAGGCGCTGGAGATCATTCGACAGAACAGCCAAAGTCTGGCCGCAGTGCTGGTGGAACCTGTGCAAAGCCGGCGTCCGGGATTTCACCCCCACGCTTTTTTGCAGCAGCTCCGCCAGATCACCACGGAATTCGGAATAGCACTGATTTTTGACGAGGTGATCACCGGATTCAGGATTCACCCTGGCGGAGCGCAAGCTTATTTCAATGTATGTGCGGATTTGGTCACCTACGGCAAGGTTTTGGGCGGCGGCATGCCCATTGGGGTGGTGGCAGGAAAAGCCAAATTTTTGGATGCGGTGGATGGTGGATTCTGGTCTTTCGGAGATAAGACTTCGCCTCAACCGCCAAAACTTCTTTTTGCTGGCACGTTTAGCAAACATCCGCTGGCCATGTCCGCCGCAAAGGCCGTGCTGGAATACCTGCAGTATGCGGGACCAAGTCTTCAGGAAGACCTCAACAGGCGTGTCTCAGTGTTTGCTATTGAACTAAACGCATGGTTTGAGAAAGAACGGGCGCCCATTCAATTGCGCCATTTCGGATCCCTGTTTCGCTTCGAATCCTTTGGTCCTTATGATCTGGCCTTGGCGCCCATTGAAATGGATATATTTTTTCTGTTGCTACTCTATCGCGGGGTTTATACCTGGGAGCGGCGAATCTGTTTTTTTTCAACCGTCCATAGCGATGCGGACATGGAGCATGTAAAAATTGC
>JBAXVB010000484.1:0-3335 GCA_037129415.1 Deltaproteobacteria bacterium
GCGCCGCATGGACTCAACTCACATCAGCCAATCCTGAAAACATGGTAACATCTGGCGTAACGCTCTATGTGGACTTCGGAGCATCTTATGGTCTCTATAAGTGGGATGGCACTGCATGGACTCAACTCACATCAGCCAACCCTGAAAACATGGTGACATCCTCAGATTCGGCGCTTTATGTGGACTTTGGGACATTAGGTATCTATAAGTTGGATGGCGCTGCATGGACGCAACTCACAACGGTCAACCCGAAAAATATGGTGACATCCTCAGGTTCGGCGTTTTATGTGGACTTTGGGACATTAGGTATCTATAAGTGGGATGGCACTGCATGGAGCCAAATCGCTTTGTCCAATCCCGTGATAATGGCGGTATCAAATTAGCAGATATTATACTCGGACTTGCCCCCGTGTTTCCCTCTCTTTGCGGGGGCAAGTTTTTTTCATGATTAGCTCTTCTGGATATTATTCAAATAACGGACATGTCCTGCGTCCAGCAGGTGGAGCCACTATATCCTTTATCGCCATGGATGGGATCGGAATTTTGATGGTTTTGATTCCAGAATCCGAGAGTGCCACGGCTCTGAAACTCAATTCCATCGAATATTTCCATTACCGCGTCATTACTGAAATCGAATCCTGGCCAGACGGCATACTTGCTGATTATGTTCGGATTCTCGAACTGCTGATGGAGTTTGGGCCGAACTTGCGAATGCCTCACTCACGAGCAATGGGTGGTGGTGTCTTCGAAATGCGCCCACATGGTCGAGAGGGTATAGGACGAGCATTTTATTGTTTTGTTGTCGGCCAACGGATCGTAATACTGCATGCATTCATAAAGAAAACTCAAGCAACGCCACAACAGGAATTGAAAATTGCTCGGAAAAGAATGAAGGAGGTTCGTAATGGCTGATTTGAAATATCAACCGGTAACTCATGACCATAATGAGTTTCTTGAAAAAACCAAGAAACGGGAAGGCTTCAAAAAAGCATACGAGGATTTGGAAGAGGAATATGCTCTTGTCAGGAAGATGCTTGCTGCTCGTGCGCGAGTCGGTCTTTCACAGGAAGCTGTAGCCGAGATAATGGGAACAACAAAAAGCTCTATTTCAAGGCTTGAAGCAGCCGGAAAAAATGCCCCATCCATGACGACGCTTAAAAGATATGCACATGCAGTTGGCTGTCATCTTGAAATCAAACTGGTTTCAGATTCTTGCCTGACCCGTAAAGTTTCAGATTCTACCGGATTGTGAGGTTAGCATCTTGGAGCTAAACAGCACATTGTTATTGACTGCATGCAGTAACCAGCGAAAAACCAAAGGCCGGATATCGGCAAATTATCCAATGTTACCTGGGATAGAAAGAGCTTCCCTCTGCTACAGTCTGCAACCTGTTATCAACTTACAGTCTAAGCAATTGATATTAAAAGATGATCAACACCCACAAAATCCGGTAGAAGCATAGCAGCTCGACATAATCGCCGATGAACTTAAAATAAGTCCAATCGAACTGAGACTTAAAACATGATGGTTGCGGGAGATGTCACCTGCAACGATCTGAATATGAGCAGTCTTGGGATGAAAGAATGTATCGAAGCCGTAAAAGATGGCTCCGAGTGGACTGCCAAAAAAGGGAAATTGCCCAAAGGCAAAGGGATTGGCATGGCCTGCGGTTTTTTTGTATCCGGGGCCGGATATCCGATCTATCGTTCGGATACGTTTCATGGTACCGTGATCGTCAAACTCACGGAAGATGGCGGAACAGCTCTGGTCTATACGGCATCTGCCGAGATCGGACAGGGATCGGATACTACATTCGCCATGATTGCCGCTGAAGTTTGACAACAAGGGCCATGTCATAAACGCCGATCTGGCGGAGTACAAGATTCCCACCATGCTTGATATGCCGCAGATCAAGACCATTATCGTGGAAAGCAACGAACCAAACGGACCTTTTGGCGCCAAGGAAGTCGGTGAAGGCGCTATCATGCCCACCATACCAGCTATCCTGAACGCTGTTTATGATGCCATCGGCGTGAGGATTCACGAACTTCCGATGACACCGGAGCGGGTATATCTGGCAATCCAGGAAGCGAAAAAAGGCAAAACAGGCTAAAGACAGCAACCATTCCGCTGGTTCCCATGTTGGAGTTTGGGAACCAGCGGGAAATCGCATATTATGGATATTCAAAATTTATGTTCCGAGGAAGCTATCCGATACAACCGACAGATTATCCTGCCTGAAATCACTTCGCAAGGTCAGATCAAGCTGAAGCAGGCCAGGGTTTTGATTGCCGGTGTTGGGGGGCTTGGCTCTGTTTCAGCATACTACCTGGCAGCCGCCGGAATTGGTTCCATCCGGATTGCCGACTGTGACTGTGTTGAGTCTGGAAACCTGAATCGTCAGATCATTCATGGAACCGGCGATATCGGAAAGCCCAAGACGCTGTCCGCCCTGGAAAAACTTCGAAACCTCAATCCTTATTGCAATGTCGAACCGATTCAGGAATTCATTTCGGATGAAAACATTCTGCATACAGTAGAAGGCTGCACTGTCATTCTGGATGGAACAGACAATCTGAAGGCTCGAAAAATTCTCAATCGAGCCTCCATTCTGAAAGACATTCCTTTCATTTACGGAGGGGTCGAAGGGTTTACCGGAATGGTGACTACATTTGTTCCCGGACAGACTCCCTGTCTGGAATGTTTTTTTTCGCAGGATACCGGGCAAAAAGACCCCATCGGCATTATCGGGCCCGTTCCGGGAGTGATCGCCTCGATTCAAAGCCTGGAAGCAATCAAGATCATTCTGGGAATCGGCAAACTGTTGACAAATAAACTACTGATTTTCAATGGGATGAGCATGTCGTTCCGGAAAATTGAAGTGGAGAAAAATCCGGATTGCCCGGCTTGTGGCAGCAACACAGACATTAGGCCTTAAAAAAAGACCATCAACTTTCAATCGCTCCGTGAAATAATTCCTGTCGGTATCGTTTTGGAATACCGCTCCCCTTTATTACTCCACAAAACCAGCTTAAACTTAAAATATTAACTGCGTCCCCATCACCTACATTAGTGCAGCAATGCCATAATTTCCGAATCACTCCTTGCGGATTTAATCGTGTTCATGATTTGTCTGAGTACATTGATGTCACTAATTTTCTGAATACCGGCCATAACGGTATAAATCTTATCCGGAAATTTGAGGCTCATGCCCAGTTCGATCGCCTCCAGCAATCCTTCAATTTTGCCTTCAATTTTGCCTTCAATTTTGCCTTCGATTTTACCTTCAACTTTGCCTTCGATTTTACCTTCAACTTTGCCTTCATTATGAAGT
>JBAXVB010000485.1:0-3328 GCA_037129415.1 Deltaproteobacteria bacterium
GATTCTGTCAAGCAGCATAATGCCTCTTTATCAAAAAAATGAATTGGCGGTTGATGTAAAATGCACTGTGAACGGGCATAATTTGCGATTTTGAACCCGCCAACCCTCTCCTGCTTGGGGATGGAGTTTATGGAAATCGCAGACCATGACCGTTTACATTATAGATATCTGAGGCAAGTGTCAATTGGTCGGCAAATATTATGGGACGAATGTGATACCGAACAACAAACGGACCAGGGAATTTAAGTTTCTCCACCCCCCGACTGTTTCTCGGCAAATCTGTGTATATCCGCAGGAAACTGTTGTAGGTTTTCAGTTCATCAGCCCTGTATTTCGATGCAAAATATACCTTGACAAGCAAAAACAGCCCCCCTATATTGACCGCCAAAAGCGATATATTATTAAATAAATCAAATAAAAAGGTTGAGTATGCCTGTCGCCGCAGGATAACAGGAAAAAGGCATTCTCAGGAAGAATTAGGAATGTTCAAAAATCTGAAATTTTTTAAACGGAATAAATCACATAATGAATCATCTTCCGGAGATAACTTGCCGGATATGTTTCGTTTTAAATACTCATGTTTCAAAATGCTGATTGATTCGAATGCCGAATTTTTAAATGTACTAACAGATATAGAAGAAAAACTGTTGGGACAACAGGTCTTTGGCATATCATATATCAGGTCCAGGTCTGCCAAAGCTGTTTTCCATGCACTTCGCATGATCAAAAACATAGATGACCTCTCTGGCCACTGTTACTCCCCACTGTTTGGTATCCTCGAAAAGATCAACCAGAAAATCAAGGAAATTCTCGGCAGAAAAAAAGAAATTTCCATCACAGAATTAATATTACCCTACTCTGCAATAAATGCGGAGATGACGGACTGGGTGGGCGGAAAGAACGCCAGTCTGGGAGAGATACACAGCAGGGTCGGGCTACCGATCCCCAGCGGGTTTGCCATAACAACAATGGCTTTTGAGTCTTTCCTTCTCAACTCGGCGCTTTTCGATGATATAAGCAATGAAAAGATGGGACTTGATTCTGATGACTCTGAAACCATCAAAACAGTAAGTGACGATATCAGGCAATTGATCCTTTCGACCGATCTTCCTGCTATAGTAGAAGATGCCATTCTCATTGCTCATGCAAAACTTGCAGAGAATACTTTGCGTGAAAAAATTCCTGAACACTCCTTGCGGATATCGATGCGGAGCAGCGCCGTTGGAGAGGACAGCGAGTTGTCCTTTGCCGGTCAATACCTGTCCGTGTTAAACGTGCCGCAGGAACAAGTTATTCGAACATACAAGGAAATAGTTGCGAGCCTTTACACTCCGAGTGCAATTGCATACAGGCTAAACAAAGGTATCAGGGACGAGGATATCGCCATGAGTGTAGCCTGCCTTCAAATGGTGGAATCTGTAGTCAGCGGAGTGATGTATTCAAAAAATCCTCTCAACATGCTGGAAGACAACATCATTATAACAGCAGTATGGGGACTGGGACCCTACGCCGTGGAAGGAGTCATCACGCCGGATACTTACACTGTTGGGAGAGACGGCAAAACAATATCATTCGATATCTCCAGCAAGACAGTTCAGTTGATCAGTAAACCGGATGAGGGTTTGATGGAAATTCCAGTAGCGGATGATCTCCAGGACAAACCCTGTCTTTCTGCTGATGATATTGCCGTTCTTGCCGGCTATGCTATAAAACTTGAGGATCATTACGGATACCCACAGGATATCGAGTGGGCGATTGACAGTAGCGGATCTATTATTATTCTGCAAAGCCGCTCCCTCCGTGCTGATAATTCCGGTAAAAGCTATCCTGTCCTCCCGGTACTGACAGGATACCCGCTACTGATTGAAAAGGGGGTGACTGTTTCAGGAGGCGTGGGGTTTGGCCCGGCTTTTCATGTATCTTCAGACGAAGATCTTTTGAATTTCCCCGATGGTGCAGTCCTGGTTGCCAGACATTCCTCTCCCAAGCTTGTTATAGCCATGAAAAAAGCCAGGGCGATCGTTACCGATATGGGAAACATAGCAGGACACATGGCTACTCTGGCCAGGGAATTCGCGGTGCCTACTATAGTGAGTACAGATGTGGCTACATCCGTAATACATGAAGGTATGGAAGTTACAGTGGATGCTTATTCCGGAAGAGTATATCAGGGAAGAGCGCTGGAATTGGAGGCATACCAGATTACTGGTGAATTCCCCATGAAGGACACCCCGATATACAGCATTTTAAGAGAGGTAAGCGACTGGATCGTTCCGCTGAATCTTTTGGATCCCGCCTTACCGGACTTTGCACCTCCTTTCTGCCGGACTCTTCACGATATCTGCAGACTGGTGCACGAGTTCTCATATTCCGAGATGTTTAAACTCAGTGATTCCGTCTCCGATAAAAAGGGACTTGCTTTTAAATTGAAAGGCTTTATACCGCTTGACCTGTATGTTATTGATTTGGGATCCGGCCTTACTGAAGCAAATATGAATCATAGCAGTATCTCCATCGACAAGGTCACTTCTGTTCCATTTATTGCGCTCCTCAAAGGCCTGATGAATGAGGGTTTCCAGCAAAACCGGCCGCGCCCTGTGGAGTTCAAAGGCTTTTTATCCGTGATGAGCGAGCAGATGCTTTCCTCTCCATCCTCTGCTGAAAAATTCGGTGACCGCAGCTATGCTATTATTTCAGATAAATATCTTAATTTCAGCTCTCGCGTTGGATATCATTACAGTATAATTGATTCATATTGCGGCAAGAATGTTAATATGAATTATATAACTTTCTCTTTCAAGGGCGGTGCTGCAGATGATGTCAGGAGAAACAGGCGTGCAAGGACTATCGCCAGGATACTTCAATCACTCGATTTTTCCGCAGAAGTCACAGGAGACAGGGTTAGTGCGAAGTATCAAAAACATGAGATAAATCTCACTGAAGAAAAACTTGACATGATCGGGCGACTGCTCCAGTTTACCCGCCAGATGGATATGCTGATGACCAGTGAAGCCAGTGTCGAAGTACTGGCTAAAAACTTCCTTGAAGGAAATTACAATCCTGAAAATTAGTTCCAGGTAAATAGAAGGTCGTGGGAAAGGACCTAACAACCTGCATCCTGCACCCAGCGCTCCTGCAGCCCGGTCGTAGGCGTTACGATACTGGTTGGATACAATCTGTTCAACACGTTCACGGCAGATATTGTTCGCCCATGCCAGATATCGACATTTCTGAGCAAAATTCCAAGCCTGTTTCTGGATACCTTTAATAAAGACATTGACGTTCCAAATTCCATCGACGATTGGGCTGCCCTGTTTCATCGAAAGAA
>JBAXVB010000486.1:0-3315 GCA_037129415.1 Deltaproteobacteria bacterium
GAAGTTGGGCCTCGGGACGGATTTCAGTTCGAGGAAAAAATCGTTCCGACTACGCTGAAGCTTGAAATAATCATGCGTATGGTAGATGCCGGATTCAAAAATATCCAGGTGGCTTCATTTGTTCACCCTGGCAAAGTTCCTCAGATGGCGGATGCAGAAAAACTTTTTTCTGCGCTGTCCGGAATTCCAGGTGTTGCCTTTAGCGCACTCGCGCTGAATATGACGGGAGTGGAACGAGCAATCTCCACAAAGCTGGCCCATATCGAGGTCTCGATATCTGCCAGCAACCGGCATAGCCTGAACAATACGGGCATGAGCGCGGATGCAGCGCTGAAAATGGGCCTGACAATGGTTGCCTTATCCAAAAGCCACGGAATACACGTTCGGGCAGGCATTCAGTGCGCCTTTGGCAGTGGATACGGCGAAGCAATTTCCGGAAATCAGATTGCCGCCATGGCGAAAGCCATGGTGAAAGCTGGTGCAGACATGCTCTGTCTATCAGATACCATCGGAATGGCGACGCCGCTCACGGTCCACCAGATTCTTGGCTCTGCAAGATCCGCTGTCGGCAATCTTCCGATTGTTCTGCACCTTCACGATACGCGCGGACTCGGGCTGGCTAATGTTATGGCGGCCATGTCCTGCGGGATTTCCCATTTCGATACGGCCTTTGCCGGCATGGGTGGTTGCCCTTTTGTTCAAGGCGCAGCAGGGAACATCGCCACGGAAGATACCCTTTATCTACTGTCTTCCCTGAATATCGAAACTGGCTTGAATCTGTCCAAAATCGCCGCCTGTTCCAGAGACATGGATGTCTTTTTTGGCAAACACTTTCCTGGAAAACTCTATCGGCAATGTGCTTGAAAGATTCATCCTTTCTTTGGCTTGAAACTGAACACCGCTTTCAGTCAATCACCTTAGATTAGAGTTTTGGGCATCCATGATGCTAACCACAAATGAAGCAGGCCATGTCGTCGGCCAGTTCCGTCAGAAGCCGAACTTCCTCTGTTCCAAAAGAGTCGGGTTTTTCGGCATAGAGTGTCAGAACACCTGCGACCTGCTGATTTACTGAAAGCGGCAGCGCCATAACGGAGGAATATCCGTGCCGGGTCGCTTCAGACTGAAAAGGGGCGAACAAGGGATCACCAAAAACATCGCTGATGATGGCTGGATGCCTGTTTCGAATGGCTCTAACTGTAGGGCTGAACGCCATTTTTACCCAGGTTGCAGAAACGGCGTCCAGGTTCCCGTTCTGATATCCGGCCAGAGCTGCCGGGGTTACGGTTCTGTCTGTGTCATTATTGGCATAACCGATCCATGCGACCCGGTATGTGCCGATATCAACAAGAATTCGGCAAATTTCCTGATGCAATCGCTTTTCATCGGTTTCATGAATCATTACCCGACGGCAGGCGGAGATGGCGGACAGCGTGCGGTTGACGCTCAGCAACCGTTCTCGTTCCTGTTTTCGATGTTCCATTATACGATTGAGTTCATTTGCCAGGGCTTCAAATTCATTACCGGAATGAACCTGAAACCGTGCTTCCATATCTCCCATGCTGACCTGACGGACGGTATCTCGGATAGAAAGTATGGGGTTTAAAACCTGGCGGAAGACTGTACATGGGATGACAAATCCAATCACAGCGGTCAATGCGAGTGCGCTCCATATCAGGGTTTCCAACTGAACAAGGTTTTGCTGAAAGGCAATCCTGTCCCTGATCTCACCTATATTGTCAGAGGCGTATTGTTGGATTTGCTCCAAGGGAACAGTTGCGGCCCATAGCAGCAGGAAAAGCAAAAAGATATGGAGTAAAAGCAACTGAACAGACTGGAAACGGATGGATTTCTTCATCGTTAACGCTATCCATTTTAGGGAAGTATCGCAATGGTCGGATACAGTCCTTCAAGCTCGCCATCAGGATAGGGCTGAATGGTATTAAAGGAAATGTTCTGATTCTGTTGGGCATGCCCCCGGTTGTGTTTGCCATTAAAATAGGCGCCGTTGGCTTCCAGAATGTGCTCAATGCGATGCTGAAAGCCTTCCACAAACTGTTCTCCGTCGCCTTCAAACAGCAGATCCCCCATTACCAGTCCATCCTTGATTCTGGAAAATTCTTCCAGCGGAAGACTGTGGTTTTTTAAATCGTTTGAATTGCCAATATAGCCCCAGACCAGATGACCAGAAGGAATGGAAATCGGCTCTGATAGATCAATAATGGTGTGCGGCATTACAATGCTTTCTTCGCCGATAATTAATGGATATTCCGGAGTTCCCCTCAGAAAGGAATTAAATCCGACAAAAACTTTCTTCCCAAGTCTGGCTTCGATTATTTTTGCCCCATGAGCCGTCACATCATAACCATCAAGGTGAGAGTTTACGATATAACAGTTTTCCTGAGCATTGGCGCCTTTGCCCAGAAAGGAATTTTGAATGTATGCGCGCTGGGCGACTAGGACGTTTTCACTGATGCGGGTTTTTTTCTTGATAACAGCAAATCGATCCACGGAAGCTCCCTGAGGAATGTTTATCGGCAGTTCCAGATGAATCTCATCAAAAACACGTTTGAAATCAGCTTTCCGCTCCTGAACAAAATCCATGATGATGCCACGGGGAGGGCCCTCGCCGAGAATGAAATTGACATAGCGATCCAGAATCGGGCGTGGATAACGGTATAGAAAATTGAATGCATTGTCTTTTTTGATCCAGATGTTTCCGGGTTCGACATGGATGTGGGAAATTTCCCCGGCCTGAATATATGAAAAACGTCCGATCACGCAGTCATGAGCAGTTGTCAGATCAACGGTGCTAAAGGTTCCCAGGAAGCATCCTTCGGTCGGGGACCCGTGAATATTGGCATAATGCATGGACATGGTGTCATGAATGAAAAAAGTTTCCAGGCTCTCCGGGTCGTGGGAATAGTTGTGAACCAGGGTTTTGATGAGAAAGCTGTCCCGGATATGAATGGATTCATCTTCATATACGGGAATCTTGTGGGTTCCAAATGAAAAAACATCATTTTTTCGCTTCAACTCATCTCCGCGAATGTCACTTTTATACAGTACCGAGTGATCCACCCGGCATTTTCCCAGAAAATAGCTGCCAGCAAGGTTGGAATGGCTGAAGTGAAAATTCAGAGGATGGTGCGGGGTAATGCCGTAAAAGGCGTAGAATTTAGCAAGCTGACCAAGCGGAAGCACGTTCTTGATGTAGTTGGTCAGGTCGAAATTCAGTTCTCTGAGGTTGATGTTGATTCGCTGTGCAATTCTTGCAATGAGGTTTTCAATCTGTTTCATTTACATTACCTTTGTATT
>JBAXVB010000487.1:0-3313 GCA_037129415.1 Deltaproteobacteria bacterium
CCGTCAAAGCGGTTGATGTTCACAACAACCCGGTAGTCCGCTTCCATCAGGAGTTCATCCGTTGAGACGGTTGCGCCTTCCTCGGCCAGAAGAATGCTGAGGTTCTCCGCCAGAATGCGTTTGGCATCATCCTTTAATAGTCCCGCCCATTTGTGAAACTCGGAAAAGCCAACCTGATTGTCGTTTGTCCGTGTTGCGATCTGCGGACGTTTCAATATGTCCGGAATGATTATCGGCCCGACCGAGACGGTGAACCGGGGTTTGAAATCCGGACATGCTTTCGGCCGCTGTATCGGGTTCAGAGTGTAATACTGAGCCGGCTGGCTTTTTAGAAGGCAGCCGGAAATGGTTATCAGACAAAGAACTATCCCGAGTACACGGCAATATCTCATTGTATTCATTTTTCCGATCCTTTTCCGGTAACGATTGATTCCGGGTGATTTTCGAGGTATTCCACCAGCACCCGCAGGGAGCGCGCAGCGTCCGAAAGTTCTTCCAATGTCTCTTTCATGCGGTATTGCAGGGGAGAATCCGTCTCCAGGACAGCATTGGATGTGGCCAGCGACTGCTGAGCTTGCTTAAGAGCGGCATTGATCTCGGGGGCTGTCCGAACGCGCAGATCAGTAGTCAGCAGTTGGATTTCCTTGACGGCGGTGTTCAGTGAGCGCAGAGCTTCCCCGATTTCCGGAGAGTTGGTAATTCGCTTGGCGCCCTGAATTGTATCCTTGAGGTCATTTCCGATCTTATCCAGTGGTAGCTTATCAAGCTTGGTGATAAACTGACCGATTTTTGATGCAATCTCCTCAATCTGTGTCGGAAGGGTCGGGATGACAGGGTAGTCGCCCTGATAGACAATGCTTCTGGGCTCTGCATTCGGGAAAAAATCCAGAGCCACGTATTGCTGCCCGGTGACGAGGTTACCTGTTTTCAACTGGGCGTGCAGTCCTTTTGCAATCAGAAAATCAATGATTTTTTCATGGACTTTCGTGGCTGTATTTTTCTTTAAGTTCAACCGGCCGGGTTCGATTACGATCAAAACCGGTATTTCAAAGGATTTTTTGTTGGCATCGTACTCCAGTTTCAAATCGATCACCTCTCCAACCTGGATGCCCCGGAACTCGACCGGCGCTCCAGGAAAAAGCCCTCTGACTGAAGTGTCGAAATTCAGTAGAAACAGTTTTTTTTCAGCATAGTCTTTTTTTTCAGCAGCATCGCGGTTTGAGTACAAGGTGAAAATAGCCTCTTCCTGGGCTGTTTCTCCGGGACTTTCATAATTGTTCGGGATGTCGAATGTAATGCCGCCAACCATCAATGAGACAAACGATTCTGTCTGAATACGGATTCCCTGAGTGTCTAATTTCATATCAAAGCCGCTGGCGTTCCAGAATCGCGTGTTTTCATGAACGTACTTGTGGTAGGGGGCGTTGATAAAGACCTTGAAGAAGATGCTTGTGCCCTCTGGAGCCAGGTTATAGGCAATGACTTTTCCAACCGGGATCTGCCGGTAATAAACCGGTGCGCCGACTTCAATCGAGCCCTTGCGGTCCGCCTTTAGCGTAAAAATGCGACCAGGATCCACAGTTGTGAAAATGGGTGGTTCTTCCAGCCCATTGAATTTTAGTTCGGGCTTGCCGGGTTTTCCTGGATCAGTGTCGATATAGGCTCCGGAAAGCAGTGTGCCAAGTCCAGACACGCCATAAGCAGCCACCCGGGCGCGTACCACCCAGAATCGTGTATTTTCAGTAAGATATGCCTCAGCACCTTTAACGAACTGGGCTTTCACCGAAACCTGGGAGATATCTTCGGTGAGGGATAATTCCGTAACCTGCCCAATCTCCACATCCTTGAACTTGATCTTGGTTTTACCGGCCTCAAGACCCTCGGCAGTCTTAAAAATTATGACGACCTCGGGACCTTTTTCAGACAGGGTTTTATAGATCAGCCAGCCGCCAATCAAGGCCGCAAGCACAGGGATGAGCCATATCAGGGATAACTGACGTTTCCTGGCCTGGACGACAGGCTCTGAAAAATCAGTGGCGTCTGGCTCAAGCGGGGTATTCACATGCATCTTCAGGCTCCTTTGTATCCCATATCAAACGGGGGTCAAAACTTATAGCCGCAAACATGGTGATGACCACCACGGCGGCGAAAAATACCACACCTTTTTGGGCTTCTATATTGGCTATGGCGCCCATGTGAACCAGGGCAACGAGAATGGTCACCGCAAAAATGTCCACCATTGACCAGCGACCGATGGCTTCGGTGAGTCGATAGAGTCGGGTGCGATCCTTGGGCCGCCAATTGGAGCGGCGCTGCACAGAGATCACAAGAAACGTCAGGATAAGCAACTTGAGCAGAGGAACAAAAATACTGGCGACAAAGATAATCAGGGCAAGCGGCCACATCCCTGTGGCAATAAAATAAATAACGCCGCTCATGATGGTGTCTGTCTGTACAACTCCCAGGGATGTGATTTTGGTAATTGGAATCAGATTGGCCGGAATGTAAAACAGAAAAGCCGCAAGGATTAGCGCCCAGGTGCGTGCAATGCTGTTGCGTTTGCGTGAATGAAGGGTCGCCCCGCATCGTGGGCATTGCCCAGGTGAATCGGCCGCTGTTGTGTGTTTTCGAATAAGAAGATGGCAGATCGGGCAGCTCACAAGAGATGCGGTTTTGGCTGTCAATGCTGTTGAAGACATCCGTTTTTCTCCCAATGATCCCAGACCTGGTGAGGGTCAAGGGAAGCCATACATGCGGCCAGAACAAAAATAAGCGCCATGAAACAGAACAAGGCGACATCCGGGAGTATCTGCGCCATTTTGGCCAGTTTGACCATGGAGACAAGAATCCCAACCATAAAAACCTCCATCATGCTCCAGGGCTGCAACTGCTGCATCCAGCGAAAGACATGAAACATGCCGGGCGCCCGACGCTGGAACTTCAGTGGAAGCAGGATATAGATCAGCGACAGGAGCTGAGTCAGGGGAGCGATGACGGTCGTGAACAATACCAGAACGGCCAGCCACGGCATCCCTGAAGTGTAGAACTGCTGAATTCCGGTCAGCAGGAGCGTGTGCCGTATCTGGCCCTGTATCTTGAAACCGAGAAAAGGAAACGAATTGGCCATAATCAGCAGGATAAGTCCTGTAATCGCCAATGCAAGCGTTCGTTCAAGGCTGTTTTGTTTTGGCTTTGCAAGCAATGCTCCGCAGCGACAGCAACTGGCCGTCATTTCCTCGGAAATGACTGGAATTCGATGAAGCAGATCACAGTCGTGACATGCCATGAAAGAGATTGATTTCATACATTATCC
>JBAXVB010000488.1:0-3310 GCA_037129415.1 Deltaproteobacteria bacterium
TGACGCTTCGTTGGGCGATCCGCCACTCCCGCATCATGCTCTTGCTGATGCTGCTCATGGTGGTGATTAACGTCGGCCTCTTTGTCATTGTGCCCAAAGGATTCTTTCCAGAACAGGACACGGGCCGCATTTCCGGAGCTATCCAGGCTGCTCAGGACATTTCTTTTCAGGCCATGCAGGAAAAACTGGCGCAAATTGTTGACATCATCAAAAAAGATCCCGACGTGGAGTATGTAACTGGCTTTATTGGCGGTGGGGGCGGAGGCGGGGCTACCACCAATTCTGGCAGGATGTTTATTTCGCTGAAACCCTTCGAGAATCGGACTGCGAGCGCAAAAGAGATCATCGGAAGATTACGCAAGAATCTGGTTGAAGTTCCCGGCGCCCACACCTTTCTCCAGCCCGTTCAGGATCTGCGTGTTGGCGGGCGAATGAGCAATGCCCTTTATCAGTACACTCTCCAGAGTGACAATCCAACGGAACTCAACCGATGGGCGCAGCACCTCCTGCAGAAGCTTCGCACAATCCCGACACTGGTCGATCTAAGCAGCGATCAGCAGAACAAAGGGCGGCAAGCGTTACTGGTTATCGACCGCCCCACAGCCGCTCGACTGGGCATTACTCCACAAGTCATTGATAACACCCTCTACGATGCCTTCGGTCAGCGTCAGGTATCGATCAACTATACCATGCTGAACCAATACCATCTGGTTATGGAGGTCGATCCCATTTTCCTGCAGAATCCAGAGACATTAAAAGACATCTACGTCCCCTCATCCAACGGCGCCCAGATTCCACTAAGCGCCTTTACCCATTACGAGCCGACCGCCACGGCCCTGGCGGTAAACCATCAGGGGCAATTCCCTTCGATAACCCTGTCATTTAATCTGGCGCCTGGCGTAGCACTTGGGGAGGCGGTAGATGCGTTTGAGAACGCCACACGGGAGATCGGAATGCCGGGCGGCATCAGGGGAAATTTTGCCGGAACGGCGCAAGCATTCAAGTCCTCGCTCGCCAATGAACCGCTGCTGATTCTGGCTGCGCTGGTGACGGTCTATATCGTACTCGGCGTTCTTTACGAGAGCTACATCCACCCGCTGACCATCCTTTCCACTCTTCCATCGGCAGGCGTGGGTGCGGTGCTTGCCATAATGATCTTTAAGACTGACCTCAGCCTCATTGCCGTCATCGGCGTTATCCTGCTGATCGGCATTGTCAAGAAGAACGGCATCATGATGGTTGACTTTGCTCTGGAATCTGAACGTAAAGAGGGAACGGCCCCTGAGGAAGCAATTTTTCAGGCGTGCCTGCTGCGATTTCGACCTATCATGATGACCACCATGGCGGCGCTTATCGGTGCGCTGCCGCTGGCTATCGGTCCACGGAGTCGGTTCCGAGCTGCGCCGGCCACTGGGTATTGCCGTTGTCGGCGGACTGATTTTCAGTCAAATGCTTACACTTTATACAACCCCGGTGGTTTACCTTTATCTGGACCGTTTCAGATTATGGATAGACAGCAAGCGCAGACGGACGCAGCGATATGGACTGAAGGAAAATGGTTAAAGCTGGGACGCGTTTTAGTAGAGCAGGCATCCTGCCGGCTCTACCTAATACGATTGAAGATTGATGGACAAAATGCGATTTATGGTTTAGTACTATCCCCAAACCTGCAGACTTCGGTTATCAGTCCAACTGCCTGATTTGTTGCAACGAGAGAAAGAAAATGACCCTTTTAAGATGGAAAATCGTACTGTTTGCCGTCGGACTGCTTACATCTGTCACGTCCTGCACGGTGGGTCCGGCTTATGTGCGGCCGATTACCGGGGTTCCGGTTGCCTACAAGGAAATTGACGGCTGGAAAGAGGCGAATCCGAAAGACGATGCCATCAATGAGGCGTGGTGGGAACTTAGTTGCATCAAATAACCTAAATACAGGTCAGAACGGGGTCAGTATCTCGGATTTTTTACTCCCAATTGATCTTTCGTGGGAAGTCGACCTTTGGGGCCGGATCCGCCGTACCGTTGAAGCAAGTCAGGCAAGCGCCCAGGCGAGCGCAGCAGATTTGCCCGGAGTCTTGTTGAGCGCTCAGGCTGAACTGGCCCAGGATTACTTCCTGCTGCGAACGATTGATGCTCAGAAACAACTCCTTGATTCAACTGTAACCCATTACAGGAAATCCCTTGAACTGGCGAATAACCGGTACAATAGCGGCGTAGTTGCTAAATCGGACGTACTGCAGGCGGAAACCCAGCTTAAAAGTACTCAAGCTCAGGCGATTGATCTCGGTTTGCAGCGTGCGAAGGTGGAACACGCCATGGCCACTCTGATCGGAAAACCGGCTTCTGAATTCTGGATTGCCGTTACGCCACTTGTTCCCACATTGCCGTCCATCCCGCTTACTGTGCCATCGGAACTCCTTGAACAGAGACCCGACATCGCCGCGGCCGAGCGGCGCATGGCAATGGCTAATGCACAGATTGGTGTGGCCCAGGCAGCATTTTACCCAACCGTTCATATAGGTGCTTTGGCTGGTCTTGAAGCATCAAGTGTGGACCAGTGGCTTAGCTGGCCCAGCCGCTTCTGGTCTGTCGGTCCGTCGATTTCACAAACAGTTTTCGATGGAGGCTTACGCCTGGTGCAGAGCGACCAATTACTGGCTGCCTATGATGCAACCACCGCTTCCTATCGCCAGATCGTTCTTACCGCCTTTCAGGAGGTTGAGGACAATCTGGCTGCGCTCCGCATCCTGGGGGAAGAAGTACATGTTCAAACAGAGGCCGTTGAGGCAGCTCGGCAGGCCGCAACAGTGACGAGCAATCAGTATAAGGCTGGAACCGTCGGTTATATCAATGTAATCGTCGCTCAGACAGTGGAACTCGCCAATGAAAGAACATTGCTGGACATCCGGAGCCGGCAACTGGCGGCAAGCGTTCTTTTGATCAAATCGTTGGGAGGAGGATGGAAATCGGCGGATATTCCCTCCGTAAATAATAACTTTATTAGTCGTAAATAATTCACATCCCGTATCTCTTCACGAAAGGGGCTATTTGTAGTTGCTATATGCCTTAATTTAAAGGAAATTTATTCAGATGAAATTAAGATATTTTATTGCCGTAACGATTATTTTTGCAGTTGTTTCTTTAATGGGTTGCAGCAAAAGTGATAATGAAAAAGCCCGTGAACATAAGGCCAATGACCGTCAGGCCATTGAAAAAAAAGCGATTGTTTGCCTGGGAGAAAAAAATGAGAAGCCAGAAGAAATCTGGAGCGTTTTTTACGATGATGAGAAAAATATGTTCACAAGTGCTT
>JBAXVB010000489.1:0-3307 GCA_037129415.1 Deltaproteobacteria bacterium
TCGCCAAAGCCCGCCGCCAGCAATCTATCAGCAGCAATAATGCGTTTGTCCAGAAGATACCGAACAACATTTACGGCCCGTGACGTGGACAACTCCCAGTTGGATGGATAGCGGCTGGTACGGATGGGTGCATTGTCCGTATGCCCCGCAATGCGAAGACTGTATGAAGGATGATTTGCAATGATCGTTCCCAGATGTTCAATCAGCCTTCTGGCTTCCGGCAGAATATCGGCCTGACCCGCTTCAAACAAAATTTTGTCGGAAAGTTGAAGGATAAGTCCTTTCTCAGAAATCGACACTTTAATCTCATTTTCCATCCCCAGACTGCTGGTCACTACTTGAACATTGCTATATATACCTGCAAGCTCACTGTCAACACTTACCATATCAGGAGCAACCGGCAAAGCAACTTCACCGGATTCAAACCGCTGCCCACCGGTAAAAACACTTACAGCCGTTGAAAATGATTTGGCTGCCAGAGCCATTTTAGATTTATCTGTCACGGAGTACGAACACAGCACGATAAAAAAGCACAGCAACATGATGATAAATCCAGCATATACAACAGCCCAATCATTACTGGAAACAGGGAGAGGATCGCTCGATATGCCGTGTCTTGAATTGGGGTTCATAACTCTGCCGAATTCCACGACCTTACATTGCCGTATGATAATTTTTGAAGAATTTTGGGTGAGATAAATGCTTTCAGTTTTTGCTCGACAATCCGGTGGTTATCTCCTGCCTGAATCGCAAGAATCCCTTCCAGAATCATCTGTTTGACCAGTATCTCCTGCTTGCTTCGGGTTCTCAATTTTCCGGCAATTGGATTAAACAACAGGTTTGAAAGGACGGAGCCATAAAACGTTGTCAGCAGAGCAAGCGCCATAGGCCCGCCAATCAGGCTGGGATCATGCATCTGTCTGAGCATCTGCACCAGACCGATAAGTGTCCCCATCATTCCCATTGATGGTGCATAGGCTCCCATTGTCGAAAATATCTCCGCCCCAATTTTATGGCGTTCTCCGACATAAGCAATTTCCGTGGTCAACACATCTTCAATGGCGCTGGATTCCATTCCGTCAATTGCCATTTGAATTCCCTTAATAAGAAACGGGTTTTTCAGCTTTTTCAGTTGAGGTTCAAATGAAAGAATACCTTCAGTCCGCGCCTTTTTGGCAAATTGAACAATTATGGGAATCAGCGTTGTAGGGGATTGATAGCGGTGTAAAAATACATTTCTGGCAATGCCAAAAACGCTCATCACTTCAGAAATCGGATAAGCGATAAGCGTTGCGCCCATGGTTCCGCCGATAACAATCATCAGGGATGGGTAATCCAGAAACCATATTCCAGGCCCGCCCATCAGAATAGCGCTGACCACCAGCACACCGGAAACCAGGATACCCATCAGTGTCGTGATATCCATAAAATACAGTCTCCTCGAAATTCATCAATGAAGGACATCCGGAAACTGCTGAAGAATATCTACTGCCGAAACTTGATTCTGAAAGACCATCCGCCGGTAATCCAATATTCTTCTGGACAATTCTTCAACAGGCTCCCTGACCATCAGCCGGTCCTTGTTTGTAAAGGTGATCAGCGTGTCAGGTGTGGACTGAAGCGATTGAATCCTTTCCGCGTTCACGATCATTTCACTATTGTTTAATCTGGTTACCTTGATCATCGGAAGTCTCCTTATTTGTGTCAGTACGGTAAGGGGGCTGATTTCACCCCTTACCCTTTTTTCTGTGTTTTTTTGAATTACCGCTTGATATTGATCAGTTCCTGCAGAATTTCGTCGCTGGTTGTGATGACCTTGGAACTGGCTGAAAACGCGCGCTGAGCTGTAATCATGTTGACAAATTCCTTGGCGATATCGACGTTGGACATTTCAAGTGATCCAGGCTCGACCGAACCCAAACCAATTGTACCCGGAATTCCGCTTATGTCCATAGCACCTGCAGTGGTTTTTGTGTAAAGGTTGTTATTCATTTTTGCCATGACAGATCTATCCGTATTATCAAAAATCATAATCTGACGCGTGTCTGCTGGGGTCACAACACCCTTGCTGTCTGTAAAGGTATATATGCCCTTAGCATCGACTGTAACTTTTTTAAAAGGTGGTGGAGCGTTAGCGGTAGTGTTTGGTGGGCACTGTATGGGCGTAGGCGTAGTAGCCGGAGGAACACATCCCATAACCCTCATACCCGAAGAAGTCACAAGGTATCCGGTTGCATCAACGCTGAATTCACCGTCACGGGTATAATACAGTTTTGTTGGGTCAGCAGGATCCTGGACCTGAAAGAATCCAGAACCTGCAATAGCCATATCTAAGGGATTCGATGTTTTTTGCATTGTTCCCTGATTCCAATCATAGCTGAGATCACCCAACATTACACCGCCCCCAACTTCCATACCTGTATATCCGCCGACAGATTGCATAATCAAGTTCTCGAACGAAAGCTCTGAACCCTTATATGCCGTGGTGTTGACATTGGCGATATTGTCGCCAATAACTCCCATACGCTGAGTCGCAGCGTTTAAACCGGTTACGCCTGAATATAATGAGCCGATCATAAGAACTACCTCCTTTATTGTTTTGTATCGGTGTTATAGCTTTCAAGATAAAGATTTTGGGTGCGTTATCATTATCTTAAAAGCTATAGATATTGTGTAATTATCGTCATCTGTGTTTAAATTTGCGCTTACTTTTTCTCCGGTTCCGACACCTCAATAATCGCCGCATAAGGAATTTCAATACCCTTTGCCAGCAGATAGGTGTTGCCGTTATGGTAACTGACGCCTGTAATGACTTCCTCGATAAAGGCAGCCGACTCCATGATCTCTCCATCCTTGTTTTTCGCCTGAAGCGAGAAGGAGTAGGTTCCGGCAGGTGCTGCACTGCCATTTTCATCTTTGCCGTCCCAGACAACACTCTGCGAACCTGCAGTCATCTTATCCATTTCAATTTTCTTGACGATTTCACCGGATGAATTGTAGATACTGACGTAAACTGTATCAGCATCTTCACCGAGTTGATACTGTATCTCGTGAGTTTCCCCAGTACCCAGTTCAAACATGCTGCCGCTGGCTTTAACGGTTTTACCGACAAAATTGACAGCCTGCGCATTATTGATGGACTGATCGAACAATTGGACAACCTTAAGGTTATCATTGACATTGGACAGTTGTTCCAGAGAGCTGAACTGAGCAAGTTGAGCAACAAACGCCGTGCTGTCCGTTGGATTCATCGGGTCCTGGTTCTGAAGCTGGGTAACCAGAAGTTTCAAAAAATCATCTTTACCCA
>JBAXVB010000049.1:0-19196 GCA_037129415.1 Deltaproteobacteria bacterium
GAATCGCTGAGAATGTGGTAAAGTTGCTGGAGGCTGAGTGATGG
Source organism: Deltaproteobacteria bacterium (assembly GCA_037129415.1). GTDB lineage: Bacteria > Desulfobacterota > Desulfobacteria > Desulfobacterales > Desulfatirhabdiaceae > RAAP-1. Next base: position 45 of record JBAXVB010000049.1, read on the forward strand.
CGATCAAAAAACATGATTCGGGTCAGATCACGCCTTTAAATAATATTGTGGCTCTCCCGCTGCTGGATGACCTCCGCCAGATGATCGAGGAGACACGGCAAGCCGTCGCCACTATTGTCAACACAGCCCTGACCATGCTCTATTGGAACGTGGGCAGGCGGATTCGAGAGGATGTTCTTCAGGAGAAACGCGCCGAATACGGCCGAGAGATTTTGCCGACACTGTCAGCAAAATTGACTATTGAGTACGGTCGCGGCTGGAACGAACGCAATCTTGCGTACATGGTTAAATTCGCTGAAATATTTCCCGATAAAACGATTTTGCACGCGCTGTGTGCAAAATTAAGCTGGAGTCACTTTCGCCTGCTCATCAGTATGGATGACCCTCTCAAACGCAACTTCTACGCCGAGATGTGCAGCATTGAAGGCTGGTCCACAAGGACATTGGAAAAAAAGATCAACTCCATGCTCTATGAACGAACGGCGCTGTCGAAAAAGCCCGAAAAACTCATCGAACAGGAGCTGACTAAGCTGCGCAAGACCGATAAGCTTATCCCGGACCTGGTCTTTCGCGATCCCTATCTACTGGATTTTCTCGGACTTAAGGACACCTTTGCCGAAAAAGATTTGGAGACAGCCATCCTGCGCGAGATGGAATCATTCATCTTGGAACTGGGCGTTGGATTTGCCTTCCTCGAACGCCAAAAGCGCATCACTTTGGATGGCGATGACTTCTACGTGGACCTGCTATTCTATCATCGGCGCTTGCGCCGCCTGGTGGCAATTGAACTCAAACTGGGTGAATTCAAGCCATCATTCAAGGGACAGATGGAGCTATACCTGCGCTGGCTGGATAAATACGAGCGCCGCGAGGGTGAAGATGCGCCCCTGGGCATGATCCTCTGCGCCGGCAAGAAGCAGGAGCAGATTGAACTGCTGGAGCTGGGCCGTTCCGGCATCCATGTTGCCGAATACCTCACAGATTCACTGCCGAAAGAGGTATTGCAAGAGAAACTTCGCAAAGCCATCACCCTTGCCCGGAAGCGCCTGGAGAACCGGGGAAAAGAGGGTATTGCCAAGAATGTGACGAAGTTGTTGGAGGGGGAGTGATGAGGCTGGGCAATGTCATTACTGTCAACCCTGAGTCTCTCCGCAGTGGTTATTCTTTTGATGAGATTGAGTACATAGATATTTCTTCTGTGGGTACCGGGTCATTACAAGGCACTCAGAGACTTCAAATTGCTGACGCGCCCAGCAGAGCAAATCGTATAGTCAGAAACGGCGATACTTTACTGGCTACAGTCCGCCCTAATCTGAGGTCATTCTGGCTTGCCCGAAATCCAGAAGAAAACACAATCGCCTCGACCGGATTTGCAGTCTTACGCGCCGGAAAGGATATTGATGAACGTTTCTTGTATTTTACAGTCACAAACCAGCCTTTCACGGACTATCTCACAGCAAATGCCAAAGGAGCTGCCTATCCAGCAGTAGATACAGATACCATTGTGAGGGCTGATATCTATCTCCCCCTCTCCCAATCCAGCGAAAAATCGCCGTAATCCTCTCGGCCTACGACGATCTGATCGAGAACAACCTGCGGCGGATCAAGATTCTGGAGGAGATGGCGCAGAACCTCTACCGCGAGTGGTTCGTCAAGTTCCGCTTCCCCGGTTACCAGCATACCCGTTTCACTGATTCCCCTCTGAGCCAGATTCCGGAGGGGTGGGAGGTGAAAACAGTCGAAAATACGTTTGATATTTTGGGCGGGGGAACACCCTCAAAAGTCGTTCATGAGTATTGGAGTGAAGGAACTATTAATTGGTATTCACCAACCGATCTTACCGCAACAGGTTCAATGTTCATGGAATATTCCGGCAATCAAATTAGCGAACTGGGTTTGAAAAAAAGTTCTGCACGTTTATTTCCTCCGTTTTCTGTTATGATGACCAGTCGGGCTACGCTCGGCGTGATTTCAATCAATACTACTGAAGCGTGTACAAATCAGGGTTTCATAACCTGTATTCCTGATGAACATTTTCCGCTTTATACGCTCTATTACTGGCTCAAGGAGAATGTGGAATATTTCATCAGCCTTGGAACAGGCGCCACTTTCAAAGAAATTACGAAAGGTGTTTTCAAAACTATCGAACTGGTTGTTCCTGTGCAGGCTATCATTTCTCAATTTGAAGAAACTATGCAACCTTTTGCCCTTCAGATTTTGAATTTGCAAAGGAAAAACACTGTTCTCCGCCGCACCCGCGATTTGCTTTTACCACGACTTATCTCCGGCGAGGTGGATGTGTCGGAACTGGATATCGCTGTTCCCGAGAAGGCCGATGAATGAATCCATCTTTTACATACCCGAATCCAACTCCCATTTATCACATCACATCAATAGACAACCTGCGATTAATATTTGAAGCCGGGGGTATGTGGGCGAAACGGGTGTTGGATCAGGAGGACACCGGCTATACCAATATGGCCCATCAGTCGATACAAGATCGTCGCGCCAACACTTCTGTGCCGTGCAAACCGGGCGGAACACTGCACGATTATGTGCCGTTTTATTTTGCTCCACGTTCACCTATGTTATATACTATATCCAGAGATAATGTTTTGGGATTCTCCGGCGGACAGGTTTCAGTTGTACACATAGTATCGACGGCGCAGACTGTGAATATAGCTGGGCTGAGGTTCGTATTTTCGGATGGGCATGGGATTATGGCCTTTACCGAATTCTTTACCGATTTGGCCGATCTCGATAAGGTAGATTGGGATATCATGTCAACCAACTACTGGGCTGATACCAATGACGACATGGATCGTAAGCGCAGACGCCAGGCAGAGTTTCTGGTTTATGAACGATTTCCAGTCAATTTGATACTGAAAATAGGCGTTATTAACCAGTTAAAAAAAATCGAAACTGAAGCAATGCTTGCCGAATTTGACTTGATCATTCCTGTGGTGATCTGTGCTGACTGGTATTACTGAAACGAGGAGGAGTTATGATTGAACTCACACATGGCAACCTGCTTGAGGCTAATGTCGAAGCCATCGTGAATACGGTAAACTGCGTCGGGGTGATGGGCAAGGGGATTGCATTGCAATTTAAACAAGCCTTCCCGGATAACTATTCATATTATGCAAAGTCCTGCAAGAGCGGGCAGATGCAGCCTGGACGAGTCCTGGTTTATAAGACCGACAGCATCTTTAACCCCAAGTATATAATTAATTTCCCCACCAAACGCCATTGGAAGGGAAAGTCAAAGATGACGGACATTGATTCAGGTCTGATGGATTTGAAATCTCAGATTCAACTTCTTGGCATACGCACCATAGCGATTCCACCGCTTGGGGCGGGGTTAGGGGGATTGAACTGGTCGGAAGTGAAGGATCGGATAGAATCAACCTTCGCCGATTTGACAGATATTCAGGTACTCTTGTATGAGCCCAAAGGTTCGCCTTTAGCCGATAAGATGCCGGTAGGAACCAAAGAACCAAACATGACTCCCGGACGGGCTTTGTTGATTCGCCTCCTGGATATCTATGGGCGCCAAGGTTACCGGCACAGTCTTTTAGAAGTGCAAAAGCTTGCTTATTTCCTGCAAGAAGCAGGCGAGCCAATGCGTCTGAAATTTCAGGCGCATCATTTTGGTCCTTACGCTGATAACCTTCATCATGCACTGCAACATATTGAGGGGCATTTTATCAGGGGATATGGTGATCGCTCAGCAAAGGCGGAGATACGATTGATGCCTGATGCAATGAACAGGGCTGTAGATTTCCTGAAGAACAATACAGAGGCTGAAGAACACCTTGAGCGCGTAAAAAAGCTTATCGAGGGATTTGAAACTCCCTACGGTATGGAGCTGCTCTCCACAGTGCATTGGGTAGTAAAACATGATAAATGTACATTTGGTGATTTTGACGCGATCCGGATGAAAGTGGAATCATGGAACAAACGGAAGAAAGCCCTGATGAAACCACAGCATATCCATAAGGCGTTACAACGGTTGGAACAGCAGGGATGGGTGTCGGCCTGAATTACCGATAGCATTGAGGTTTTCAAGACAAACACAGACCATAAAAAGGCTGAAGCCGCCCAGTTGGACGGCTTCGTAACTCCTTTTACACATGGTAAATGAGCTGAGTTAAGAGTAATTGACGCAGACAGCAAAGTCAAGGAAATTCCTTATTAATCCTTAATCATATAAATCGTGTTATCTCCTCAGGAAAAAAAGGAGTCGCAACCATGACCCATTTCACCGGCTACACCGAAGATGCTCTGGTTGAGCGACCGGCCATTTCCTTGTTGGCGGAACTGGGCTGGGAGACCTTCAACGCCTACCACGAATTCGACCACGGCGCGAGTACGCTGGGCCGTGAGGCCCGGTCCGAGGTTATCATTCCCGCCCGCCTGCGTCCTGCTTTGCAGCGGCTCAATCCGCGCGCCCCGCATCAAGCCATCAGTCAGGCCATCGAGGAATTGACCCGCGACCGCTCTCGCATGAGCATGACGGCAGCCAACCGTGAAATCTACCACCTGCTCAAAAATGGCGTGAGGGTTCCTGTTCCCGATCCCGAAGGCAATGGTGAGACGGTGGAAGTGATCCGGGTGATGGATTGGGACAATCCGTCCGATAATGACTTTCTGCTTTGCTCCCAGTTCTGGATCACCGGTGATATGCACACCCGCCGGGCTGACCTGGTGGGCTTTGTCAATGGTCTGCCATTGGTTCTGATCGAACTTAAGGCCGCTCACCGTCGCCTGGAAACCGCCTTTACCGGTAACCTGAGAGACTACAAAGACACCGTCCCTCAGCTCTTCTGGCCCAACGCCCTTATTATTGTTTCCAATGGCAGCCAGAGCCGCGTGGGTAGCATTACTGCCGGATGGGAACACTTTGCCGAGTGGAAGAAGGTAGGCAGCGAAATTGAAGCGGGCCGGGTATCTCTTGAGACCATGCTTCGGGGCGTCTGCGATCCTGTCCGGCTGTTGGATCTGGTAGAGAATTTCAGCCTGTTTCAAGAAGTCCCCGGAGGTTTGATCAAGCTGACAGCCAAGAATCATCAATATCTGGGTGTGAATAACGCGATGGAGGCTTTGGCGGATATCCGGCAAAGAGACGGCAAGTTGGGGGTGTTCTGGCATACCCAGGGCAGCGGCAAGAGTGTTGCGATGATGTTCTTTGCTCAGAAGGTGCTTCGTAAGATACCGGGCAACTGGACCTTTGTGGTGGTCACTGACCGGCAAGAGCTGGACGGCCAGATATACAAACACTTCGCATCGGCTGGGGTGGTGACCGAAGGCCGCGCCCAGGCCGAAAGCAGCAAGCACCTGCGGCAATTGCTTACTGAAGATCACCGCTATGTCTTCACCCTGATCCACAAGTTCCGAACTGAGAAGGGCGAGGCGCATCCGGTGCTCTCTGAGCGGCGGGATATCATTGTCATCACAGATGAGGCTCACCGCAGCCAGTACGATACGTTGGCGCTGAACATGCGAAAGGCGCTACCGGGCGCCGCTTTTCTGGCATTTACCGGAACACCCCTGATCGTAGGTGAGGAGAAGACCCGGCAAGTCTTCGGTGATTACATCAGCGTCTATGACTTCCAGCAGTCAGTAGCCGATGGCGCTACGGTGCCACTCTATTACGAAAACCGTATCCCCGAACTGCAATTAGTCAACGACGATCTCAACGAGAATATGGAGAGACTGCTGGAAGAAGCGGAATTGGACGAATCCCAAGAAAAGAAGCTGGAACGGGAATTTGCCAGAGAATACCATTTGATTTCTCGGGACCCCCGGTTGGAAGCTATTGCTAAAGATATGGTGCACCACTTCACCGGACGCGGATTTCAGGGTAAGGCCATGGTGATCTGCATCGACAAAGCTACGGCCATCCGCATGTACGACAAAGTGAGGAAACACTGGGGCGAAAAGATTGCAGCTTTGAAGGCTGAATTGGCCGGTGTGAGGGCCGAGCCACGGCGGGAAATCCAGGAGCGCATTGCCAGGATGGAAGAAACCGATATGGCGGTGGTGGTTTCGCAGGGGCAGAACGAAATTGCAGAGATGAATGATAAGGGCTTGGATATCCCTTTTAATAACTTACATCTATCATAACCTTATCCCATATTCACAAGAAAAACCATTGACATCATAGACTTATCCTGTTATTTCATCAACATCTTGCACCATATACCAAAACATAATATATTGTGTAAAAATTGGGATAAAATTGGGATAGAATTTTTCATCTGAATCTTATCCCAATTCTATCCCAATTTTTCAGTAACAGCCAATAACAGGAAATGCGGATCATGAGCAAATGGGTGAAAACGAATCATCGGGGAATCCGGTACCGGGAGCATGAAAGCCGAAAAATCGGCCGTGTTCAAAAAGACAAATACTTTTCCATCCGGTTCACAGTGCGCGGCGTGGCTACTGAAACGGGAATCGGTTGGTTGTCCGATGGTGTTACCATCAATGATTGCATGGAAAAATTAAAGACATTCAAAGCAAATGCAAAGGCAGGCGGCACGCCAATAAAAATGAAAGATGTTCATACAGCAACAGTAAACAATCAATTACAGACAATCAACATCCGGGACTTCATCAACAGCCATTATCTTCCATATAGCCAGGTTACGAAATCATCCGGACAACACCAAAAAGAAAAAGGGCATTCAGCGATATGGGTTATTCCTTTTATCGGTGACAGACCACTTGCGGAATTGTCCGACATCAATACTTTGCTTGTCCTGAAAGACGGTGTGATTGCAGCCGGAAAAACGGCGCGCACGGCACAATATGTTTTTGCTACTCTGGGACAAGTTTTCAAGTATGCTCAGCAAATGGGAATCATCCAGGCGGCGGCAAAGTATCCGGGATGCGGGTTGAAACTATCTGCCAATTCAAGGCAGCGTTTCCTCAGCAAGGATGAAGCCAGCAGTTTACTTAGTTTGATTCGGGAACGCGATGCCGTGGTTGCAGATATGGCAGAGTTTTCTTTACTAACTGGATGCAGGCAGAGTGAATTATTCGGGATAAAATGGCAGCATGTATCACTTGGAACGGCGTCAGTTCTGCTACTGGATACCAAAAATCGGAGTGATAGGAATCTGTATTTGACAGAAAGAGCAGCGGAAATCATCAGGAATCAACCAATAGGACATTCCCAAGACGCAGTATTCCGGGATAAGGCAGGGATGCCTTATAATCGCCTGCCTCGTACCTTTATGGCAGCCTTGGCCGAGTCTGGATTGAATAGCGGCGTAACTGATGCCAGGTTGAAAATCGTCTGGCATAGCCTACGGCATACCGCAGCCTCGTGGTTGGCCATTGGCGGCGTGGACTTGTTCAAAATTTCCAAGATTCTTGGACACAAGTCCACAGCCATGACAACGAGATATAGCCATTTAAGCGAACAATCGATCAGGGATGCAATGGAATCAGCAATGAAATAATACAAACAGACGATTAGAATTTATAGAGCCATAGGGGAAACCTTATGGCTTTTTTTTTATTTTTTTATTTGTGTTCCTAAACTCTCATAACCAGTCATTTATACCCACTTCCGTTAAAAAATCCTTCTAAAATAGCTGAAAAACACACAATATGTTGATTATACTTCTTTACTTTGTCGATATGTTGTGCAAAGCTGGTGTTAGTTACATGAACTATATGAAACATTGAGAGCGAAATCTCGACAGTCTCGAACGTCTCTCGACAGTCTCGAACGTCTCTCGAACGTCTCTCGACAGTCTCTCGACATCGAACAATTTTCAAGGAGGACACACAGCATGAGTGAAAAGAGCTACACGGACAATTTCAGGGAAGAGGTTTTGAGGTTATTGGCAGGTAAAACACACGTTTTTCGTCAAGACAAGCAGCGTGAAAGCATTGACGGCACTGGCGCGTCGGTTCTATCGAATTTTGATTCACAAGGACTGGGTCCGAAAAACCGTTTTTTTCTCGGTAGAAAAGTTGCCTATCCGAAAATAGACTATGTTGATTGGGTCTGCTCACGAGTCAAGCCTGTTTGAATGCAAAAAGAAAACCCTAAACAGCCGGGCGAGCTGCTTAGGGTTTGGGTGAAAGGAGTGCAAGAGTGAAAATATCATATCCTGATGCTGAGCAAAAATCAAGGTTTATTACATTTTCCAAGGAAACCATGCTTGCTGTTTTGGATAGGCTGAATCCTTCCGAAAAATGCCTTGCGGCGGAAAGCTATTTTTCAAAAAAGAAAGACAAGGTTCAATTCAGTCCGATGTGTCTGAGCAAGTGGCAGGCCGGTTGTACGATCAAAGGAACCCCAGGCGCTTGCGGTTCCTGCAATATAAAGAAAACCGTAGCTATAAATGAATTGCTTATGTGTAAGCACATGGCCGGCGCTTCCAGATTGGGAATTTATCCGGGACTACCCGGGGGGATGGTACAGTTCATTGTTGCAGATGTTGACGGACACCTTCCAGGACAGAATGCAAGAGCTGATACAAAAAACATCATCAGAATTGCTTCTGACATGTCACTTCCGGTTACTGTTTTCAGCAGTAATTCCGGAAATGGGTATCACGCCTATTTGTTTTTTAGCGAGCCGACAGAGTACCGGAAAGCCTTTGGGATCATAGCGGCGATGCTTGATCGTTGTCCGGGACTAACGGCGCTTGATTGCGTTAAACCTTCAAAATCAACAGACGGCGGAACAGGCGGCGGACTTATAGCTTTACCGTTTCACCAGGCCGCTTTTGACAAACGAAAGTCAACGGTTCCTGTTGATTCAGAGCTAAATCCGGTTGCAGATGATTTTGACGGGTGCCTCGAATATTTTATCGCTGAGTATGATCCTCTTTCACCGGAAAGGTTAGATGAACTCATTAAAGAGTATAGCGTTGATGTTTCTGAAAAACCAGAAGCAGCCCCCATTGACCCTGAGCTTTTGGGAAAAATGCGCGGGCAGCTATCTGATTGTATAACCTATATCCTCACGGCGAATCCACATACTGATAAAATCAATTTCAACAAACTGGTAATGACCATTGTCAAATTCATGATCGGCGCTGGATTTAGTCATGATGAAGCTATAACAACATGCCGTGGGTTCCTAAACACTTATCCGCATTCAGGAACATATACGACACCCCAGGCGCGCACGGATCATTTCACCGCGTTATGGAGTTACCTTTCCGGGAGAAACGACAGTCATTTTTCTTGCTCGTTTGTTTTGGGGATGAAGTTTCCGGGGTCGGCGTTTGATTGTAAAAAATGCCAGGTGCATGAACCAGGTGAGACTTCTGATGCTGGTGCCGGTGCTGATACGGTATGGGAAGAGCCTCTGCCTTTAAATTGTGAGCTGCTTCCAGTATCAGCGTTTAATCCTGAATGGCTACCTGAACCTTTACGGGATTGGGTGAAGGATATCGCACATCGGCAACAATCACCAATTGATTATGTGGCGATAGGTGCGATGGTTGCGTTATCAGCTATTCTGGGACAGAAACTTGCTATCCGCCCGAAACGTTTTGATGATTGGATAGTGGTTGTAAACTTATGGGGTTGCGTGATCGGCAGGCCGTCGGCAAAGAAATCTCCAGCTCTCCAAGAAGTATTGAAGCCTCTCCACCGTCTGGAATATGCAGCAAAGGATAGCTACGATGCCGAAAAAAAGGAATGGGAACAAGCCCAAACACTCCAGGAATTGAAGAACGACAATGCCAAAAAGAACGCCACAAAAGCAGTGAAAGACGGCAAGATTGATGACGCGAAAAGATTTTTGTCTTTTATGGGTGAAGACACCCAGGCGGAACCCCTACGGAAAAGATATGTTGTTAATGATTCTACAATTGAAAAATTGGGTGAGCTATTGGCAGAAAACCCCAATGGGCTTTTATTGTTCAGGGACGAGCTTTATGGCTTCTTGAAGACCATAAACCGTGAAGACCATGCAAACGATAAGGCTTTTCACCTTGAATGCTGGACGGGCTTGGGAACCTATACTTATGATCGAATAGGCAGGGGCACAATTGATATCCCGAACTGCATTGAATCTATTCTGGGATGCCTCACTCCGAGCAAAATCATTCCAATGGTTAATATCGCCGTAAATGGTGGAATTGATGATGACGGTTTTTTGCAGCGTTTTCAGTTGATGGTTTATCCTGATGACGTTCAGTTCAAATATATTGACGAAATACCGGATAAAGATGCGCGCGATACTGCCTACGAATTCTTCAAATACGTTTCAGAATTGAGTTTTAAACCCGGCGAGTTTGAAAAAATACCGACAAGAAGTTTTTCTAAAGATGCTCAAAAGACGTTTACAGCATGGTTGACGGCGCTGGAAGAAGAAATATGTAGCAATGACATTCATCCAGCAATTGAATCACACCTTGCGAAGTACAGAAGCCTTATACCATCACTGGCGCTTCTAATCCATGTTGGTTCGGATGACGATTTGCAAGGGAATATTCAGGATGACAGCCTCAAAAAAGCCATAGACTTCGGATCATATCTGAAAACTCATGCGCTCCGAATTTATAATCTGGCAATCAATAATTCAGCACATCTGGGTAAGTTGCTTTTGGAAAAGATCAAAATCGGAAAGTTGGGAAACCCATTCGTAATCAGGGACGTGAAACGCGCGCAGTGGCATGGACTCACGTCTGATGGTTCAGTCGAAACAGCATTAAAAATTCTGGTCGAATATGGATACCTGAGAATCAAAACCAGTCCAACAGGTGGAAATCAGAAGATTGAATATTTTGTTAATCCGGAAATAAAAATATGAAAACCCCCTACAAGAGCACTGACTTTACTGACTTGAGTTTGTTTTTGGCCATATTTTTGAACTGAGGTCAGTAAAGTCAGTACGCATATAAGGTATTTCCAGAAAAAAAAGGCCATATCAAATGAAAATCAAAGTTGACCACCAGACCACCGTCACTGATTGCAGACCCCAAACGATTGCAGAAATCCGGGATCAGTTGACGTTCGATAACCCGGCGTATCTGGAAAACGAGAAACGGAATTTCAGCAATTACAAAACACCCAGATTGATTGAGTGTTTTACCCCCTTTCCGGGTGGGCTGTCTTTCCCCAGGGGGTTCAGCAAGCGAGCCTCCCAGATTGCCAGAAAAAACGGCGAGCTGGTCGAGGGTGATGATCAGCGACGGGTGCTTCCTTCTGTGAATGTGCAGTTCACCGGGATATTGAAACCATTTCAACAGACAGCCGTCGATGCTGTTTTGTCCAGGCCATTTGGAACCCTGCAATCTCCGACAGGTTCCGGCAAAACCGTTATGGCATTAGCTGTCATTGCAGCCAGGAAACAGCCGGCGCTGATTGTTTGCCATACAAGCGAATTGCTGAATCAATGGGTTGATCGAATCTCTACCTTTACGGATATTCCAAAAGCTGAAATCGGTATCATCGGCGGCGGTAAGATGCGGGTCGGCAACAGAATCACCGTGGCGCTGGTGCAGAGCCTTTGTAAATGCAAAGAAGATGTATTTGAGCATATTGGCTTCCTGATTATTGATGAATGCCACCGGTGCCCGTCAAAGACGTTTCTGGATGTTGTGACCGCATTTGATTGTCAATACATGCTCGGATTATCGGCAACACCGTGGCGGCGAGACAGGCTAACCAGGCTTATCCATTATTATTTGGGTGATGAAATCCACCGAGTTGACGGGGAACATCTGATTAAGAATGGGGATATATGCAAGGCAACAGTCGAAACGATTGAGACGCAGTTCCGAACGGTATTGGATGCCTCAAACCAATATTCTAAAATGTTGTCTCAATTGTGTGAAGATGAAAGGCGCAACAGTCTGGTTGCGTCACATGCCGCAAGTGAAGCGAAGGACAATGCGGGTATAACCTTAATCCTGTCTGATAGAAAATCTCATTGTGAAGCACTACAAGTCGCTTTATCAACCAAAGGGGTTAAATCCGATATTCTAACCGGCGATGTATCCAAAAAGAACAGGATTGAATTAACCGGCAGGCTGTCTGATGGCCGATGCAAGGTACTTATCGGAACCAGCCAACTGCTATCGGAAGGCTTTGACTGTCCGTCTATATCATCAATCCTGCTTTCAACTCCGATGAAATGGCAAGGCCGAGTGATTCAGAGTATCGGCAGGGCTTTGAGACCGGCAGTCGGTAAAGATCATGCTCGGATCATAGATTTTAACGATACCCATGTTGGCGTTTTGGCGGCAGGCGCTAAAAGCAGGGCCAGAACGTTTTCACAGATGCCAGGCGTAACTATGGAGGATATACATGCTTGATTTTAACCGAACGATGTTTGAAACCCCAATGGTTGAAGAATTTTTCACAGAGAAAGGCTTAACCGCCCAGACCGGACAGAGCCGGGATAACTTCGGATCCGTCGTCTTGAAAGAACTGGTCGACAATTCACTTGATGCCTCCGAGTATGCCGGCGTTTCTCCGATTATCGGAATCAATGTTAAATCGGGTTTAGGTTTACATATTATCTCAGTCTCCGATAATGGCAATGGCATTTCCGGTGATACCATCAGCAGGATACTGAATTTTCAGACCCGTACATCAGACAAAGCAGCGTACAGAACACCTGCCAGGGGCGCGCAGGGGAATGCATTGAAAACCCTGATAGGAATGCCTTATGCCTTGGGTATTGATGAGCCGGTCGTCATTCAGTCTATGGGAACCAAGCATTCCGTAAAGGATTGGCTTGATCCTTCTGGGAAGCTGAGAATAGATCATCAGAAAGCTGATTCATCTGTTGTATCTGGAACTGTAGTTTCAGTTCCCATACCCTATTCCGTCAATGTTGATCCTGTCAAATGGGCGCGCGGATTCAGTTTGTTTAATCCCCATTGCTCGTTTTCGGTAAAAATCGAAGAAATTGAATGGGTAAATGACCATGCTAACTCTGAAATAATTTTCAATGAAATTTATCAAAATACCGCCGTCGATAAGTGGAATAAGTTCTCCACAAAAGACACTGCAAGTGTTCACTGGTATGATTTGGCGGCGTTCAGGCGGTTGGTCTATTGCTATATTTCTGATGCACAAACAGGCGGAACAGATATTCTACTCCGGGATTTTGTGATGCAGTTCAGAGGCATTTCCTCTACCGTAAAGGCAAAAGCCGTATGCGGTTACTTTGCACAAAGACGGTTATCAGAATTTGATGCCCATGAAGAGGATATCGGCAGGCTGTTGGATGTTCTGAAAAAATCATCACAGCAGCCCAAACAAGGGATTTTGGGTATCATCGGCGGTGATCATTTCCGGGATCGGTTTGGAGAGCTTTATGGAGTGAAAAAGTTTTATTACAAGAAGAGGCTTTTTATTGATGCCGGTATTCCGTATGTCATGGAATTGGCGATTGCAAAAACAGACCCAGAATATGGCTGCCATGCTTTTTACGGAATCAACTTTTCTCATTCATTCGGGGACCCGGTTCAAAAATATCTCAGATGCGGTGATAAAGGAATGCAGATTTATTCTCTTGCTCAGTTGCAGAATGAATTAGGCGATGATGATATTTCAATAGCGTTTCATCTGGTATCACCCGCATTGAACTTTAAAGACCGTGGAAAAACAGCGTTATCATTGACTGAGCCAGTTATAAAAGAACTGCAAGAGCTAATATGGGAATGCTCCAGGGAGCTATATCTCGAAAAGAAAAGACGTGATCGGAACGAACGAGCCGCTTTAAAAGCCGATGAAAACTCACTGAAAGAAGCTACAATATCATTCAAGGAAGCTGTGTTTGATGTCCTGATTGAAGCACATAGTAGAGCCACAAGTGGGGGTTTACCATCGAATGTTAGAAATCTATTCTACCAGGTAAGGCCATTGATTCAACCCTTTACGGATAAAGAGTTAGATTATGGCTATTTCTCTCAAAATCTTTATCCAGAATATGAACGCATAAACGGTAAGATGCCGTTGATATATCGTGATCCGCGAGGTGTTCTATATGAGCCACATACTGGTAATGCCGTCTATCTGGGTACGCGGGAAGTCGATAGTTATGAGTTTCCATCGTGGCTATATGACAAGATTTTATACATTGAGAAAAAGGGGTTTGGGCCGGTGATTGAAGCTGCAAGGTTAGCTGAAAAGTATGATATGGCCGTAATTTGTGGTGAAGGATATGCTTGCGAAGCGGCGCGGGTGCTGTTTTCTAATGCCGATAAAAACCAGTCATATAAATTATTTGTTCTTCATGATTGTGATCCGCATGGATATAATATTTGTAGAACATTAGCAGAGGAAACGGCACGGATGCCGGGTTATCATGTTGAAATTCATGATATGGGATTGAGTTTGAGTTATGCTGTGTCCGTGGGACTGCTAACAGAGACCTTCATCAGAAAGAAGGCTTTACCAACAAAAATAACTCTAACCGATGCTGAAAAAATCTTGTTCACCGGAAAGGAGATTAGTAGAAATACTGGCAAGGCAAAGCTATTCAAAGCTGAGCGTATAGAGTTGAACGCGCTATCATCAAAGCAGCTTGTTGAATACATCGAGAGTAAACTTATTGAATTTGGCGTGACTGAAAAGGTTATTCCTGATGCAGACAGTTTGCCAGGTATGGCCGATGCTATCACAAAGCAGATGGTTCATGAAATGGTAGAAAGAATCATTTCAGAAACCTTTTCAATCCCCAAAATAGCAAGTGATATTCACAGTAAATGGGGTTGGGATGCCTCCGGGATCAAAGACAGGATTGAAGCAAAATTCAATAGTGATCGTTCGCAGTCGTGGAGGGATGCGGTGCATAAATCCTTCAGGGAACATCTGAATGAATATGCAGGAAATATCAGAAAAGAAGTTGAACAAACAATAAAAGGAGAATGAGAATGTACAAATTTAACGCAGTTGATGCTCCGAGTTGTGCAGGCTGGTGGTGGTGCTATCCGGTGCCGGAATGTGAGTGGTACGACAGGCACAGGGACGGTCTAATTTGCAATATCCTTCATGATAATGGCATGGTTTTTCATGCAGGGAAATATTTCTATCATGACCCCAGGTTTTATGTACAAGACGTGTTTGGTATATGTTGCCGTGGCTTTACCGATTTGAAATACAGCGATGAATTAGTTGGGAAATGGTATGGGCCGATTGAATCACCAGTAGCAGAACCAGAAAGAAAGGATTTTGATATGAAGGTTTACCATCGGAATAACACCAAGCAGCCAATACCATCTGGTGCAGTCAACATCGGACGCGGCAGTTCATTTGTTAATCCGTTCGTTGTTGGCCGGGATGCTGAAACCCAGACAGAGGTTATTCAGATGTTTTCTGAGTGGGCAAAGACGCAGCCGCGATTTGTCGAGATAGTCATTGAAGAGCTGAGGGGCAGAGATTTATTTTGTGACTGCACAGCGTCTATTTGTCATGGGCAAACTCTCATGGATATTGCCAATGGCAAGAGAATTCATGTAAAACGAGGCCCAAAGCGGAAATAGGGGCATATCAACACAAGGGTGAACCCCTGAACGCAGCGTCACGGCGACTACAGGCGTTCAGGGGCATAAACCCTTTACCACAAAGGATTTACGATGAAGAGATTATTGAGATTAGACGAATGCGCGGATATCTTGGATATATCACCGCGAACTGTTTACCGCCTTGTGGGTGATGGTGATCTTCCGGCGCTAAAAGTCAGAAACGGTATCCGGATCGACACCCAGGACTTAAACGACTACATCACCAGGCAGAAAACGAGATTTGCCATAGATTTTGGATTTAATGTGACACCGAACGCCACCGGCGCTTGATTTATCGGCGATAATGTAGAATATAGATGTCAACCATATCACCCACAAGAAAGGATGAAACTATGAATCAAGTTACAGCAGCGTTGATTGAAAGACACAACAGTTCAGCTCCAGTCATTGAACAGTTGGCGAAAATAGAAACCATCAAAAGTCAGATTAATAGTGAGCGAGCAAAGATTGTCGAATTTACGGATGCGCTGGAAAAAGTCAGAGAAAAGCTACCGGCAATGGAATTGGAAATCCTGAATGCGAATGATCCGAAAAAGGTTGAAGCAAAGCGTCGGATCTTGCGTGAATCACAGGTTGACGCTGAAAACCTTGTTAGCTGGATCAGCGTTATTCAGAGTACAGTCGGCAGGCTATCCAGAGAGATTGTGGAAGCTACGGCAGCCTATAACGCATGTATCCAGGCCGAGGTTGTCGTACCTTTCTTTAAACAGCATGACGCAGCGTTCAAAGCGAAATTAGTCGAGCTGGAAAACTATATCACAGATTGGCAAGCGGGGTTTTCCTCTTTCCGGTCGAGCTATGGTGGGGAGAGCTATCCGGTGCTGTCTGGGTTGTCGCCAATTATCGCAAGAGCTATCGGTTGTTGAAACTATCAAGGAGAATTATCATGACGAATGAACCGCAGGACGTGGACTTTCAGGCAACAGTGATCAGTGAATTGGCGGACATCAGAGAGTATTTTGATGTTATTGCAAAGGCGCTTGTTTCTATTCAAGACAATATAAATGAACTGCTAAAGACGAACCAGAAAATCTGTAAGCGTATGTCTTTGTAACTTATTGTTTTTGTCTCTGGAAACAGCTATCCTACAAAACACTATAACCGATTAACTGTATCCAGTATGGGGGGGGCTTCATTAGTGGTTGCCAAAAGACGTTTTAATTCGCTATCCGATTGCAAGAGGTATCTTGCAGATGCACTGAATAGACTGGAAGCCTCACAGCTTGATGCAGATGGTATCCGTGTGCGATCCTATGCCACCGGGATACTGAGCAAGATCATAGAAAACAGTGATCTTGAAAACAGAGTCAAGCATCTTGAAGAGCTGTTTAAGCAGAAGGGGAAACCTGCAAAATGAATAAGACCCTCCTAAACCGGATCAAGACAATGGAAATACCAACAGGGCCTAAAAGGTATCTGGTGTGCAGGGAGCCGGGGGATGAAGCACGCCACCGGCAGGCTCCGGGCTTTGATGATAGAACAGCCGTTTTTATCATTATCAAAAGGGAAGATCGCCTGAAATATGGGACGGCAGATTAGGGTATAATAATTTTGTTATACCCTTTGCGGAAAAGGTTATCTCTTGTCCTGCAGAAAAGGGTGTCAGCAATAACCACCGCCTCTTTTGAAAAACCATCAGTAAAAATCACCGCCTCTTTTGAAATCCTGAAAATCTGAATGTTAACTTATATACAATAGTTAACATTCGCCAAAATCAATTAAGCATAATCATATCATAGAGTTAATGCTGTTTTTGCCGATATTGGTTTTTTTAAGATATTTTTTTTAGTTAAGTTTTACTCATGAGAACTGCAAAAGTTAACATTCACGGCGTATCATTTAAAATCATATAGCGTCACAAAGAATCCCAAAATATATGTTGACTTGATGAAACGGGTTTGATATTCGGGAGATACAACTATGTAAGCGGTACCCGCGCCGTCAGTGCGGTTTTTTGTTTCTGGCACATTATCATTTTACTGAATCAGTAAGATGATCCGCATTCAGGCGGGATGATAGGCCCTAATAACCAGCAATGGGAATAAGGCCAGCCGTCTTACACGGTTGTTGAGTCCCGCCAACTCTTTTGGCGAAAAACAACAAAATGTAAGGAGCCGCACCATGAATACATTCCAGTCTATAGCTTCATCCCTTCTGTTTTCGTTTCAATTCCCTGTTTGCATCAGTAACCTTCTTCTGTCCTTGATATGCCGTCATGGTGGGGAGGTGATCTCATGAATATCCCTTCTTATTGTTCCAGTCGTAATTCCGGCGATTGCCTTTCTTGTCGTCTTTCAGATACCAGTGGAAGAGATTGTCAGGATAATGATTTTTTCATCTGTCTGGATGATGAAGAACCCATTGACGATGACAGAGATCAGGAGGTGAGCCATGGTTGATACCAATTCTGCATCTACCGTCAATCCTGATATCGCTGATGCACTGGAAGCACTTTACCAGGACATCACCCTTCTTCTTGATCGAATCATTCAGCAGTTAGCTCCGTGGGAGGTGCAGCCATGACAACAAAAGACGATATGACCATATCAAAGAAAATGGGTATCAGCGTTCTTGATCTTCATGATATCTTAACCAGATTCGAGCGGTTGGATGCCCGGGAGCTGAACCTTCTTGCGATGCAGCTTATCAATCGGTCGGTAATGAAGCTGGAGGTGCAGCGATGACAGATAAAGAATCCGTTGATATTGTCGATGCCGTCGATTGCATTTGCCCGCAGTTGGATTTTCTTGCGTATGTTTTATCCATGATCAATGATGATGGTATAGACCGCCATGAAGCGGGGGGACTTTTCAGTATTATAACCACCATATCATGGCAGCTCAAAAAAGCCGTGAAGGAGGCGGATCATGAATAATCTAAAAGATGCGGTGAATTTAACTCTTCCCCAGATATGTTTTCTTGCGGATATTTTGTCACATCCAGGCATTGAGATTATTAATGAGAATGCCTTAGGGTTGTCTCTGATACTGGAACATATACTTGATGATTTGCGGAAAGCAGTTGACGCAAAGGAGGTGTCAAATGATACAGATAAATGACAGCCTCGTTCATGAACTGTTATCGAACCCTGCATTAAAGAAATCCGATACCAGGACGGTTATTTTTCTTCTGCAGAATCCAGGCGCCTTGTCTTCTGAGGAACTGGCGGCAGGGATCGGGGTATCAAAAAAGTCCGCCAATAAGTCCGTAAATAGGTTGATTGCAGCAAAGGTGATCCAGCCGGGGGCATTTCAGGATAAAAGAAGGACGCTGAATATCCCTGCAAGGGAAATTATTGAACCATCGGCAGCCACAGAGGAAAGTAATAAAGTTAGGTTTGATCGTTTGGAGGCTATGATCGGAACATTAATGGACACAAAGGGTGCCGGTTTTGATCCTGCCCCTTTGCCTGGTGGACAAGAATTGCCCGGGGAAGTATCCTTTTTGTCTTGTGAGAAAAACATGGAGCCTGAAAGTGGAACAAAAGGAACCGTGGCAATGCCGGTTTGTTCCCCTGATGATGAACTGAAAAACACCCAGGCCGGAAAGGTGCCGGAAAATGGACAAAAAGTAACCGCAGATGAACCGTTGTTTATTCTGCAGGACAAAAAGAATACCGAACAGGGAACAAAAG
>JBAXVB010000490.1:0-3302 GCA_037129415.1 Deltaproteobacteria bacterium
ATTCACATACAGGGGACTTTCACCCCATAAGTTCACGCCCGTGCCGGGCGTACACAAGTCACTCAACCGGACGTGCGATAAGGCCCGCACGCCGGTTAGCTTGTCGTTGGATGACAGCGTGATAGTAGCGGAGTAAAGAGAGTACAAGAGAACGAATAGAGCATGGAAAAGATATACCCGACAGCAGTTGGCGTGTAAGTTGATTGGGGATTTGGAAAAAGACTATATTGAAGACAATAGAGAGGAGTTAAGTATGACAAAGAATAGCGGCATTTCTAAGAAAGATATTATTTATCTTAGCATTTCGATCTGTTCCTTATTGGTCAGCATTGTTGTACTCTTGTTTGGAAACAGTTTACTTTCAAAGCTAAGCATCATTAATACGCAGGTTTCTGACTTGCGTACTCAAGTCGGTGAGTTAACAAAAGTTCCAACATCCGCACCCGTTACTGAACCTCAACATGGTTTGAATTCAAAAGATAATGTGACGTTAAGTGTCGATTTAGGGAAGTTGAATATTTCGTTGGCTGACTTCCCTGAACAAGAAAGCCAAGTTAGGGAATGGCTTCAAAACGTTTATTCCGGCTATCCAGCAGTTGCTACTGAAATTCAAAAGCTTATGAAGAATCAAAGGTTTAAAGGCAACTCAGTACCACTTACCATCATCAATGCGAAGTTACTTAAATTACAGAGTAGGCCAACAAACCAACCGATTGTTGATCCTTCAATGATAGATCGAGAACAGCTAAAACAAGCCCTTTATTTGAGTTGGAAAGAAAAGAATTCAGGGTCTGGTCTGGCTGATTTTGAAGATATTATTGAGTAAACCTTCTTTTGTGAAAAGAGAGTACAAATGAATAGAACACATCACTTCATCGCACTTATAGCTTTTTTCTCTTTATTGCATGCGGACTGTTATGGAGAAATTAAAAGTGATTCTACCAATAATAGTCCAGCTCTATCGAGTGAATCAACTAATCGTTATGAATCCAATATTATTAGAAGAATTGAAGAATCGTTTAATGCTGCCAAAACTGAAATTGGAACCGTTGCAAATCGCATTGATGATAGAATTACATATCAAGACAGAATAAACACATTGAAGATTGAAAACAATGAAAAGACAATCAACCATTTGCTTGTTTTTTTGGCTCTTGTCTTTACTTTATGTTGCGTATTTGTTGTGATGTTTTTTTGGCAATTGGATAAATATATAAAGAATCGGGTTGACAAGCAAGTTGCTGCTTGCAAATGTAGCCAGCTTCAACAGTCCTCGACATATGAAACGAGAGCCGCTCAACTTGTCGTTGGTGACAGAGTGACAATAGCGGAGTGAAGAGAGTACAAGAAAACGAGAGAACCGAAAGAAAATGAGAGTATCCAACAGAGAGAGATAAAAATTTCTATCGGAAGGATACGGTCTAATCGCCGTCCAACCAAGTCGTTGCAGCGGACTGAGGCCGCTGAACTTAGCGTTCGCTGGGCACGAGACAAGATGAGTAACCTAACCCAGTACCGTCTATTGTTAGTGCATAGTTAGAATGGGGAGAGTGAACGGTTACGGTTATAAGGATATACTTGACTATGACGGCAAATAATCCCGTTTTTGCTTTTAATATGGAGCTCTTCCAGGACGACCAACATACTATCAACCCGACGCCGTTTGCTCCAAGCCATTGATTGCGGAGATAATAAATGATCGATAATTTTTTAGTAAATAGAGAAATAGCCATACTAAATCGTGGCAAAGAACGGATTGTTTTCAATCCAGAACACGTCAACCCAATTTATTTTCCAAGGGGCGGCTATGAAGCTTTGAAAATCCTAAACGAACTTCGCTTACTTGGACCCATTAATCAACTGGCACATCATGAATTATGCTCACCCGAATTGTTTCAATTCTTCCTTGAACATTCTCTCATCTCATCGCAGTCAGAGTCCATGCTTGACACGTCTTACTGCTGTTCTAAATGCAAATGTGAAGAAAAGTCATACACACGAAGCATGTATTTACTGCTGAGCCAATCGTGTAATCAGAAGTGCATTTATTGCCTCAATGGACGAGGCACTTATCAAAGCAATCAGAAAATTATGATGCCTGATGAAGTTGGCCTTAAGGCTGTAGAGACTGTTCTTCATTCCATAACGTCAAATGGCAGACTTGAGATTGTATTCTTTGGCGGAGAACCTCTTTTGAATTGGGATCTTGCAAAAAAAGTTATAGAGCATTGTGATACACAACTAAAGCCAAGACATCCTGATAAGATAATTCGGTATCACCTGACTACGAATCTTACCCTGTTTCCGAGCGATCTTATTGAAACTGCACTTAAACATTCCATCACTTTTCTTGTTAACATAGATGGACCGGAGGATATTCATAACATTACGAGACCATTTCGGAACGGCAGGGGAAGTTTCAGGAGAACTGCTGAAAACATCCGTAAGCTTACTTGTGCTGGTATCGAGGTAGCCATGAGAGCTACTGTAACGAGGCACAATCACCATAGGATGCTTGAGGTTACACAGGTTCACAAAGACTTGGGTGGAATAGCATCGGCGTTTGTTCCTCTTAATGCTGTAGATTCAGATGAATTCCCTCTACCGAACAACCTCTGTCCATCACATAAAGAATTCTCACAAGGACTTACGGAAGTATACAAATCCGGAATATGGCCTATCGAAAAGCTTTACCCTTTTAATGAGTACATGGGTCGTCTTACTCCAGGTTCGAGAAACAACTGGGGGTGTGGGGCACCGCATGGCAATACGCCAGTGATTACCGCTGACGGACGGATATTTTCATGTATTTATCTTGTTGGGATACCCAAGTTTCAGGTGGGCGATATCCATGAGGGGGATTTTCCAAAACAAGATGTTCTCCAAATGATGAAAGATATAGCTGACATAAGTCAGGATTCTGAGTGCAGAAAATGTAGTTTTAGAAATCTTTGCGGTGGGGGTTGTCCTGTCTGGCGTTTTACAATCGCAGGAAATCCACATGCGAGCGAGGATGTAAAGACCTATTCGCGAGAAATAGCTTGTGCAGTGAGCAAAACTGTACTCACAGAACTTCTGTGGACTATGGGTAAAGAAAAGCGAGAATTGCTTTAGATTGGATTTGTTTGTGATTGATTCATAATCAACGGTTGGTAGCATAAATGGAGGAGTCATGAAAAAGAAAGGTATAAAGAATATCAGGAAGCAAAGGGCTATTGAACAAGAAAAATCGAAAAAATGTATTCTAATAACTTATTGTTCGTTCAACATCTCAGAGGTTTGGCTAATTCCGCTATATCGCT
>JBAXVB010000491.1:0-3277 GCA_037129415.1 Deltaproteobacteria bacterium
CGGTCGACCCTAAAAACATGGTAACATCCGGTGCAACACTCTATGTGAACTTTGGAGCATCTGATGGCCTCTATAAGTGGGATGGCGCTGCATGGAGCCAAATCACAACGTCCAACCCGGAAAACATGGTTACATCCTCAGGTTCGGCGCTTTATGTGGACTTTGGGACATTAGGTATCTATAAGTGGGATGGCGCTGCATGGGGCCAAATCAATGTATCCAATCCCGTGATAATGGCGGTATCAAATTAGCAGACTTATTATACCCGGACTTGCCCCCGTGTTTCCCTCTCCTTGTGGGGGCAGGTTTTTTCCATGATTAGCTCTTCTGGATACTGTTCAAATGACTGACATGTCCGGCGGCATTCCGGCAGGTGGAGCCACTATATCCATTATCGCCATGGATGGGAGCGGAATTTAGATGGTTTTGATTCCAGAATCCGAGAGCGCCACCGTTCTGAAACTCAATAATCACGGTACAACCACAATCGAAGGGAACGACCTGAGGAATCGGTTCCTTGGCGAAGTCCGGTTTTATGGTCTGCTGGTGTGCTTTTGGAAATGAAAAGCATGGGGTAATAAGTCATTGATGTCAGTTTTTTTGATTGACATCCATTGCGGGTTGATATACTGAATGACAGTTATCTTGTGTGCTTTTTTGCAGTTTTGACATGCCAACTGTTCAGTATTCCTACAAAAACTTAATATTTTAAACGCAATATATTGTGGATACGCGTGGATAAAAGACACAGGATGAGGTGTTATCGTTGCCAGCTTGTATTGTAGGAATATGGTAAGATCGGATTTTAGCTCAGATTTCATGGAGGAATGAATGAAAGGGATAACACATGAAAAAATGCAACTCTCGCAATAGATTTGACCGATGGACTGGTGGCATATTATCCGTTTAGTGGGAGTGCCAGTGATGAAAGCGGGAATGGTCATAATGGAGTAGTGCATGGAGCAGAAATCTCTTCCGGCACTGGTGTTTCCGATGTATTGATTACCTTCAGCAATGGCGGTGGAACGGCAACAACCGACAGCAGCGGCAATTACAGCATAACTGTACCTGATGGTTACACTGGTACGGCAACGCCGTCCAAAACCGGATATACGTTTAGCCCAGCAACCAAATCTTATTCCAGTCTGACAGCAAACCAGACGGGCCAAGATTACACTGCTACACTTGCACCGGCTCAACCCGTGGTTTACCCCTATTGGCTGGTGTTTTTTATTTGACAGTCACCTCTTCCCACCAGATACGCTCATACCCCAGAGACACTACGGCATAGCATTTCAGATTCAGGTTCCCATATTTCCGGTTAAGTGATTCTCCATACTGATCCACCTGAATTCTGGCATTGGCCATCTTCTCAACCATTGTTGGGACGGATTTCAGGGCATCAAGGCTAAGACCGCCGGCATCTTCACCACTCAACCCCGCATCTGCAAGGGATACAAACTTGAATTCAATCAGTAGATCAAAAACCTTAACCTGCACCATATCGGGTCTTCTTATTATAGTCAGATCCGCATACCGCCTGTTTATTTCTTTTTCTGAATCCATCACATACAAAACGTCGTTATAGAGCAAGGTTAAAAACGCGGTCTTGACCGTCAACTCGTTGGCCCAGCGGTAATCCCTGTTGTTAAATACCTTGAAATAGCGCTGCTCCACAAAATCGCACAATGGCTGCATTTCTCCGTGCATATAGAGCCTTTCTGCAGCCATACGACCTGCATCGCGAACGGCTGGCTCCGGCAGCAGCATGGTTTTGATCCTGTCCAGATATAAGCCCTTCATGACAAGATTGGGCACTTTCAGCACCATCTGCATGGTTTCAGAGAACCCTTCCAAGGTCAGAACACCAAAATAGTACAGGTATGAGGCCAGAAATTCCTGATCCTTGCTGTTAGCCGAAAGCATCTCCTTAATGCCGAACCGGTCAATCACATCCGGTATGACAATGCTTTCCGCATTGTTTATGATATCCAGAAGCATCTGACTGCCGGCTGAGAGTTCTGCAAAATATTCCAGTTTACCCCGGTCAGTAGAAAGATTTGCGTCCAGCATCTTCCGGGGACAACTGCAGGTTTGCTGAAAATATTTCATGAAATACAGAGCCAGAGTGGGATTATATACCGGTTCCCTGGCATCGGCGGCAAAACGGTATCCGTTATACCAGGTTCGCATCATATTCAGAGTGGGAGCTACTTGATTCTTGTCGAATTGACAATGGTCTGCGATAGTGGAAAGAGCGGATTGAACTTCCTCTTCCCTGAATCCGCATAGGGTGTTGAATTGCGGATTAAGATAGATATCTTCGGCAATGTTATACCCGCTGGTAATATCGCTCAACACTACCGGAGATACGCCGGTTATAAAGGTTCTGGCAAAGCCGGTGCTGACAGATAGAGACTTCACAGCCTTGAACAGGGTTTTCAGCGGTCCTTTTTCATAGACCAGCGACTCGTAGATTTTTAAACCCTCCGACATATCCATCATGACTTCATTGGCGAAGTTGTCGTATTCGTCGATCAGCAGATAGACGGGATATGGTGTCTGGCGAGTAGCATCCATCATCGATTTGATCGAATTTATGGCGTCATCTGAATCAATCTCAATTCTCTCGGATAATATGTTCTGATAATAAATAGAAAATGAACGAATGGCGGCGTTGACATGGTTGAATAAGGATTTCTGTATTTCAATTGCGCCACCCATTGGGTTCACACTGGAAAAATCCCATTTCAGAATAAAATACCGATTATGAAGCGGCGTAGGCTGCTGTCCAATTTTCAAATGTCCGAAAATCGTATCGAACTGATCTGCCATCGCCACATCATAATAATGCTCCAGCATGGAGAGCAGCAGGCTTTTCCCAAAGCGACGGGGCCGTATGAACAGCAGATAATTGCCTGTCTCCTCAATTGATTGGATAAAATTCGTCCGGTCGCAGTAAAAATAATTCTGCGTCACGATTTCCTTGAAATCGAAAATACCGTAGGGGAATTTCATGGGCGATGCTCCTTTACATAGTCCAAAGCAATTTAGTGCAGCAATGCCATAATTTCCGAATCACTCCTTGCGGATTTAATCGTGTCCTTGATTTGTCTGAGCACATTGATGTCACTAATTTTCTGAATACCGGACATAACGGTATAAACCTTATCCGGAAATTTGAGGCTCATGCCCAGTTCGATCGCCTCCAACAATCCTTCAATTTTGCCTTCGATTTTGCCTTCGATTTTACCTTCAACTTTGCCTTCATTATGAA
>JBAXVB010000492.1:0-3273 GCA_037129415.1 Deltaproteobacteria bacterium
CGGCTGTGGTCGGCAAAAGTGCGAACCCCTCTTTCGCATAAAATCACCTGAGAATTGCCGCCTTCCAGGATGTATTCGGCCGCCATCAGCCATTCTTCGATGGTTGCCGCCATTCCCCGTTTCAGCAGAACCGGCTTTGACGCCCTTCCTGCCCGTTTTAGCAGGCTGAAATTCTGCATGTTCCGGGTGCCAATCTGAATGATATCAGTATAAGATTCAACCAGATCAAATGTGTCTTCATTCATGACTTCGGTGACCACAGGCATACCGGTGGTTTCACGGACTTTCGCCAGGATTTCCAGCCCTTCTTTGCCAAGTCCCTGAAAAGAATATGGGGATGTGCGGGGTTTAAACGCCCCTCCTCGAAAAATATGAGCCCCGGCAGCTTTGACATGTTTGGCAATGGTTAATGCCTGTAATTCGCTTTCTATGGCGCATGGACCGGCCATTATGACCAGATTTCCATCGCCGATGGCGATATCGCCAACTTGAACGATGGTATTTTCAGGCTTGCATTCCCTGCTGACGAGTTTATATGGCTTGGTGACTGGAATGGTGTCCGAGACACCGGACATGCATAGGAACGGAGATGCATCAACAGGCCCCTTGTTATGCAGTATGCCGATGGTGATCCGTTCACCGCCGGGAATGGGGCGGGCCACATAGCCGCGCCTTTCAATTTCAGCCACAACGGCTTCAGTCTGTTCCGGGGTTGCCAGTTTACTCATAACGATTAACATCTACTTTCTCCTTTGGGTCGTACCGTTGTTTTTAATGGGTGAAATTGACTTTATTAATATTGATTTGATTCAAAGCTTTTTCCTTCTTACCATATCACGTCACACAAACAAAGGCACTATTTGAAACCGTCTGACATCCACCAGTCCCTTGTCGGTGATCTTCAGCTCGGGGATTACCGGCAGAGACAAAAAAGAGAGCGCCATGAACGGGTTTTGAAGTGTTGAGCCAATTTCTCTGGCGCATATCAGCAGGCGATCAAGATGATCCCGTATGATTTGAACCGGTTCGGGGGACATCAGACCAGCTATGGGCAGGGAAAGTTTGGCAATGGGCCTGCCACAGGATACGACAGATAGACCGCCTCCCATCAGGACAACCGCTTTTACCGCCGCCTTCATATCTTCATCAGTTGTTCCAACCACGATGATGTTGTGAGAATCATGGGCAACGCTGGAAGCAATGGCGCCCTGCTTTAGCCCAAAGCCCTTGACAAAACCTTTTCCGATGTTTCCTGAACCGCTATGCCGGTCCACAACGGCGATCTTCAGAATATCCCGGTCAGAGTCTGAGATCGCGGCATTCTGGAAGATAGTTGGCGCCGCTGTTATTGATCCTGTGATCAACTGATTCGGAACGATTTCGATAACCCGAATGCGATCTCCGGCTAAAGGGATTGAAAAATCAATCGTTTTGAGGGTGACTCTCATGGAACGCGGAAGCGCCAGCGTCTCCGGAACAGGGATATCAGGCGACATGGCGCCGTTTTCGGCAACCCTTACGCCTTTGCAATACACCTGCTCAATCACCATGGCGTTCAGATCGGAAAACACCACCATATCCGCCTGTCTGCCCGGAGCAATGGCGCCGAGGTGATGGAGCCTGTAATATTCAGCCGGGTTGAGGGTCGCCATTCGAATGGCCTGAATCGGATCAACGCCGGAGGCGATGGATTCCCGAACCACGGAATCAATGTGGCCTACGCTCAGCAGATCGTGGGGGTCGCTATCATCCGTACACCACATCAACCGATGAAAGGTCATCGGAGTGACGATCTGCAAGAGATCCTGAAGGTTCCTGGCGCCTGTTCCCTGGCGGATGAAGATGTGCATGCCGGCCATCAGTTTTTCACGCGCTTCAACCGCAGTGGTGCATTCATGATCGCTGGATATACCAGATGCAATGTAGGCATTCAGCTCTTTTCCTGTAAGGCCGGGGCTATGACCATCGACCGGTTTGCGATATTGTCTGGCCAGCCTGATTTTGGAAAGAACGTCAGGGTCACCATGAATCACGCCGGGATAATTCATCATTTCTGCCAGCGCCACAATTCTGTTGTGGCTCATCAGGGGAAGAAGATCAACTGCGTCCAGCCTGGCGCCTGATGTCTCCATGCTGGTAGCAGGAACGCAGGAAGACAGAGCAAAATAGGCGTTCATGGGCTGATTCTCGCTGGATTGAAGCATGTATTCAATGCCCAGTATTCCAAAAACATTGGCGATCTCATGAGGATCGGCCACGATGGTGGTTGTGCCGTGCGGAACAACAGCTCTGGCGAACTGAGACATGCAGGCCATGGAACTTTCAATATGGACATGGGGATCAATAAAGCCAGGGGCGACAAATCGTCCTGATAAATCCCTGATTTCCGCAGCTTTATAATCCCCGATACCGACGATCCACCCGCCGGCAATGGCGATGTCGCCTTCAACAATTTCTCCAGAAAACACATTGATGATTTTTGCATTAGTCAGGAGCAGGTCAACTGGTTTGTCTCCCATGGAATATGGAATGATGTCAAGTCGTTTCACGGTGGGTTCTCCAATATTGAATGCGTTCCCCTTGTTTACGGGCCTGATCGAGAATTTCGTCCAGATTCAGGGAAACGAGCTTGCGGCTTTTTACCAGCCATTTTCCGCTGACCATCACATCCCGCACATCCGATCCCTTTGCCGCATATACAATATGGGACTCCGGGTGATACAGGGGAGTCAAGTGCGGGCTATATGTATCCAAAATGATAATATCAGCCTGTTTT
The DNA here is from genome assembly GCA_037129415.1 of Deltaproteobacteria bacterium. GTDB lineage: Bacteria > Desulfobacterota > Desulfobacteria > Desulfobacterales > Desulfatirhabdiaceae > RAAP-1. The sequence continues at coordinate 2,777 of JBAXVB010000492.1, forward strand.
CCAGGTTCAAGGGATCCGATAGCCCGGTCCATGCCGATGGCCCCTGCGCCACCGATGGTGGCCATCTCCAGGACGGTTCGGGACTTTAATGCCTGAGGGTTCATGGTTGAGAGCTTGTGCAGTTTGGCGACGATATCCATTTCCTGAAACATGTCATGGTTGTTGTTACTGGCGCAGCCATCGGTTCCCAGTCCCACCCGTATCTTTGCCAGAATGAATTCAGGAATCTTTGCAATGCCTGATCCCAATTTCATGGCGCTTTCCGGAGCATGGGAGATAGCCGCGCCAGACCGGGCCACAATGTCGATATCCGCATTATCTATCCAGATTGCATGAACCAGCAATGTCCGGGAATCCAGAAGGTTCAGGCTGTTGAGATAGGCAATGGGGCTCATGCTGTGACGATCTTTTACCAGTTGGTATTCAGACCTGGTTTCGGCGGCGTGAATCTGAAACAGGGAACCGGTGGAATCGGCGATTTCCTTTGCCTTTCGAAG
>JBAXVB010000493.1:0-3271 GCA_037129415.1 Deltaproteobacteria bacterium
AACAGTTGGCCGAAACAATCGGCATCGCTGTCAAGGAGCAACCATGATTGAGCAGAAACAGATTATCATGATTGTTGATGATGCACTAATCAACCTTCAGATTTTGATTGAGGTTCTGGGGGACGAGTATGAGATCGTTTTTGCAACCAACGGCAAAGATGCACTTGCAATTGCGGAAAACAACCATCCCGACCTGATACTGCTTGATATTCAAATGCCGGATATGAATGGCTACGAGGTCTGCAAAGCCATTAAATCGATATCGTGTCTGCAAGGTGTGCCGGTTATATTCCTTACCGCCATGACGCAGCAGGAAGATGAAGTTGTCGGGCTGAAACTGGGTGCGGTGGATTACATCACCAAGCCTTTCAATACCGACATTGTAAGGTTACGGGTGAAAAACCATCTTGAGCTGAAGCGTTTCCGCGACAATCAGGCTCGCCTTGCATTACTTGATGGTCTTACAGGCATTCCCAATCGCCGGGCGTTTAATGAGCAGCTTCATCGTGAATGGTCTCGTGCTCTGCGCAGTCATGCATTGTTGTCATTGATCATGATTGATATCGATCATTTCAAATCCTACAATGATACCTATGGACATCTGGGCGGCGATGATTGTCTGAAACAGGTCGCAGCAGCTCTGCTTGAATCCATGCGAGCCTCCGATTTTGTCGCCCGTTTTGGCGGAGAAGAGTTTGTCTGCATCCTGAATGAATCAGATGCAACTGGCGCACTGATTACAGCCGAGCGGATACGGACTAAAGTTGAGTCGCTCTTTATACCTCACGTCGCCTCGCCAGTATCGCCATTTATCACGATAAGCCTTGGAGCGGTTACGCTCATCCCATCAGAAGATATTGCGTCGGAATACCTGATCAAGACGGCTGATCAGATGTTGTACATGGCAAAGGATAGAGGACGTAACCGGACTGAACAATGGATCATGATATGACAACACGAAACCGCAACGAACGACTTCGCCGGTGCGCCGTACTGCCGCCTGAAAGTCATCATGCTATGCCAGCATCAATGAGCAAGAAAATGATAAACCGTTGTCTCGGCTGTTTGCTGCTCGTACTGTGCAGTCTCAGCAGTGCGGTTGCGGCAGGTCCGGACTGCTCGCGCCCCTTCACTCTTGCGCTGCACGAGCACGGCCTGCTCTATTCCGCCGAGGCTAATACTGGAATTGACAAGGATTTTGCCGACGAACTGATCCGCCGTAGCGGCTGCAAAGTCAATGTCAACGTGATGCCGCGCGCCCGTATTTGGCAACTGATCGAGTCTGGTGCGCTTGATTTTAGTCTGTCCGGCATCACCAATACCGAGCGCAACCGCTTCGCCGCCTTCGCCTGGTACTTCAGTAACAGGTACTATCTGCTGGTACGCAAGGATGCCAATGTTAAACGGTTGGTCGATTTAGAGCGCAGTAACAGTTTTCAACTCGGCGTAATCCGCAGCTTTCGTTACAGCGAATCCGCAAACCGGTTGGTTGACAAGCTGGAGGCAGCCAACCGTGTCAGCCAAGCCAACGGTCTTGGTCCTTTGTATCAGACATTGTTTCTCAACCGCATTCAGGGCATGATCATAGAACCCTTCGACATTCCTGTGCTGGAAGAAAAGAAGCTCCATGATTTGACCAACCTTATTGAGTTTAACGATCCAGCCGTGCCTCACGGTCTTATCATGTCCAGGAAGTCTCTGACGACTCTGGAACAGAATAAATGGCGTGATTTGGTAAACGCCATGCGATCCGATGGGACCGTGCGCAGAATTTTCGAGAAATATTTCAACTCCGATATCGCTGCCGCCATGACTGATTTCCAGGCGCCTCCATGACCCGACTACGACCGTTCCTCCTGCCGTCGTTAATTCTTGCAGCCATGCTCTCTGTCACATGGCTGATCTGGGATCACGAGCAACAAAACAGCCATAATGAATTACGCTCGCAGTTTGATTTTTTGTTGCGCGAGACCGTCAGTCGCATTGAACAACGCATGGCAAGCTACGAGCAGATGCTCCGTGGCGTGCAGGGGTTGTTTGCGACTACCGACGTTACGAATCGAGACAACTTCCACGACTACATAGACTCGCTCCAGTTTGACGCCAATTTTTCCGGTATCCAGGCTATCGGTGTCATTGAGTTGGTGCCGGAAGTGCGAAAAATTGGACATGTTGCAGCCATGAGCCGACTCGGACACACCAATTACGCCATTAAACCCGAGGGGCGGAGAGAAATCTACACTCCCATTATCCAACTTGAGCCCTACATTGGCAAAAACGTTGCACTCTCCGGCCTCGACCAATGGCTTGACCCGGTTCGACGATTAGCCATGGAGAAGTCGCGCGACTCCGGAATGCCGGCAATTTCCGGCATGCTTCGGTTGGCTGTAGATAAAGAGGCCGATGCACAAACAGGCTTCATTATGTATCTGCCGATCTATGCCAGGGGCCAGCAGCATGATACTGTGGCCACGAAGCGCGCCCACCTGACGGGCTGGGTTTTCGCCGTTTTTAACATGCACAACCTGATGGCCAGCCTTTACGGCGAACAACTGCCCGGGCTCGCCGTGGCCATTTACGACGATGTCGAACCCTCCGCAGCAGCGCTTTTTTACAGCTCGGTTGAGGGAGGCGCCCCGACCCGACCCTCCGCCATCGTCGCCAATGAGTATCTTGTTGTTGCTGGACAAACCTGGATGCTTTCCATGAGTACCCAGGACGATTTTGATGCCCGCTTCGGTCATAGCGCCAAATCGCTGATAGTAATAGCCGGCGCCAGCCTGAGTCTTATACTTGCGCTGCTCGCATGGTTGTTGGCAAACGGCCGAGTACGCGCGATGCGACTGGCTACAACCATGACCAGGAAATTACACAAGCAAATCGATGAATATGAAGTTGTTCAGGCGCTTCTGCAGCAGGCCAAAACCGCCGCCGAATCCGCCAATATAGCCAAGAGCGAATTCCTGGCTAACATGAGCCATGAAATCCGCACGCCCATGAACGCCATAACAGGCATGTCCTACCTTGCGTTGCAGACCAACCTTGATCCACGTCAACGGGACTACATTACCAAGATACGCCAATCAGCCGAATCGCTGCTGGGCATCATCAACGATGTTCTTGATTTTTCAAAGATCGAGGCAGGCAAGCTAACATTTGAATTGATTGATTTCAGTCTGTCGGATGTCTTTGACAGGGTGGGCGATCAGATATCCCCCAAGGCGGAAGAAAAAGGGATTGAAGTGATGTTTTCAGTCGCTCCGGAAATTCC
>JBAXVB010000494.1:0-3267 GCA_037129415.1 Deltaproteobacteria bacterium
AGTTTTCGCTGCCGGATGGCGGAATCGTTTGCCGAACAATTGTTGAGATTGATCCATAAAATCGACTGAATAAACAATGGACGAGGCCATTTTCAATGAGCAGGAGGTCAACGGAGATAAAGCCAGTCTTAATCGAAAACAGTATGCTGTCAACTTTTTTTACTTTTTATATTGGAGGTACGTTATGTTCAGTAAAACTTCATCAATAAAGCGAATAACGCTTCTTGGTTTGCTCTTTGCCGTTCTGGTTTTCATGGGCCTTTCCGATCTGGCGGATGCCCGATCCAGCAGTGGCGGAAGATCATTTGGCGGCTCCAGCAGCGGCTCCAGAAGTGGGGGGTTCGGCAGCAGTCCGTCCAGATCCTTTGGAAATTCTTCAGGTCCTTCGGTTCCACCCCCGTCACCGGGCAGCGGGTCCTTTGGGGGGGGAGGAGGCAGCAGTTTTCTGAAAGGAGTCGGTGGCGGTCTCGTGGGCGGAATGATCGGCAATATGCTCTTTAGCAGACCAGGATATAGCGGCGGAGGAGGCGGCGGAGGTGTCGGTGGAAGCGGCATCGGTTTCTTTGAACTGCTGATTCTGGGCGGACTGGGGTTTTTTCTCTACAAGCGATTCATCAAACCAAATATGGGTTCACGAAATCCCATGTCGCCGCCGTTTAATCCGTTTTCTACCGGCAATTCACAGTCGGATGGCTTTCAGGGACCGCCTTCTGTCCCGCCCGCTTTTCCCACGCCCTCTGCAAACGGTTTTGATCTTGTCAAACAGTCAGAGCCGGACTTTGATCCTGAAAAATTCAAGGAGATCGCCCAGGACGTATTTTTCAAGGTTCAGGCTGCCTGGATGCGGCGGGATACAACATCTGTTGAGGGGCTTATCGGCCAGCAACTGAAAACCGAATATGACACCCAGTTTGCCGATCTCAAACAAAAGGGGCTTATCAACCGGCTTGAAAACATTGCGGTTCGCAGTATTGAAATTGTCGATGTTGGCACGGAAGGCCAGGAAGTGTTTGTCAAGGTGCTGTTTACGGCCAATCTCCTGGATTATACGGTTGAGGAATCCAGCGGTAAGGTGGTTAAGGGCGATAGCGCAGAACCTGTGAAGTTTCAGGAATTCTGGACATTCGCCAGGCCGAGTAATTCCACTCTGTGGAAACTCGAAGGCATTCAGGTCAAATAGACGGTGATAGCCTACTTTATTCGAAGGGCGTTGCTGATTGTTCCGACGTTTCTGGGAATTACGATACTGGTTTTCGCCATTACACGGGTGGTTCCGGGCGGTCCCATTGAACGGATGATGCTTCAGGCCCAGCAGATGCAGGGCAGAGAAGGCGGAAAGTCAACAGGGGCTGCCGGAGACAGTCAGCGACAGCCCCTTTCCGCTGACCAGATTCAGGTACTGAAAGCCTATTACGGGTTTGACAAGCCCGTCCTCGTCAGCTACGGTCAGTGGCTGGCAAAGGTACTGAGCGGCGATCTGGGAACGTCCACCCGCTATTATGAACCGGTCTGGCTTATGATTCGCAGCCGAATCCCCATCTCCCTGTATTTCGGGCTGTTTTCGATGGTGATGGTTTATGGAGTCTGTATTCCGCTGGGCATTTCAAAGGCGGTCCGGCACAAGAGCGTTTATGACAATGTCACCTCCGTTGTCGTGTTTACGGGATATGCCATTCCCGGATGGGTTGTTGGAGTGCTGCTTCTCGTCCTTCTGGCGTCTCACTGGGAGATTTTCCCGCTGGGAGGACTGGTGAGCGATGATTTCGAGGAGTTTACCGTTATCCATAAAATCGGGGATTTGCTCTGGCACACCGCTTTGCCACTGACTGCATATATGCTTGGGTCTTTTTCGGTCTTGACCCTTCTGATGAAAAATGCGCTGATGGATAATTTGTCCGCAGACTATGTGCGAACCGCAATCGCCAAGGGTCTTTCCTTTAAACAGGCGGTTTTCCGACATGCGCTGCGAAACAGCCTGATTCCCGTCGCCACCACTTTCGGAGACAATATTTCCATTATCCTTAGCGGATCTTTTCTCATTGAAAAAGTCTTTAATATCAATGGCATGGGGCTATTGGGATATGAATCGGTCATTGACCGGGATTATCCGGTGGTCATGGGGATTTTGGTAATCTCATCACTGCTCTTTATGATTGGCAATATCCTCTCTGATCTTTGTGTGGCGCTGGTGGATCCCAGGGTGCAGTTCAGTCATGGGCGATAAAGGAGAGATGCCGTGACCTTCAGTCCCCTGACCCGGAAAAAACTTCGGCGATTCAAGTCGATCAAACGCGGATATTATGCGTTTATTATCTTTTCTGTCCTGATTCTGGCATCAATGTTTGCGGAGGTTCTGGTCAACAGCCGGGCGCTTGTTGTCTGTTATCAGGGCGGATATTATTTCCCGGTATATGGCGCAATGATTCCCGGAACAGGCTTTGGCCTGGATTACCCTTACGAAACCAATTACAGGGAACTTTCCTTGCGATTTCAGGCAGAAGGCGGCACCGACTGGGTGTTGATGCCGCTGATTCCCTTCAATCCCCTTGAAAACGATCTTCGCAAAGATGAATATCCGCCATTTCCGCCTTCTTTTAAAGACAGTCATTTTCTGGGCACGGATACCTCCGCCAGGGATATAGCGGCCCGGCTGGTTTATGGCTTTCGGATCGCCATTTTCTTTTCCCTGACGCTTTTGATTGTCAATTACCTGGTAGGCGTTACGGTGGGGTGCGCCATGGGATACTGGGGCGGAATTTTTGACCTGATTTTTCAGCGAATTATCGAGATATGGACGAACATTCCATTTCTGTATGTCATCATCATCATCTCATCAATCGTGGTCCCGAATTTTTTCCTGCTGATCCTCATCATGGTGTTTTTTGGATGGACAAGCCTGACCTGGACTCTTCGCACCGTGACTTACAAGGAACGGGCCAGGGAATATGTTTTGGCTGCAAAAGCCTTGGGCGCTTCGGATTTTCGAATTATTTTCAAGCACATTATTCCCAACACCGTTTCTGTGATTGTCACGTACGCGCCGTTTTCTGTTTCCGGCGGCATCGTGGCATTGACATCTCTGGATTATCTGGGTTTTGGATTGGCGCCTCCCACGCCAAGCTGGGGAGAACTGCTTCAGCAGGGATGGGATAATATGGATGCCTGGTGGATTGTTGGCTCGGTTATTTTTGCAATGATACTGACCCTGATGCTCGTGACGTTTATCGGCGAGGCCGTTCGGGAAGCCTTTGATCCGAAGCTGCACAG
>JBAXVB010000495.1:0-3264 GCA_037129415.1 Deltaproteobacteria bacterium
CCAAAGGACAGGCTGGAGGGCCTTGCGCCGGAGGAAATAGAGGCTTATCTGAAAAAGCTAAAGATGAAAACGGTACACTGAGAACCGCCGGATGACAGTTGCTGAAGCTTCATGGCATGAAAGGCGACAATCTGCATGGACTCACACTTGAAGAAACCGCAATATAGTGAGGAATGGATTGGCATACTAAATGCGAACTAAATTAGCTGTTCTAACAATACTCTGCCTGGCAATGGCATTTGGAGAAAATCTGCTGGCGAATGAGGCGCCGAAGTATGGACCGACGGGTGCTCCTTATGCTGTTCCGCTGTCACAAGATCATAAATATTTTCAAAATTCAACAAACATGGCATTTGATTATTGGAATCTTGCTCCATTCTATGTCCCTCAGATTAATGAGCTTTCCTGCTCTGTCGCATCGGTGACCATGGTTCTAAACGGCATTATAAGAGCTGGTCACAGTCTCAAGGCGGAGGATACTAATGTCACACATGCAAAATTGATGGAAAGGATCAATGCCTCAAATTGGAAGGAACGGGTGACGCCGGGCGGGTTTAATGGAGAGGCAGGATTAAAGCTCGACCAATTGGAAACCGTTGTAAGGGAAACTTTGCGTCAATATGAAGTGTCAAATTATGAGATAGATCGTGTTGAGGTAGTCAATGGGGATGCAACTGCATTAGAAAAGTTTCGCCGTGCTTTGGCCGCCAACGAAGGAAATGGCGGCGACTATATCCTGGTCCACTTTCTTCAAGATATTGTGACCGAGGCGCAAGGTGGCCCCTATCCACATATTTCTCCGGTTGGAGCTTACGACAAGACCAATAAGAGGGTTTTGGTAATGGATGTAGATCGGGAATGGTACGAACCATATTGGGTATCTGATGAGAGATTGTTGTTGGCGATGTCAAAGAAAACAGAGAGATTTGGTTTTGGAGGATATCTTTGGATTCGAGTGAAACCCTGCAATAACAAATAGATTAGATCGGGTTGGTGCATCTTCGTGGTCGTTTTTATTATCACGCCTGGAATTCGGTTTTCATGGGCAGGTGGGTAACTGTGGATTCTCTTACCATCAAGATGATGGCGGGCATTCTGTCACCCACGAAAGGATCGGTATTTATTGATGGCGTGGATATGGCGAAGGACCCGGTCCGCGCCAAGCTGAAAATTGGTCTGATCCCGGACCGGCCTTTTTTGTATGAGAAACTGACCGGCATGGAATTTTTGCAGTTTACCGCCGGTCTTTACAATGTTGGCAAGCAGGCTTTTGCAGAAAAGTCAATGGAACTCCTCAGCCGGTTTTCCCTTTCAGATCGGGCTAATGAGCTGATAGAGGCTTACTCGCACGGTATGAAACAGCGCCTGATCTTATGTGCGGCCCTGCTTCACGAGCCGCAGCTTCTCATCGTGGATGAACCCATGGTTGGCCTGGATCCCAGAGGAATCAAGATAGTGAAAGAGCTGTTCGGAACCCTGGCGCAGAACGGAACCACCGTGTTCATGTCCACGCACACCCTCCGGCTGGCCGAGGAGGTATGCGACCGGATCGCGATCATTCACAAAGGTACACTGATGGCGATTGGTACGCTTCAGGATCTCCAGCAACATATTCAGAACGGGGATGCGGATTTGGAGCAGGTTTTTTTTGAAATCACCCAGGAGTGAAATGGTCATGATTAGACAGACCCTGCAATTGGGAACACTCCAAGACTCAGGAAGCCATAATCCGGCTGTGTTGCGAGAGGGTTTAAATGAAACTGGATTTGGAAACTTCATGATGGTATATTCATTGCTTGAAATCATCTAAATTCCGTCCCTCCAGCGACATCCTGCTGGGCGTGGGGGCAAAAGGAAACATAGAACCGCAATAGGAGTCCTGTCTCATGAGTCAACATCCTCAGACCAAGTACGCTATTCGACCCATAGTGCCGGAAGCTGTCTATACCAACCGGCAAGAGCATCTGAATTATTTGTATCAGACAGCATTAAACGCCATAGATCGTCGCAGTATGTCAGTGGTTCTGCTGGGACAGCGGCGCATGGGAAAGACCGAGATATTCAAACGAGTGGTCAACCGGTTGTTTTTTGAACAAGAGCATCATGCGGATATTGATCGGTCCGTGGTTCCAGTTTATTACAGTTTTAAAGATACGGTATCGGATCGATGGGAATTCTGCATCGAATATGTCGATAATTTCATCCGATGGTATCTGGCATTCCGTTTGAGAGACTTGAAAATGCTTTCGAGAAAAACAATGGCCAAATATGACATCATTACCTATCTGGCGGAGCATATAGATCAGTTTGAAGAACTGGAAGCAGCATTGAGTCTATACAAGGGCCTGATGGCTAAGGATGTCAATCTTCCTGAAGACAAGGTGCTAAGTCTTCCCCGATATGTGTCGGACTGGCATGAGGCCACCATCGTGATGTTTCTGGATGAATTTCAGAATACCCGTCTTCCCCAATACAATTTTGATGTGGTTGGTTTGATGCAGGAGGCGGTAGAATCCCCCACATGCCCACATTTTGTAACCGGTTCTGCCATGAGCATTCTGGCTAAAGAAATTCTGGGAAGAGGATCGCTGTACGGCCGATTTCAAAGCCGGCCAATCGAATCCATGACCGAATATTGGGGAGCAGAACTGGCGCTAAACGCGGCCCATCATTATAAATCGGACATTTCCGAGACCATGGCTCCGGTAGTGGCGGAACGATGCGGAGGAAACCCGTTTTATATCACGGCTGTCATTCAGCAATCGGTAGAGCTGAACAAACCCCTTACCGACGAAACCGTGTTAAACGAAATACTGGCGGTTGATTTGTCATCCGGATTTATCTGGGGTGAATTGAGCGATCAGGTTAGCAGATGGATAGCCAGAATCAACGAATACAACATCACAAAATGGGTGCTGTATCTGTCTGCTATGGAAGAGGGCGACAGAATAGATATGGACCGTATTCACCGGCAACTGCTTGAAAAAGAGGGAAAGGATGTATCAATTGAGGTGATTCGGGATGTATTGATCAATCTGTCCCGTGGCGATCTGCTGGATTATATGGAGCTTGGCGGCTGGTTCAGGAAAGTACAGGATCCTATTTTGCTGGAATTCCTGAAAGTATGGGGAAAAATCGAGGTTGAGGGGAATCCTGTACAATATGTACGCGACTCGCTGGTAGAACAATACCAGAATATCAAACGCCGAATGAGTGACCATACCGGGTATCTGGGTGAGATATATATGGCGCAGATTTTATGGA
>JBAXVB010000496.1:0-3262 GCA_037129415.1 Deltaproteobacteria bacterium
CCAACGCTCGCAGATTCTGACCCTGGTCCGCCGTTGGGGAAAAAGAAATCAATGTTGGATATCCACGCGTCCGCCACCGGTCCGTAGTTTCCGCTGTCGTACATGGCGTTGATCTTCTTCGGCAGGTCAGCATCGTACGGTGTCTGCCTGAGTTCACCGACAAGGAAAGAGGCGAGTTTATCACCAGAGACATTTACCACGATATTGTCGATAGGGGTACCGGATTGATCGTAGCGGTTAAACAAGAGGTTACGTACATGACTGCTCATAAACATGTTCTCTATGTCCAACCACCCGATGTCGGTCAGGCCGCTGGATTGAGAGTAATGGTGTCCGATGGAATTGACCGGAGCTGCTTCCAGTTCATCCATCATTCTGTAGAAATGGCTCTCCAGAAGGGGGTAATCCCTCTTTGCGGCATCAAAGAAACTCCGGAACGAATACAGCATTGCCAGAGTCTCCTGCTCAAAGGGGTTGATTTCGGGGGGGAGGATCGAATCAAGCACCACCGCTTTTATCACATCCGGATAGTATTTCATCATCTGCATGGCCAAACGCGTTCCATAGGAGGCGCTGTAGATATTGATCTTTTTGTACCCCAGGACAGCCGCCAGATCCTTGATGTCCGTCGCATTCTCAAGGGTGTTATATGCGGAAAGATCAATGCCCAGATCCTTGAACCGTTTGTAGCACTTTGAGAATGCCTGTATCCTGAGAGCAGCCGCTTCCCGGAAACTAATGCCATATACCGAGCTTCTGAGCGGCCCCAGCTCATCAGAACAGTAAAGCGCCGGCTTTGAGTTGTTGGTGCCCCGCTGATCGATGACGACGATATCGCGGGTATCCCCGAAATTATGCCGAATGTAATTGCCGGGGGAGGTGTCTTCGTAGATGTTGAAAGCGTCAGCGGTAGATGCCCCTGGCCCTCCCATCAGGTAAAAGGTGGGTTCATTGTTCGAACTGCCGTCCAGGCTCCTGAATAATCCGACATAGATACTGATCATCTTTCCGTCCGGCTTGCTGCGATCCTCCGGAACTGTCATATACCCGCACAGTGTGGTCGAATTGGGTTCAAGCGTATGCTTGCACGAGGTCTGTTCAATTGTTGGAACGAACGCCAGAGTCTCGCTCGAACCGCCTAACACCATGGGAATTAACAACATGGCGAGAAACCACAAGACAATCAGTCCGCCGCTGTTTACTCTGGCCGCAATCTTCTGTGTTCCTTTGACAATTTGTTCTCTTTTGTGCCGGGATTGTTCCGACATTCTCCAATCTGCATGTCTCATTTAGCGAATCTCCTTTTGGGTTAATTGTAGGGGCAGGTTCATAACCAGCCTGTAATGGGGGAGGAGCGGCCAAAAGATATTCTGGCGAACCCGCCCCTGCATGTCACAATTAGCGAATCTCTTTTTTGATCATTTTTTCCAGTTCCTCATCGTCCATCTCGTCTATGTAGGCGAATTCGTCTTCACTTTGCGCGACGACAGATCTGTCAAAGTCCACCGCAGCGTTTTCGGAATCAATCTTCAACACTTCAGCCAGATACCTGCACAGATCATTGACTGACGGGTAGTTAAAGAGAAGACCTACCGGCAAAGGAATATCGAGACCTTCAGAAATGATATTCCGCAGTTCAACGGACATGAGCGAATCCAGACCCTGTTCCATCAAAGGCTGGTCGGTCCTGATCCGCCCGGCGTTCTCGTGGCCCATGACCTTTAGCGCAGCGTCGATGACAGCAGAACGCAGGATGGTGATCCTGTTCTCTCCTGTCGCCTCGGCGAGTTTCTGAATGATAACCGATTTTTTTCTTACATCGCCATCTTCTACAGCGGTTCCTTTAAGCAGTTGTGCAAGCCATTTTATATTTTGGCCGGCTGTTTCATAATTTGGCCGTTGCGTGGAGATATGCTTTACATATGTGATCCAGTCAATATCAGCGACATAAACCTGCACCAGGTCAGAGGCGAGAATACGGGCAAATAGATCCATCCCGTCTGCGGGATGGATGGGTCTTACACCCTGCCTGGCCATTTTATTTTTTGGCTGGGCCACCCCCTTGCGCGAAGCAGTCATGCCGATCCCGTCCCATGGGCCCCAGTTGATCGTTGTCGCCGGGCAACCTTTCCGTCGCAGATCATGGGACATGGTATCAAGGAAAGCGTTAGCAGCAGCGTAATTGCTCTGCCCCGGACTACCCAGGCCGGACGCTATTGATGAAAACAGGATGAAAAAATCAAGCTGCCGATCTTGCGAATGGCGGTAAAGGTTCCATGCACCGTTGATCTTCGGCGACATCACCTTGGCGAAGCGCTCCCAGGTCTGATCGCGGATGATTCCGTCATCCAGGATTCCAGCCGCGTGAACAATCCCTTTTAGCTCTGGCATGGTCGTCCTGATTCTCTCCATGATTTCCGCCACATCTTCTTCCTGCGATACATCGCCTTGCATCACCACGACATTAGTACCGCCTCCGTTCAACCGTTCAATCATGTCCGATGAGGAAGGTGGCGGACCAAAAGATATATTGGCTTTAGGCGCCCCCTGTTTTCTGCCGCAAAGGACGATGTTTCCCGCCCCTTGATTCTTCAGCCATTCAGCAATGATACCCCCTATCGCCCCAAGCCCCCCGGTAATCAGGTAGGTAGCATCGGAACGGATCCTCATCATTTCTTTCCCCGCCGCCTGCGCCATCTGTTGTTGCGGTTCCATCGCCTTGACCAACCTCGACCCGTACCTCAGCCCCATTCGGTAGGCAATCCAATCCTCCCCGTCCTGCCTCTCCCAATGGCAAAGCTCCGCCGTCAATAGATGTTCCTCCTCAATGTCCTTCTGCGGATCAAGGTCAATGCAGACGCTCCGAAACTCGGGATGCTCCAGGGCGATCACCCGCTGAAATCCCCAAAGCGGAGACTGGTGAACGGAAAGTCTCTCTTCCCCTGTCGCTTGCGCCCCCCGTGTTGCAAGCCACAGCCGCGGCTGATGCTCCGCACTGCCTAATGCCTGTACAAGATGCAGTACGCTACCGCAGCCAAAGACTTTTCCCTGCTCAATCGACAATTGTTCCGTTTCTTCTCCGCTGTCCAGACTCCACAGGTGAAGTACACCATTAAAACCAAAAGCCGTTGACCAGCCGCCACAAGAGCGTTGAGCGTTGACCGTTAACGGTGAACGGTCAACGCTCAACGGTTTTCCTTCTAATGCATCTTTTAGCAATCGCCGAAAATCTTCCGGCTCAAGCGGATTTACACGATACCGC
>JBAXVB010000497.1:0-3262 GCA_037129415.1 Deltaproteobacteria bacterium
GATGATTCCGGTATCCGGCTCAATCAGAAAAGACAGAATTTGAAGCAGGCTGGACTTTCCCGCACCATTGGGTCCGACAATCGCCAGAACATCGCCGCGATTCAAAATAAACTCTTCGATATCCAGAATGTCTCTGCCGGACCGCATCAGTTTAAGGTTTTTTACCGATAGTTTGACAGACATCAATGGCCTGCCTTTCGTTGCTGCAAATAACTGAGCAGAGAGACAATTATAAAAGTCAACATCAGCAAAATGATGCTGAGCGCTGTGGCCAGTTCAAATTTTCCCTTGGAAACCTCCAGTACCGTAGCGGTTGTCAATACCCGTGTGTATCCCCGAATGTTTCCGCCCACCATCATGGATGCGCCCACCTCGCTGATAACACCGCCGAATCCGGCTATGATTGCGGACAGAATACCGAGGCGGGCTTCCCAGAGCAGCAACACAAGGTATTGAAACCGGGTGGCGCCCAAGGACTGGATCTGAAGCAGTAGTTTGGGGTTTAGAGACTGAATTGCTGCTATGCTGAATCCGGCCACAATCGGGCTTGCAATTACTGCCTGTGCAAGAATCATGGCGGTTGGCGTATAAAGAAGACCCAGCATGCCCAAAGGCCCATACCGAGTCAGCATCAGCCAGGTTGCCAGCCCCACCACTACCGGCGGTAATCCCATGCCGAAATTGATGAGGCTGACCAGAAACCCCCGACCCTGAAACCGTGTCAGGGCCAGGACCGTGCCGATGGGAATACCGATCAATATGCTTATAAAGGTGGCGACCGTGGAAACATGAATCGTCCGCCAGGTAATAGCCAGAACATCAGGGTCCATGGAAATTAGCAGATTGAACGCGGATTGAAATCCGTCAAGAAATACGTTCATTTAACAGCATCAGGAAAAAACAGAGACGCACCATATTTGTCTTTTCCAAATTCGCCGATCACCTTCTGGGTTTCCGGAGCGATCATGAATTCCACAAACGCCTTGGCGCCTGCCGTATTGACCTTGGAAAACTTTTCCGGATTAACTTGCATCACATGATAGATGTTCAAAAGGGGCTTGTCACCTTCGGAAAGAATCTCCAGTTTGACATTGGCTTTCTGGGCCAGATAGGTTGCCCGATCCGTCATGGTATATCCCGCTTTTTCGGAAGCCATTAACAGCGTTGCACCCATTCCCTGGCCGGATTCCTGATACCAGGGTTTTCCGGTAAGTACGACATTCGCATCTTTCCACAGGCTCAACTCTTTTTTATGCGTACCTGAATCATCCCCGCGGGAAACAAAAATCGCACCGCTGGCGTCAATCGCCTTGTAAGCATCAGCCGCAGTTTTCCCTTTGATTTTTGCCGGATCGGCTGCAGGGCCGACAATGATAAAATCATTATGCATAACCAACTGATAATTAATCACCACACCGGTATCCACCAATTTCTTTTCAGAAGCAGGGGCATGCACCAGAAGAACATCTGCTTCACCTTTTTCACCCATAGCCAGGGCCTGGCCGGTTCCAACCGCAATTGTCTTGACCCGAAACCCGGTTTTCTTTTCAAACAGAGGAATCAAATCATCCAGGAGGCCGGAATCCACGGTCGATGTTGTCGTGGAAAGAATCACATCTTTTGATTCAACTGCTGAAGCAATTGGCGCAGTTACCGCCAGCATCAGAATCAATGCGGTACATACTACAATGGATTGAATACGATAAAATGATTTGTTCATCGAAAAATTCCTTTCTTTGTCATTATATGGATTATAGATGCCAGCATTGCATCATTCAGGGATAAGATTAAGGTCTGTTTGTCCAAATCGGCATTGGAATCGCGTATCCTGCTGAATTATTCCTGCTGAGTTTTCATCGCCTTTACTGTTTTTATCCGATACTTGCGATTTCGTGAATAAAGATTTCTGGCCTTGTAGCGTAAACATTTTGTTATGTCAATAATGACATATCATTGAGGCAGGACAATAGCATCTGGAAAAAAACTGAGTAAAATCATTGTACAGCGGCACCTTATTTTAGAACCATCTTTTTGGACTGATTTTAGAACCATGAGTCTAAAAGTATACTAAAAAAACAAGAGATTGAAATTTTGATCGAATTGTTTTACCGTTATGCTATGAAAATTATCGATGTAGCATCCACATTTCAGAATGAATTCATTGATATCACCGAAAAGATTCAACAGGTGGTGTCATCTGCGGGAACCATTGAAAGTGGCTATTGTATGTTGTTTGTTCCCCATACCACGGCAGGCATCACCATCAATGAAAACGCTGATCCCAGCGTAAAAACCGATATCCTGATGATGCTGAACTCTCTGATTCCGCTGGAAGCCGGATATCGCCATATTGAGGGAAATTCTGCGGCTCATGTCAAATCGACGATGGTTGGCGTATCGCAACTGGTGGCGATTGAACATAACAGGCTGATATTGGGTACATGGCAGGGAATATTTTTTTGTGAATTCGATGGTCCCCGCAACCGCAAGGTGAATGTGCATCTGTTCAATTCACAAATTGTACGATGATGGCGCGGTTGCGCCATCATATCCATCACGGAACCTGGGTTGTTTTCCCGGATGGATTTTACACTGGAGGCTTTTTTATGTCCCAATTTGATGAAAAGGATAAAGAAATCCTGAACCGGATACAGTCTGATTTCCCGGTCATGCCGCGCCCTTTTATGGCGATTGCGGAGGATATTGGTTTGACGGAAGAGGCGGTTATCGAACGTGTGACCCGACTGAAAGATTCTGGCATCATTCGAAGAATCGGCGGTAATTTCGTTCCTGGAAAACTGGGCTTTGTCAGCACACTTTGCGCTGCAAAAGTTCCGGAAGATAAAATTGACGATTTTGCCCGGATGGTGAATCAATTTCCCGGAGTTACCCACAATTATCAGCGCGACGACGAATTTAATATCTGGTTCACCTTTATTGCACATTCCATGACTGAAATCGAAGAAAACCTTAAAGTCATATCCCGAACAACCGGCATTACCGATATTTTGAACCTGCCTGCAACGAAAGTGTACAAGATAAAAGCGCAGTTCGATATCTGAAAGGAGTCAAAATGAATGCCGATGAAGAACGTCAAATCTCGTTGTTTAACGATCAGTTGAAACAGGATATACGGCTGCGTCTGGTGAAAACACACCATGAGGGAAGCCGCTTGCTTGAGGATTTTTGTGTGACCTTGCAAAAGGTGGCCCCCAAAATCCATATTGTTCACGAAAAAGCCGAATCCGATGCTCCCTCGGAG
>JBAXVB010000498.1:0-3262 GCA_037129415.1 Deltaproteobacteria bacterium
CAAAGCGACTGAACAAGCGCCACGGTGATCTTGTTCCCGATCTGCATCTTGCCGCCGCCGATTATCCCGATCTCTGTCTTCGGTATTCCTGTAAACGTTTCGATCCGGTCGATCCACTGGTGGAGCAGCTCTTTCGTATGGACAACAATCAGCGCAGGTTGCTTATGTGCTGCAATTAAAGCCAATGCCATCACTGTTTTGCCTGAACCTGTTGGAGCTTGGAGCGTTCCAAATGGTTTGGCCAGAACATCATTAACGGCATCTTGCTGGAATGGCTTCAGCTTTCCGGTGAACTGCACATTCACAGGAGGGAGTGTCCTTCTCTGGTCATCAATCTGAACCTGCTCGCCAGAGAGCTTGGCAATCCGGCAAGCCTGCCCGGTGAATCCCCGTGGGAATGACAATCCGCCAGGGAAAGAATCAAAACATTCAATCAGCCTGGGTGTTTGCCAATTACTGAAATTCCGCTTCACGTTTTCCAGATACGCCGGATTATCGAACGTCAACCGCTTCCGGATTTCCGCAAGAGTTTCCGGCCCACAATCGGTGATGGTTGCCTGGTGGTCAACGCGAGATTTCATACCAGCACCTCATTCCGACTTATCGCCAAAAGAATATCAGGCTTCATTCCTCTCAGTTGAATGACTTCCTGTTCGGTCAACGTTATTTTTTTTGGAACATTGATCTTTAGAGAACCATCACCGGCCAGAGAAAAACGCAGGCCAATGTCTTCAAATCCCTGAATGAGTTCAATCGCCGGGTTCATATAATCACCTCGTAACTTTCATCTTCCGGTGCGTTTTGGGGTACCCCGATAAAACCGTTCACTTCGTTCACCGCGTTCACCGGATATGTTAAACTATTAATATCATTCTGTAAAAATGGTGAACGGTCTTGTGAAAACGGTGAACGGTTTGGGGGTGTATCGTTCACCACGTTCAACGTTTGGCCCGGTGAACGCGGTGAACGGGGGGAACACGGTGAATGCGGTGAACGGGGTGAATGTTTTTCCTCTAAAAAACCTAGTATAATTGGGTATGCCAGGGCAGGGGGTGAACGATTTACTATATAATAGCCTTGATTATTTAGCTGTACACTGCCAGCGGATAACATCTTGCGAACAAGTTGCTTAACCACTTCATATTTTACTCCTGATAACTTATGGATGGCGGTGGGCTTCAAAGGCGCGTCTGATTCCTTCAGGACATCATATATTTTTTGCTGGCTGTCCGATTTTTGTATCTCGTCGGCATCGCCCAGGATGCGCCATACAAGCGTATCCACATCAAGCTGAACGGCCTTTTCAAATGGTTCCATGTCCCGGCCCTTACCGTAAAGAATCATCCTGTTTCGCTGCCGCTGAAGAACCCACAATGTATCGGCCGCAGCAGTCAATCCCAATGATCCGGAAAATGTATCAAAAGGGTCTTCCGCCTCCAGTTTCCGCAAATGCGTAACAATGATAAACGTACACTTGTGCTTCCTTGCAAAAGGATTAAAGGCATCAATCGCTTCGTAATCGGCATCGTAAATTTGCTTTCCAGATTTCTCGATCGCCCGGATTTTTTTTAAGGTGTCCACAATGACAAGCGCCGGTTTATGCAACTGTATCATTTCCTCTAAATCTGATTCACCCCCAGCGCCAAATTTGCGGAAATTCGTACACACGATAAGATTTTTCAGGTCAACTCCTTGCAATGTCATTTTGGCGACTCGACTTTTTAACCGCCTCTCTGTGTCTTCAAGCGCAAGTAGCAGAACAGGCTCCTTATCAACATCAACTCCCCCGATTGCTTTACCGCCCGTACTCAATGAAATCGCCAGATTGACTGTTAAGAGAGATTTCCCGGCCTTTGGTTTTCCCCCAAATAGGCAAATTCCCCCACGAGGCAACAGGCCAGTAATCAACCATTCAGGCTCCGGATAATCTTTGCCAAGAATATCAGACATGGTGGTATAAACCGCGCCTTTACCTTGCCTGGTGGCGTTATCTGTCGCCTTGTTCCCTTCAGGTTTCAAAAACATCTTGATCAGCCCGGATAGGTCTGTTTTGAAATGATCACAGAAGAAGTCAATAGCATCGCCTTTCCATCCGCAACCAGCACCATCAGCCCGGCACCAAAAATCTTGTTTATCAACCCATACGACAAATCTGTCACGACCACCACAACGCGGGCAGGGTCCAGCCAGTTCAACGCCTGAATGTGGCTTAAGCTCGACAACGTTTTCGATGCGAGGGAGTACCGCTTTAAGTCGTTCGATGTTCGATCCGCCAGGGCTCTCTTTTTTTGGAGGGGGTTTCTCAGATTCTTTGCAGGCCAGGGAAAGGAGCCAGTCAGGGGCGGGGACAACCGGAATATTGTGCAGGACCTTGTAACAACGGTGGGTATCCGGATGAATTGAGCCAGGTCCTACGACGTAACCGCCAAACCCTTTTATCTCAAACCCATTGGGTTTCTGTCCCACACAACCATATTTTTTTCCATCGGTAGGGTACTGATAGTAATGATGCAGACCCCCGGCATCTCTGCCGGTAGCCACGCTGAAGGTGTCAGAGATACAAAACCCTTTTGATTCAGTATATGCTGAAAACTTCTCAAAATCATCAATATCAAGAACTATGACACCACTGGCAGGCCCGCAGGCAACCCCGGCATTGAAGCCGTTATATCGCTTTGGGTCATATACAGCCCGGTCTTTGCAGGCCTTTTGCCAACCTGTATCAGTCGGGATTTTTCCGGATGTTCGGATTAACGAGAACCCACGTTCAGCCAGAACATTGAAAGCCGTCATGTCCGCTTGCTCCGGTAGTTTCTCGCCGGTCCGTACCTTTCCGATAGCTTCACGGATGGAAGCTGCATCAAAATTACTTGATCCAGGCGATGTTCCGGTTGTATTATTTTCTGTCAACGAAGTTCCCCCCATGCCATGTCGCCTGACTCATCCCCCTGCGGTTTCTTTCTCACCATTGAACCACCAGCCTTTAAAGCTTACGGCATTTATACATATTTTTTTTGATGTATGTATCAATGGAGCCTTTCAACACACGCAAGCCGCGAGGCCCGAGCCTGATGGCTTTAAGCTTGCCGTTCTTTATCAAATTGTAAATATGGCGATCAGTACAACAGAGCTGCTGTGCGGCATTGTGGATATATGTGAATTTTCCAATTGTCATAGTTTCCCCTTTTAAAAAGAATTATGAATTATGAATTATGAATTAAAAAAACATTCAACCTTCACCATACGCTTTTGGACGTGACGT
>JBAXVB010000499.1:0-3259 GCA_037129415.1 Deltaproteobacteria bacterium
GCGCTACTGATTCCGCCTTTGCAGTTATCTCCAGGGTTATCGCCTCAAGTTGGTCAGGCGATACAGAAAGCGCTGACAATAAAAGCCAGTGATCGCCTCCAGAATACGACCGAATTTCTGAAGATGCTGACAGGTGTAACGCAGTCCCCGGTGCCAGGCTTCACTCCTCAACCGATGCCTGCACCAGCGTCCAGTCCGAAACCAATGCCAGTGCCAAGTCCAAAACCGGCTTCAACACCAAAACCCGCCGACACATGAACAGAACCGGCAACAGGGATGGTATTTGTGTGGGTGACTGGGGGGTGTTATCAGATGGGGTGCGGGGATTGGGATGGTGATGGATGCTATGATGAAAAGCCGGTGCATAAAGTGTGTGTTGATGGATTTTGGATGGGCCAGACGGTGGTGACACAGGGTCAGTGGCATCGGGTGATGGGAAACAATCCCTCAAAATTTAAAAAAGAGAATGATTATCCGGTGGAGAACGTATCCTGGAATGATACGCAGGAATATATTCGGAAGCTGAACGGAATGGGGATTGGAAACTTTCGGTTACCGAGCGAGGCGGAATGGGAATATGCGGCGCGTAGTGGCGGGAAGGCCGAAAAGTATTCTGGCGGCGGTGATGTGAACAGTGTGGCGTGGCATAGTAGCAACAGTGGAGGCAGTACACATCCAGTGAAAACAAAGAAGGGCAACGGATTGGGTGTGTATGACATGAGCGGCAATGTCTGGGAGTGGTGTGATGACATATATATATCGGACATATATGGACGATCTGACGGGAAGAATCCTATATATACGAGCGACGGCCCCAACCGGGTGATCCGGGGTGGGAGTTGGAACAACGTTCCGGACTGCGTGCGTTGCGCCTTCCGGCGCAGCAATGTTCCTTCCTTCCGGAGCTACAACGTTGGTTTTCGCCTCCTGAGGATGCCTTAGGTTTTTGTTTTTCACATTTGGATGGTGGAATATGGCGAGACATAAACCTCGCTTTACTTTACACCAATTCAGGCGGGGGCTTAAAAACTCGTCCTACGTTCCACCAGTTTCGGTGGTGGGTAACATCACGATATATGAAGTGGAGTAGTGATGAATCGAATTATTGATCAGGTATCTAACATTGTCATGACAATTTCATCTCAGCGGATTCTTCCGGGGCTTTTCCTGATTCTTTTCCTGCAGGATATTGCTGTGTATGCGGCCCCGCCCATAAACCTTATGAAGGAGAGCACTATCCGGGTGTTCTGCATCAAAGGTGAGCGAGTCGGGGTCGGATCAGGTTTTGTAATTGGTGACGGCAGCCTTATGGTCACAAATCAGCATGTGGTGGCATGTGTTCAGGATGGCGGCAAGGCCGGTGTTATCCTGAATGCTGATCAGGGGGCGACCGGAGAGGTGATCTGGCAGTCTGCGGCCAAGGATCTGGCTGTTCTCAAATTGGAGCGCCGGCTGGACCGACCGGCCGTGACTTTTGCACGCAGCAGCACGGTAAATGATGCAGACAGTGTTTATGTCTTGGGGTTTCCCGGCGCAGCGGATAATCAGCAGATTGTCAATGATCGCAGTCAATTTGAGGTAAAGGTCAGCCGGGGTATTATCAGCGCAAAAAATATTACCTCGGCGGAAAATGTTAGACTGTATCAGCTTGATGCCGCGCTCAATCCCGGAAACTCAGGTGGACCGCTGTTCAATGAAAACGGTCAGGTGATCGGGATCAACGCGAGTAAATCAATGACCCCGGTGGTAACCGTTCGACCCAATGAAAGCGGCGGGGTGGATTCTGGTCTTACACGGGTGTCCCTCGGCGAGGGAATTGGCTGGGCCATCCAGATCGACGAGCTGCTGGTGGAACTGGATCGGCTGAACATATCATATACCATCGGGTCCACCGAAATGTTGCCATGGTTCGCTCTCGCCTGGCGGCAGAACCCCATGATGTTGATCCTTCTTGCGGCAATCGGTGTACTCAGTCTTGTTTCCCTGCTGCTGTCCTGTACCCATTC
Organism: Deltaproteobacteria bacterium; assembly: GCA_037129415.1. Taxonomy (GTDB): domain Bacteria; phylum Desulfobacterota; class Desulfobacteria; order Desulfobacterales; family Desulfatirhabdiaceae; genus RAAP-1. Next base: position 2,007 of record JBAXVB010000499.1, read on the forward strand.
CGGCAGGCAATGGTTTAGGCAAACGTCTATCAAGGGCCATGAAACCATTCAGCAGTTGACCAGCAAAAACAAATTCAAACAGATGCCCCAACCGGCCCCGAAACCGCTGCTGAAGCCGCTGCTTCGGGGATTGACCGGCCAGTTTTCCGGAATGGAACTGGAGTTGAGCGACACCCCTGTGGCGTTGGGACGCCATCCCCTGGCAAGTCACATAGTTTTCAATCAGCGAAGCTCAGAAATTAGCCGACGTCACTGTCTGGTCGGATACGATCATCAAGAAATGCAGTTTTTTTTGGAAGACTGCTGGTCATCCAACGGAACCTTTCTGAATTCCAAAGAAAAACTTAACCCCGGTGAACAACGATGGGTGCCTGATGGAACACGGTTTTATCTGGCAAATCCTGCCTATCAATTTGAACTGAAACGAACCGGTAAAGGAGATTGAAATGAACTACGATACATCTTTTGTCAGTGAGACTGGCGGCCGCAAGGTCAACGAGGATACTTATGGCTATCAAATCGCACCATCCGGCGGCTGCTGGGTGGTGGCCGACGGTCTTGGGGGGCATCGCGGAGGACAGCCAGCCTCTTTTTTGGCAGTAAAAACCGTTATGGAATCCTTGGCTCTGACGAAGGACAATTCCTCGAACACGCTGCATCGCAGCCTCGAAACTGCACAGAATGCCATCATTGCCGGTCAGCAGTCGGATCATGAACTCTATGCCATGCGCACCACGATCATCCTTCTGGTGATTCAAAATGATCAAGCCAGATGGGCGCACCTTGGCGACAGCCGATTATATGCTTTTCACAAAAACCGTGTGGTGTTCCAGACTAAAGATCATAGCGTCCCTCAGGTGCTGGTCAGCGCCGGCGACATCCGCCCCGAGGATATTCGCGGCCATGAAGACCGTAACCGTCTGCTACGCAGTCTGGGAAATCAAGACGATTTTCGTCCTGTCATTCTTGAGAATCCTTTCCAGGTATGCTCTGGCGATGCATTTTTGCTGTGTACGGACGGATTCTGGGAGTATATACTGGAAAATGAAATGGAGGAACTGTTGTCCAATTCAGATTCAACTGCACAGTGGCTTCAGCTAATGGAAAAGCTGCTATTGAGCCGGGCGCCGAAAAATCAAGACAATTATACAGCAATTGGCATCAGGGCGATTTAGACCGACGAGCCATTCCTTGGCCCCCTTTTTCCAAATATCCAGGAGGAACAATGAAATTCCCATACAGTATTTTCGACT
>JBAXVB010000005.1:0-47666 GCA_037129415.1 Deltaproteobacteria bacterium
ATTGAAGGATACGCGTAGCCCACGTTTGGGTGTTTCCTTGATGATGAGAAACCTCGCATAGTTTTTTTCGTGTTCCTTCACGCGCTTTCCGGACTCAACCTCCTCTTTATACATCAGGAGTTTGCGCGTGAAACGGTCGAATTCAACCGCTGCATTCCGAGCGTTGTAGTAGATGTGCAGATAAACACGTCGCTGGTCAGCACCCCACTTTCGCAAGTCTGTCGCCACATATAACGCCTCAGTGTCGTCGATTGACTGATAGTTTTGGGGCGAAGCGATGGACTCGTAGTGCATGTCGATAGCCTCCTCTACCCACGTTAACCCTGACGGGACAGCGATGGTGAAGTGATGCCGATGCCCAAGAACCGCATCGATGTTCGCCTGGCTGAAGAAGCCTCTGTCAAGAACGAAATGCACGGAGGACGATCCAAGGAAGTCCATTGACTTCATAGTCGTCCTTAGCGTCGCCACGTCCGAGATGTTGCCCGGCATCCTGCGGTAATACGCCGGGAGACAGCTCTTCTGACCAAAGAGCATGGCGAGGTTGATCTGCGGCAGAGGCTCGCCATCTCGGTTGTAGCCGTACTTGACATATTCGTTGGCCTTTGAGTAGGACGAAATTGACGTGATGTCGTAGCAGAGATAGTCATGCTCTGTTATCTTTGTCATCCACAAGGATAGGAATTTCTGACGGTCAGCATCCTGGATCGAGAGGAGCAGTTCGCTAATTCGCTGACTTACGATCAACTCACCGTAGGGATGCAGATGCCCCTTACTCCAGGCCTCGCTTCTTGAAAGGGGAAGCCCCTTTTGAACGATGAAGTAGACCAAACTCATGATCTCCGCATGAAGTTTGGGGAAGCAGCGACTTAATATATTTGTCAAACCTATGTCCTTCGCCAGCTTGTCGAGCAACAGGGCAGGACCTGCAATTCGCGTTTCGGCCGTCACTCCCGTCAATTCGTCTTTCTTCGAGTCCTTTGCCTTGCGTTGCGTCGGTATGATTTCTCCCGTTGCCTTATCAAGTTTCCCGATGCAGACCTGTCTGTTTCTCGGAGCCTTCTTCTTCTTGTCCCAATAACTCTCTACTGAATAGACGTATGTAACACCCGTCTTCTTGTTATGATGGTGTGTTAGGCTTGACATGGCGAGAACCCCTTACATAGTTATAAACAAATATAATTGTAACTATGTTTTTGGCCAAAAAGCAAGCCATATTTTAAGAAAAGTCGTCTGTTAACAAATATTCAAGAATTTAGGTGTAGAAGGCCGTTTTTTTCTTAAAAATTTGCGTAGTATATGATATTATGACCCAGCAATATCATATACTACGAAGAGGTTCAGAGATGCCCATTGTCGAGTCCAAAATCAATTTCGCAAGGTCAACGATCAAAACAGAAAAAATCTTTACGATCAAAAGAGTGGTTGCAATTCTGGAGTGCCCCTCAAGAACAGCTCAAGCAAAACTCAAACTCTGGAAGACTTGCACAAGTTACAACCAGAATGGCAAATATTACACTTTGCCTGAAACCCCCCACTTTGATGTTCAAGGCATATGGCGATTTAAAAATGTTGCCTTCTCCAAGCACGGGAACCTGAAAAAAACCATTTTACACTTAGTCGCTTCATCATCTGCCGGGCTAACCGGCAGACAGCTTGGTGAAATCCTCGGGCTTTCACCACAATCTTTTGTACACCATCTACGTAATTATTCTGGGGTAAACCGAGAAAAGCATGCCGGTGTTTTTGTTTATTTTTCCGATGAGCCTTTGGCATATATGAAGCAAATTCAGGAGAGGGAAACGTTTGTCAACCGAACGTCTGCTGTTACCATTTCTGATCCAGAGGCAGTCATGATTCTGGGTGCTATAATCAAACATCACGGTATATCCATGGAAAAAATACTGTCTCTGCCTGAAATCCGGAAAAGCAAAATGGCCAAGGATGCCGTTCATGGATTTTTAGAATTCCATGGACTGGCAAAAAAAAATCCGGATTTACGGCTCTGAAACTGCTCAAAGACTTCGTGCAGAAGTTGATTGTCAATACCAGCTCCAGCATTCTATTCCCAAAAACTCCAACTCTCCATTTCTATCCGGAGACCAATATATGCCCGACATGTGGCTCCATGCTTCATGTTCAGAAAACTACCGCTACGAAAACTGTTGTCACCATGGATATTGTAGCTTTTTATGCCAAGGAAACGGTGCTGTTCTGCCCACATGATAAAAAAAATTTCTTTTCAGATCAACTGCGCAGCCTCGTTCCCAGAGGAGGAACCTTTGGTTTTGATGTTATTGTGGAAGTTGGCTTAGCACTTTTTGTTCATTGCCGTAACAACATAAAAATCATGATGGCATTAGCAGCGGAGAATGTATTCATCTCCGAACGTGAAGTAAGTTATCTGGGACGCAAATTCATCAATTATCTTGCGCTTGCACATCGGCAGAGCCAGCCGGGTCTTAGGTATCTAATGACACGAAGAGGCGGCTATATTCTCCATGTGGATGGAACTTGTGAAGGAGACAGTCCCAATTTGTTTTGTGGCCTTGATGAGATTTCTGAGCTGGTGCTTGACACTATCAAAATCCCTTCAGAGAAAAAGGAGCAGCTTGTTCCATTTTTTCAACGTATCAAGGATCAGTATGGTGAACCCAAAGCGCTTGTACATGATATGGGGCGTGGGATTATCGCAGCAGTGGAAGAAGTTTTTCCAGGAGTGGCGGATTTCATTTGCCACTTTCACTTTCTACGCGATTTGGGAAAAGATTTGATGCTGGATGAGTATACAACTCTTCAGAAACGTTTACGGAAGTTTAAAGTCAGGCCATTGCTAAGACAGAGAGCAAAATACCTTGAGCAGAAAATCAACCCGGCATGTCAGAGCATTGACGAGATCATAGTAAGCATTAAATCTGGTTCATGGCAGACCAGCTCTTTTGAGAATATTCCTTTGATTACGACATATGCGCTAATCCAATGGATATTTGAATATCCGCGTCAGTCAAGTGGTTATGGATTTCCATTTGACAGGCCGCATCTCGATTTTTACCGATATCTGCAAAATGCTCATCTTGATAAATACTTGGAAAAATTGTTTGCAGACCCATTGCCTGTTTCTACCTCTGAAGGATTCGTGTATATTCAACCACAAAGAACGAATAACATTCTGGAAAGATTTTTCCGGAGGGAAAAACGCCGTGGTCGAAAAAAGAGTGGTACGGCATCTATGAGTAAGCTATTAAAATCACTCCTCGCAGACACCCCATTGGTTCAAAACCTGAAAAACACTGAGTACATGGAAATCATCCTCAATGGATGCAAAAGCTTGGCAGAAAGATTTTCCAAAATCGATGCTCATATGGTACAACTGGAGATGAAGGCTGCAAACAATGACAGTGAAAAAATTTTGCCTGCGATCAAGAAACTGATAAGAGATTCTGACCTGACCAAGAAAATATCATCGCTGTTTCTCTCGGCTGCAAAATAAGTGCCAACTGTCATTTGCGCTCATAGCAAACTCTGTATAAAATGCCAGCATGATCTTGTCATTGCCCGGAAGAAAAAGACGGCTGCTTACTGGGTCTATGTGAAACTTAAAGGGAAGCAGGCTTGGGAAAGGATAGGATCGCTGACAATTGCGCGGGAACGAGAGCGGTCATTCAGGAAGGAGATTGAAGAAAAGCGGTACTTGGCAAAACATGAAACGCTGATTGATTTTTATAATGACGTTTTTCTTCCGTACTCAAAAAGAGAGAAACGCTCATCTACGGCTGATGAATATCATTTTGTCCACGTTGTCAAACACTTCGGAGCTGACACACGGCTGACAGATATCACACCGGAGGCGGTGGAGAATTACAAGGAGATTCGGACACAGGAGGGAAGAAAGAACGCCACGGTCAACCGTGAACTGGCACTGCTTCGCTCCATCATCAATAAGGCTGATAAAATGGGGCGGTTCATCGGGAAGAATCCGGTGTCAAAATTACTACCGGAAAACAACAGCCACATCGCCAGATCACTCTCTGAGGATGAAACAAGGAAATTATTCGCTGAACTAAATCTTGACACCAGAATCTGGTGTTCCGACTGCGGTCTTAAAAGATTTATTGGGACATTCGTCAATGGCAATGGTTGCCAGATATCAACACACCGGGCATGCAACCATGCTTGAAATGGCGAACAAAATAACATCACCCTTTGGCAACGTGTCTAATAATAGGCTAATAAGTGATGAAAATGAAAAAATCAGAAAGGTTTAAGATGTTGATTTTATTGGTGCCCCCGGGGTGAATCGGACACCCGGCCAATTGATTAGGAAGCAAATGCCCATATAGGCATAACTGCCTTTAATTATTATTAATAACGATTCTGAGATTTGCCATTGTGCTAATTTTCTGCAAGTTGGTGAGTTTCAAGAGCGCGTCCCTTGCGTGATCCTGGGTTAGGTGTGCGTAAATTTGCGTGGTCGAAATATCGCTGTGTCCGAGGATTATCTGGATCGTCCGCATGTCCACCCCTGCCATCACCAAATACGAAGCCGTTGAATGTCTCAAGTCGTGAAGCCTCCCCTTGATCCCCAACTTTTTCATTAACTTAATCCATTTGTGCGATATGCTGTCTGGCTTCCAGCCGGGGAAAACTTGTCCGATCGTCCCAGATGCTTTGATTCGCCGTTGCATAATTTCTGCAATCTGTTCAGTCATCGGGATATGTCGCCATCCAGTTTTTCCTGATACGGATATAACACCTGCGTTAAAATCAATATCTTTTCCCCGCAGTCCGGACAGCTCTCCCCGTCGTAATCCCGTCATCAGATAAACAGTAATTAGGTCACGGAAATCATCATCCGTGATTGCAGCGAAGATTCTTGTAAGGTCGGCTTCCGAATAGAACATCGGAGGACGCGGGGATTCTTTGATTGATTCGACCCCGGAAAACGGATTTGTTTTCAAGTATTCCCATTTTATCGCAATTGCAAACGCTGCCCGTAAATGTCTGATTATAATATTCGCTCCAGTAGGAACGTGACCAACTGCCAGTAACTTACTGATGAATTCATCCAGGCGCCTCGACGTGACTGATGTCATTGGCGTACGTCCCCCAATGTAATCAATCAATTTTTTAACACTGTATTTATCCAATGTCGCGGTGGTGGGCCTTTTTCGTGCCTCGCAATGAGTTTGGTATTCCACAGCGAATTCAGACAGTGTTATATTTTTCCCCCGGTCGAGCGCAATGACATTGCCCATCAACGATTCCCGTTTGATTTTACGGAATAACCGCTCGGCCTGGGCCTTGTCTTTGGTTTTGAGTGATCTGCGGACATTGCCAGCCATCCCAATACACCAGGTTCCACAACTGTTTTGATATAATCTCATAGGGATTAATATCATTTTGAGATTCTCTTTGCAACATCAACATAAAGGCTATCATCGTCTCCGCACATATAATATTGATCAATAGATGTTCGGTCAACGATCCATTTGCCACCTCGCTTCGAAGCGAAAACATGGCCTGAGCCGATGGTTCCCATCAGCGTGTTTTTGCTCATTTTTGAATACAGACAAGCTTCGCTAACTGTCAGCCATCGCTGGCTGATGTTCAATAGCCTGTCAATCCGTTCATAAAGCAATTGTTCCATACTGTCACCTATCATTACTGTATTTGCTTAGCATAAAAAGTATTTGCATTGCTGGCGTTCGAAATTCACGATTTGCTGCATCTTCGACCGATACCAATAAATCAGGATATTTGGTGAAATCTATATCGATTGACATGTCATCATCTGTAATGTCTGGAGTTGAGATTATTGTAACACCAGGTGGCAACCCAACCGGCAATTTCGGCGGCTCAGCTTTAATCTTTACCGTTGATATTTTCGCTTCGGATTTCTTTGATTCTGCTGTTATTCTTTTCCTCACTGCCTGACATTTTTTACACGTCCGTTCCCTGCCCCCAATGCAATCAATACTTTTATAAAAATCTTCCATTGGTAATACCTCTTTGCATATACGACATACTCTTGTCGTTTCATTCTCATTAACTGTGATCGTTTCAATCTCTTCTGTAAACATTTTGACTCCTTTTTTAATTTGACTGCAATTTCCGCAGGTATCAGAATACTGCGCTCGATATTGGCTTACGCCTGTGTATTTTGCCAGTTCTTGGCGACGTTCGCATGCAGAACGTAACATCTTACAATGGTATATTTCACAGAACCAGTCATAATGTATGGCTGGCAATGCTGCTTTATGCGTTAAAGATTTTATCCCAGGTGTCATTAGCGGCCATCCCTTCTATATTAAATTCCGGGCATTCTCCCTTATCAGCATATTTGTCGTAGATATCCGCCTCTATGTCGATCAATTTTTCAATTGCTTCTATCTTTCGTTTATCTGCGTTATGCGCCACAAGTCCGCATCTTACACATTCGAGTTGTTCGGTAGAAAAAATCAGATAGTTGTGGATGTGTAGATTTTTATGATCCCAACCCATTTCATCACAGAATAGAGTTATTTTTTTCTGGACAAGAGCAATTTCCTTTTGATTCAAATCCCCAGGGAATGCAGCAAGCGCGTCCATCGCAGCAGCGTTCATGCTTGCATATAACCCTGCTGCAATAACGTCATCTGTTGAGGCGTCTATAGCTTTTTCTGCTATCGCTGAGGCTATTGCAATTCGGGATATCACGGTTATCAATGAGCGCATCAGTTTCTCCTAAATATTATATACTTCATTGCTACCCCAGATTGCGCTTTGGAGGTTATAACTGGTTTGTTTGCAGGCATCACACTGCATTCGGGGTATTCCGCGTCCTATCCATGCTGGCATAAATATTTTTTTGTATATCTTCTCGCAGCGTGGGCATTTCGTATTTCTGATTTCCTTAGTCGCTACTTTGCCAAGTCGAAACGAAGCTTCTAATTTTTCATCTTGTTTCTGTTTACGATCATTTAGGCATTTTTCAGCATTACAAGATTTGGATAAATAATGAGTTGGCGTGAATTGTTCACCGCAGTGGATACATGACTTTGTTGCATGAACCGCAAGAGGATTATTCCTGTGATTTCTGTGTGTGTTGGCACATCTATCTGAACAGTATTTTTCACGGCGGCTCTTTGCCGGTATTTCGTTTTCACAAAAAAGGCATTTCTTCATCATCTCATCCTATTTATCAATCAAACTGGTGATACATGTATAACTACATTAATCCCATTATCATCCGCATACATTGCGGCTGCATCTACACTATCGAAAAACATTGGCATATCAGCCATATCAATGGCGTGACCACTGACCTTCTGAATGTGATATTTTTTTGCCCAACAGTTTTGGACAATTACAGCCGTTTCTATTTTATAGAAATCAAACCCGATTTGTTTTTGTTTCGGCTTCAACATAGGGTTAATTGCTCTTTTTTAGCCTGCACTGCCCGATAAACATCCCGGCACGCCCGGAACCGATGCTTGAATCTCATGTGCCCAATGAAATCTTTCCCATGATTAAACTCGACACCCCAAGCTTTTCGTTTCGTACCTGGTTCTTGAAAAACACTGCTTGAAATGTAAAAATACTCATCGTCATAACAACAAATATCACGGAAATACCGTGCGTCGATTGCAAATGCTATATGTGTTATTGATGTCTTTTTTTTAATTCCACAATTCAACCAGCATTCGCGATGATAAACTATTGACTGCAATTCTTTCACGGTTGGCAGCCTCCAGTCAGTATATCCGCCCAGTGTCATTTCTGAGCAAAATCGAATAGAGTCTGCCCAGTTTAACGATTGTGCTGTTTCTTGCTGCCACATAAGACCGGTAGCTTCGTCTGTTACAGTACCGTTGCCGTTGTCGATCATGGTTTCCCTTTCAGTTTGCATGTTGCCGACTTAAAAAATACCAGTCTATCGTTCTTAATTTTCCATGAACTATCCAATGATGTCAGTATTGCATCAACGATAGACTGATTGTCCGTTTTTTGGTATTCGCCGTCCACTTCCAGTTCGATTTCAACGATTGCTCTCATTATTAACTCCTTGAGTTTTTAACACCATTTCGATAACCATCAATTTCTTCCTTTCTACATACCACCATCAGATCAGCAGTCCACTGGTGGCAAATTTCAAGTGCTTCATCAATCGTTTTTTTCGTTTTCACTTTTTTCTGCAAATCATTCAGTGCGCTTGTTATTCTTGAACGTGTCATAGCTCTCCCTCCAGGTTTTTTAAAATAAAATCACCGCAGGCTCCCGTCCGTTGTTTGATTTCGTAAGGATGATCTTTATGCAGACAGCACCGCACAAGGCCAGTCCATTTTAAATACTCACACATCATACAATCTCGCAGCGTTTGGATCGCCTCAGATGGCATCCAGCACGTTACCCTGTGATCGCACCATCCACACGTCTGAGAGTTTTCTGGAAAAGGTTGCGGCGCTGGATTGTTTGCCGTGATAATTTGGTATGACTTTTGTTTGAGCTCTTCAAAAACTTCTGAATCAAAATATACTCTCTCGGTGTAGATTTCAGAATTGTTTTTATTTTGAATGATGAATAAAGTTCTTCCAAGTCCGGCATAACCCATATAACACTGAGATTGATCATGGTATATCTGATAAGTTTTCTGTACTCCGTGCTGTTGAAATGCTTTGAATTTGTTAGCATTACATGACTTAATTTCGAGAATATGTTGCTGTCTGGTAACTCCGTGAATGATCCCGTCTGCGTGTCCTTTGAACCAACCGTCATGATCTGCAAAAGATTCTTGTTGGCCGTCCACACTGTATCCAGCGAGGCGCAGGTGGTAAATGATTTCTTCTTCTATCCGATCCCCAAATCTGAACAACATTAAAACTCTACCATCCAATGGGAGTGTAGTGTAGCCACGGAAAGATAACCATAGCTTTCTTATACAGGGATCTCCAATTGCCGACATCCCCAAGTACGATCGGCGCGGCTTAGTGCTGTTGGCTCTGGCGGCGGCTTCATACATCTCATTAGCAATCTTATCGAATTCTGGTAGTTTGCTCAAAATATCACCTTTACATGGCTAATTCTTCCGTCTGCTATTGCCTTAATAATGGCTTTAGCCATCGTTTCTTCCACACCTAAAACCAAAATATCATCAAGAATTTCATTGAAAATCTTGAATCTGTGTTCTTGGTTTGCAACCCGTGCAGCCTCGGCCAATGCCGCAGTTTCAACTTTTTTACGTTCTGCCTCAATTCTATCTTCGAGTTCTTTAATATCAGCAAGTCTCCGGCGCTCGTCGGCATCCTTGGCAGCTTGCAGTTTCATTTCTCTTTCAACGGCGGCTCTCATTGCATCGCGTTCGGCAATCCATTTATATTTCTCTTCCTGTTCCAGCCTGTTTTTTTCTTTTCGTTCTTTATCGTCCAGTTCGGCTTGGATACGAGCGATCTCAGCTTCCTTTCGTGCAATTTCCTTCTCACGATCCCATAGTAAATTCAGTGTAATCGCGTCATCATACTCTGCGGCGTATTTAATCCTTGCTTCTTCGTCTGCAATGCGTTTCGCTTCGGCTTCTTCCCATTCTGTGAGAGGCTGGCGCACCCGATCTTTCAGAGAATCCAAGAAATCACGCGCATGCTTGCGAGATACATCGACTTTCTTCGCTCGCTCCTTCCAGTCGGATGTTAATTCAGCGCCGAGTTTATCGAGCAGGGTTTTCGATTGCGCCACCTTATAAGCAATGGACGCAATTTCTTTTCTTCCTTTTACTGTGCTGATGTCCGGGACAATGCCCGAAACCTTTCTTTCAATACCTTTTAATATCGCGTCCAGGCCGTCTGGTTCGGTGAAGACCATCAGCGCATTCAGTGTTTTTGTCTCGACGAGTTCAAGTTCTGTCATTTGTTTTTTCCTTTTCTCTCGATGCTGAAAAGTTTGTTTTTTCGTGATTGGCTATTTGGTTGTGAATTTGCGATAACGCATATTTACGCATTTCTACCAAAGATTCAGCCCATTGCTTTGGAGTAAAAATAGCAAACCCATCACTTTCTTTAGGATACAAAACCTTGACTTTAAACCGCATAATATCAAAAACTGTTTTATCTACCGGGTTTCGTTCGTTCGATAATTTGTACAACAAAAGAAGTCCATATATATCTGCTTTCTCTGCGAGGCGTTGTATGATTCGCGCATGTTTGTATTGTCCATGATCAATCGCTGCCTCTATGATAGCAATAGGTTCTTTAAAGTTGTCTTCCCATTCGATAAAACATGCTGAATCCAAATCAATCATAGATAGTTTTTCAGCGTCTTTGTAATCAATAAATCGTTTTATAGAATCTCTTCTATGCCAATCAGAGAATGATAAATCGCGCGTACCATACATTTCCTTTTGCATCAAATCCTCCAAACGATTATTTCACGAGTGATGACAAGGCATTTTTTGTTTTCCTTCGCCCAGATAACCATTTGCGCGTTATTCTGTTGACTTTCGTAAGGCACAGAATATCTCATCTCGACTGGCAATTTTACCATTTTTAGCATATCACCAACATGATCAGTGTAATCGTGTGTTTCATTGGTTTTCCATTGGGTAGGCTGGATAATCAGTGCGATATAACTACCAGCCTGTAACTTTTTCGAGAATTGGCCGATAATACTGGATAGATTTTTGTTGAAATCTTCTATTGTCATATTCGCAAGATCATTGGGTGAATCAGAATATTGGCCTTCTGCCTGTTTCCAGTATGGAGGATCGAGATAAACGAGCTTTACATCTTTCCACCTGGGTATTTGTGGAAGACCGTCCATTAAATCATGTTGTCTGATGTCTTTTTCACGCTCGACAATAGGTTTCCTGTCACTTGTCCAATATCTCCTAAAACGTTTCTTGCACAAGTCAACAGTAGAGCCACCACCTGAGAAGGGATCAACGACAATATCCAGCGGTTTTGTATAGAGATACAAAAGGTTATCCAGCCATTTAACTTCCGAATTGCCAAAATGTGAAGACCCTTTCGTCTTTGATTGTTGCTTCCAGATATTATAAATCGGCGGATCGAAGTCAGTCAGATGGCTTGCAACAGGTTTGTCAGATTCTGACAATTCCGCCATTTTCTGACAAATCTGACTTACTGTTTCCTTGGTCACATTCTCCCGTTCTGCAATCTCTTCTTGTGTGTGGCAGGCAAGCCACAAATCAAAGATGCGTTTATTCCTGGATTCCTTGCTATCCTTATCTATGCGGGAAAGCCAATCTCTGACGGTTCGCTCTGAAACGCTCAGTATCTTCGAAAGGTGTTTCTTTTTGTTTTCACGGTCTTTATCTGGTGTAACATGATAAAGACTTCTTGCCATATTCCGCTTATCTTCTTGAGACAATTGAATTCCATGCGTAGCATTATATTCAATAGCCAATTCCAAAAGATGCGCGTCGCTATTAGTGTTCAATATTTGAACAGATATATTTTCAATATTCAGTTTCTTATGTGCCGTCCATCTATGCCAACCGTCAATTAATTCATACCGTTGATTAACGATAATTGGTGGCAGCACATCAATTGTTTCGGCGTATTTTTGAACTGTAGAAGGATTAGTTTCAATTCTTGGGTATAAATCTTCTCTAAATATAATTTCTGCAATAGGTAACTGTTGAATATTATTTTCCAGTGTATTCACTATTTTCTCCTTTCAGAACGGTATTTGATCTTCATCTAAAGGTGCTTCTGTAACTTCTTGAATTGGCATTAAATAATCAGACGGTGGCGGTACACACCATCGCTCTATTTTCATGAATTTATTTTCTTCACAAATAGAAACCCAGCCATTTTTTCCTAATGCGCTCTCGAATTCCTCTTTTCTCTCAATGCCCTCATGTGCGCTTGTTGGAGGATCATCTCCCGTAACTTTGCGCCAAGCAGCTCTACTGCGGCTTATTCCGTAAGGATGATTATCATCTCCGAGCATCATAAAGTGATTTATAAAGTGTGGATTGATACTACCAGGCACCCAAGCAGTAATAACCGCTTTAATCATCAGGTTCCCTTTTTTGCTGATATACTTACTCATTTCTATATCGCTTATTTCAGCAATCATTGAAACTGATTTCTGCTTCACAAACTGATAATCTGTTAGCACTACTGGATCATTTCTTTCTTGAATAAACGTCCAGCCGCAAATTTCACATTCCGTTGCTCTCGGTTCAACCACCTCGTCGCAGTTTGGACAGGTTTTAATTTTCTTTTCTTCAACCACAAGCTCTTTCTTTTTTGATCTCCCTGGTATCTCTACGCGCGGTGAATCTGGGTCTCCGTGAGTCTGGCAGTTATTGGCCAAGTCCAGAATCAGCACGTCTTTTTTGTCCGGATGCGGACGGAGGCCACGGCCTGTCATTTGAATGAAAAGTCCAGGTGACATTGTTGGACGGCACATGATAATACAGTCAACTGCCGGTGAATCGAAGCCCTCTGAAAGTATTGTCACATTCACGATTATCCTGATTTTACCTGATTCAAAGTCAGAAAGAGCTTGATACCTGGCATCGTCATTTAATTCTGAATGAATAATGGTTGCCTGTTCTCCGAACGCTTCACGAAGTTTTTCTGCATGAGCAATTGTTACAGCGAAAACAATAACGTGTTTTCGATCTGAGGCATGTTCATTCAATGCAGCCACCGCAGACCCGACGTGCTGTTGTTTGCTCATTACTGCTGATAAATCACCCACATTATAATCTCCTGTTTTCCGTACACCAGCCAGATCAGACGAGATATCGGTTGTTGTTTTTGCTCGGTACCCACAAAGATATCCATCTTTTTGAAGATCAGAGATTGATATTCGATAATGTAGATCAGGGAAAAGATTAATATTGCCTGGTTTACAAGCAGTCCCATAAATATATCCGTGAGAAAGCCTGAAGCATGTTGCAGAGAATCCTATTATTCTAACCTTGGGATTATATTTGATCATGGTTTCAATCCATGATTTGTACTGTGACTTGACATTCATGGCAGGTATTTTATGTGTTTCATCAACTATCACTAAATCAAATGGGACGGTTGTCCCTGTACGTCTGGATAGCGTTTGTATGCTACCAATCACAACAGGCTTATCCGTATCAATATCATTTGATATAGAGGCACAGGCTATTCCTATAGGAGCCTCCGGCCATGTTTTGAGAAGTTTGTCTTGCGCCTGTGTAATCAGCTCCCGACGATGTGCCAGTATCCCAATCCTGATGTTAGGCCACTGCGTTAAAAGACGTTTGATCAATTCAGAGAAAATTAAAGTTTTCCCGGCTCCGGTTGCCGCTTGAATCAGAATAAATTGATCAGTCGGTATAGCGTCCCAAATGACTTTTAAAACATCCTCTTGGTATGGCCGTAATGTATAATCCATCTTTACCTTGCTCAAATCCCCCTGGGTATTCCCCAGTGGTTCAATGTTTTAAACTTGCCACGGCATTTTCGTATCTGCCGGAATAGCAGTAGCCATCGCCGCAGCCGCTACGTGTGCCGGTGGGATGTTGTTGACTGCCACCTTTGCGCCGTCCAGTGGTTTATAACCCGAAATCTCATTCTTCGGCTCGTAATCACCGTTCTCATCGGTTTTGATCTTCACCTTGATCTGACACCGTTTTCCATGCAATTCCTCGGTGTCGGCAATATAGTTCGGATTTCTATGGCCACAACATGTGGCCATAGTCTTGAGGATTTTCATCGAAACTTCGTTCCCCAAACTGGTAACCGTCCAGATGTGGTTAGGTTTCCCGATAACCTGAAAAGTCCAGTTGATATAAGGGCCTTTTTTCCCATCCTTTATCTCAGAGTTGATGATCTCCGCCGAGTACCAACCCGGAGGAAGGAGATCAAAGGAATCTTGCGCCTCATACTGCGTTAAATCTACTGAAATTTGAGCCATAATTAAATTCCTCCTAAAATTTTAAATTTTACTGATGCCAGATTTGGCTGTTCAATTTGCAACAATTTTCCCGAGCGATCTTTTGCAGGATATCTATCACTTGGAGAAGTAAGAAAAATACGGTTTTCATTACTATTCTCATCTTCTTTGCTGATCATATAAAGAACTAAATCAAAATAGCTTGGTAGGCGTTCTTTTAATTGTTTCCCAGCTACGTCCGCTCCGACGTATCTACGTTTTAAATCATCCACCTGAATTGTAGGTAAACAGGTAAATACAACGGAATAATTCGTGAGGTCACGAAATGCCTTAATGATATGGGTTAAATTGTCTGAGAATTCTCCCCATAAATTATAGGAGTCAGTTTTAGATGGATATTTAGCCTGCACACTTTCAAGGCATTTACCGCTAATCTCCGTGAGCGAGTCAATGAATATCCACTGATAACGAGTTTTAAAATCAGGTGAATGAAGTAATTGATATGCTTCTTTTAGGTCTGCAAAAGAACCAACCTCAAATCCTTCAATTTCTCCAGCTTCAACCAAATCCCGTACAGCCAGAAGTCCCCCTTCGCAGCTAAGCACAAGTATTTTTTCACCTTCTGGGATTGTGCGTATTAAACTGGTTTTTCCAATTCCTGCTCCCCCAATTATCAAACAATTCAATCTATTGGCTGTCTCTCTGGTTATTGGTTTTAACATTTTGTCTCCTTGTTTATTGTTTCAAAACGGGATTTCACTTTCATCCTCAATCTTCTCGTAAACCACCTGCGGTGCGCCTGGTTTAATCTCTCTCGCCCAGGCGACCGCCTTTGCAAATTCCTCATTGTCCTTCATGGCCGTTTCGAGTGCTTTGGAAGATGCCGGTTTGAACTCATAGACGAAAGTGTCATTGAATGCACCGGGGAGCAGTGTTTTCACCTGCGCCAATCTGTCCTGATACCATTTACAATTTTCCTTTAACTGCACGGTGACTTTAATCCCGGCTTCCATCAGGTGGCCGGTTTTACTGCCGTTGCGGTACTCTGCGGCTCTCGACAGTTCGAGATTGATCATCCTCAACTCTTCTGTCATTGCGTTTATCTGAATTTTCAATTCAAAACCTCTGACTACTAACTCCTTTGTTTTCATAATCCAGCTCCTTTTTTTGGATATTTATTAAACACACCTTCTACTGCCCGTCCGTTGGGAAAAACCGTACAGTCTATATAATCAGGGTAAATACAGTTTCTTTCCCTATCACGTTTGTAAAGGTGAACAAATCCGTCCCCTCGCACGGTATCCAGCTCCCAACCGCTACATCTCATATCATGCACAACTTCTGATTGGTTCATATGTTTTCTCCCTTGAAGTTGCCACGGTATCTTTCCATACCGTGGCGTTAATGGATACTACAGCCCTAATTTCATTCGGTTTTGGGATTTCTCGTATGTGGTACGAGAGGATTAACGATTACTGTTTGTTTGCTTCCGGTTCCCTCCCTTTCTATCCCTGCGCTGCGCCATGCCGCGCAATCAAAACTGATTCACTGCGTCCATCATTGTATTTAACCTCCGTAAACGCGTGAACAACAGCATGGAAAACTATCAAATAGGCCCAGACAGCCATAGGCCCGGTAAGGGTTACAGAATTCCGATCCGCCTGCGGGATCGTTGCAATCATATTGCCAATATTCGCTCCGATTATTTCGATTGCTTGTGAGACAGGTGTCACTATGTTAAACCTGCCTGCCACCAATTCGACTTCACATCCCGCGTACAAGTCGTTATTTGTCAAACTCAAATCAATTATCATTGTTACTCTCCTTGCGACCTAACAACTAAGCCGCTTCATTTGGGAAATTTCATTCGAATGCTCCGTCTATGATTCTGGCAGCATTTCTGAGAGCACCTATAATTTTAAAAAATTCATACTCTGCAATGCGCTTACATTTAATTGCATCATAATCTCGCATTCCGCCTATATCTGACTCAAAATCAAAGACCATATCATTGAATGATAGATTCACAACATCATAAATCCCTTCGTCCACCATCCTGGACTTGATTGCATCTTTGACTATTTGCTCGATTTTCTCTCTCAAAGTTGCGTTCATACTGATCCTATTAACCTCATTTCGAGTTCATACCGAGCATCCGGCGAGTGACCTGTTACCCATTCGGTGAACAGTATCCATCGGCTCTGGACGTCATTGAAATTTCTTGCCAACCACATAAATTTCTTCGTTCTTGTCATATTTAGTTCTCCTTGCTAATTGTTGGATAGCAGACCGGGAATTGAACCCGAATCAGCATGGTTTCACTGCACCCGCGTTTCCAGATGGACTTGAACCACCGTATCCCTGCTGTGTTTATGACCACTACACCTGTTGTGTGTTACTGCTATAAAAAAACCGATCTGTTTCGCTTTCTAACCAATGACAGATAACTGCCGCCCGGCGAACGAGCAAAACTTGGTTTACTGCACCTGGCCGGGGAGGCGCTTGGAGATCCGGGCTGTGGATTAACTGCGTGATTGTTTGTGCGCGCCATGTGTTCTCAACATGCGTTCATACGAATCAATGCCTGCACTCCGATAACACTGGAGGCACGACCGGCTGAGGTACTGCCCGCTGCCCAGGACGTAACCGGCAATTGGCTTGGTGTTGCATATCCAGCAGATGCCTGTGTCAACAGGTGGAACTTTCGGCTGTGTTGTCGCCGGTGGGTTAAGTTTGTGGAATTTCATGGTTTGTCTCTCCATTAAAACATTGATAGTTGTGCAGGTCTTTTAAACAAATCCACTTGGATATATTTACGTGTCCATGTGGACGATGAATTAAAAGCCTCAATGCGTGCTGCTAAAATCAACCCTCTCGTTTCGTTGTTTGTAGGATTATATACAGTCGCCCATCGACGCGAGTCTCTGCAATTTCTGGCGACGTTTGTACTGTCACAACTCGCAAATGGAAAAACCGAAAAAATGGCCGGATTCAGCATTCGAAGCCCATGGATCTTACATTTTGGACGACCATCCGCATCCGTCAGTGTTGTGTTGAACGCTTCACACATTCTATCCCACCATTGGGGGGTTCCAATCACCGCATAATCCCCACTGCTGCCGATAGCAATCCGTGGGAACATGCTGATTAGTGATTGCAGCCAATCAAGCGGTTCGTGAAGATGCCAAACCGGAACCCCTATTCCCTGACCAAAAGGCCATCTACTGATTAACTCAGCATTGACCTGAGTATCTCCGTCGATGACATCTGGGATCAATGCAAAATCAAACGCAGGATGCCTATGCCACGTCTCAACCCATTCATAGTAACCATCCCAGTCCGTTTGTCGGCCTAGGCGCCAGAAAGAAAAAGCCCCATTATCAAGTGAGAATGTGCTTGCTACTTCCGCAGCAACACCAATCTGTTCCGGCCTCGCAAACGATATAAATGCGTGCCTGTTGCGCCAGACACTACTTGCTGCCGACTCTGGCCATATCGGGCCTCCATGATAGTGGATCATATAGGCGCGGGTGCTGGCCGGTGGTAGGCCGATGATGGTTTGAGTTTGTGGAATTTCATTATTGATCTTTCATCAATTTTCTTGTGAACGATATAACATTCTTCACAAAGAGGACCATATCCATCTTCATCATCAATATAAATCCCATCCTCTTCACAACGGCCTGTCGGTTCGTCACAATCAATACAAAGTTGCAATGTTCCAGGGTAGTTTTCTGCATTCCAACTTTCGTGTTCATCCTGATCCATTGCGTGCCTTATTCCCCCTGGCCACGTATTCATAGTTCACCTTCCTTATTACCCTTCCAATTTTCATACAGATTTTTAAATCTGCTTTCCCACTCATTTCCTTCCCCCTGTTCTTTGTAACAATTCTCGAGCCCTCGCTCGATCATTGCCATTTCAACAGTATCTCTACCTCTTTCGATGGCGCGGATTCTCTTGTTTTCAAAATATCTGATTTTGTCTTCAATATGTCGTTTCATGGCCTGTCTCCTGTCGTTCTTTTGCGCTTCCGATCCGCCGATCCTCTCCCCTGCCTACGTGCAAACACGATCTGGTACAGAGAACACATCTTCCGTCTGCGCGCTCAATCAAGAGTGCTCAAGAATTTGTGTTGGGGTGTTGTTATGTTGGGTTTATATTAAACTAAATATGTTTACACTGTCAACAACAATAACCAACTCTTGTTTATTATTTTTTTAACAGAATAAATTAAGATATGGATGGTAAAGGCAGAGATAAAAATTTGAATAAAAAAAAGACCCGCATGACCGAAGTCACACGAGCCTCTTATAATAAGGTGAGTTTAAAACACAACCTGCGTCCGTTACTGTTTATTTCCCTCCATTTACGACCATTAGGCCATCCGGACGCTTCATGGGGGAAGAATCCAGCACGTTCATGGATTGTAATGATCTGTCTTTTTTTACATCTTCAATTTCTTTTCGTATCAGTTCACCGAATGATCTGAATCTTTCGTACTGTGCACCGGTACCATATTTTATAACATACGTCGCTATACCTAAAAGCGACCGTTCATCTGGAATATCTGTTTGTTTTTTGTTTTCTTGCAATTCTGTTTGTTCTTCAACATGCAGTCCTTTATAAAATTCGATTTCTTCAACACCCAAAGCATTTGCTATCTTCAATACAGCTTTATCCGAAAGTCCCTTTTCTTCATTCAAAAGATTATTAATATACTGCGGCTTTGTTTTTATCCTTCGAGCCAACTCAGTTTTTTCTATGCCGCATTCATCAATTAATCTTTTCAGGTTTTTTCGTCTGATTTCATTGACATTTATCACAACATCAAACCTTTTCAATTTAATTATTGACACTTTAAACCGTCATGGTTTAATATGGCAAATATGATAATCAATAATAAACTCAAAGATTATTTAAATGGCAAATCACGTCTTGAATTTGCCTTGAAAATCGGTACGACCAAGCCGTATGTTGATCGGCTGTTGTATTTTGCCAAACCATCGCCCCGCCTCGCTCTTCGTATCGAACAAGCCACCGGTGGACAGGTTACCAGGGATATGATGCTTTATCCCGAACTGTACGCCACCACCGACACTATCCAAAAAACAAACAACCTAACCGAATAACACTCAGAAAAATATCCGTCAATAACGAACATGCCATCAGCAGACAAACAAATCAGTTTTAAAATGACCAACTCCCTGGCTGAGGAATTATCAAAATTGTCATATAAAATGGATGTCAACATGAGCAAGATGGTTCGAGGCTGCTTGTTGCTCGGTATGCCAGTGTTTGAAAAAAATCCCATGTTACTTGACGTGATTGACACCATCAATTCGTATCGTAAATACAGGAGTCCTGATGATGAAATTTGACAATGCCGTAAACATCAAAATTGACGAGAAAATGGCCAGGTATCTCGGCAAAACCATAATCTCAATAGACTGTACACAGTCAGAATTTATCCGAACGTGTATCCACCTCGCCGGCCCCCAGATTGAACGTCATCCCTACCTGATACAGTTATTGCCACATCCCGCTGAGAGCTTAATACATCAGTCGTAAAGCAAAGGATTTACGAAATGTAAAGGAAAATCCAATGAACCCGTATAACTCATACAAATATCGAGAATGCAATAACCCTGCTTTTGACAAACATGACACATCTCTTTTATGCCCAAGATGTAAGTCCAACCATACACATCAAGGTAAGGTGGAAGTTTTTGATCGTGAACAAGATGCTGATACTGGTCAACATACCACTTGTAACCGATGTAAGGTGCGAATTGATACAATTATGGATGGGAATCCAAGCCCCCGAAGACATGGCGTCTCAATTCAATTTATGTGTGAAATATGCAGCGGAGAATTTACAATCTTTATTGCACAACATAAAGGCCAGACATTTATTTCGACGGATTATCAATGATAGACTTTACATCCGCCATGATACAGGCCGGACAAACACCTCCAAAATCCATCATTGCAGATGGTGTCATTCACCGGTATCCGGTTGAAAATGGCACTGGAAGGGTACATGGGAAATCTGGATGGTATTGTTTCCATACTGATGGCCCTGTACCAGTTGGATTTTTTGGCGATTGGAGGAAAGGCACTAGTGTCAAGTGGGTATCTGACGAATACTCAAACCTTGGGTATCTGGATCAAATGCAGGCCACTGCATTTATGGCGCAGGCAGAGATAAATCGTAAAAATCAACAGGATGCTGAATATGCAAGAGCTGCCGAATCAGCGAAAGAAATTTATGCAGCATCAAAAACACCCTCTGAACATGCCTATCTTATCAAGAAAAACATTGCAGCATATCCCGGCGTTAAACAGGCTGGTAATTCGCTCGTAATTCCCGTTCTCTCAGAATCTTTTCAAGTCCAGTCTTTACAATACATCAGGCCATCAGGTGATAAGAAAAACCTACCCAAAGGTAAAATGAAAGGCGGCTTTTTCATCATCCAAGGCAGTTCAACCATTTTAATCTGCGAGGGATACGCAACCGGCGCAACTCTCCATAAGTGTACCGGACATACCGTTTATTGTGCTTTTTCCGCAGGAAACATCCTGTCTGTTGCTCAATTTGTTAAATCCAAAAATCTTGAGGCAACCATTATTATATGTGGCGATAATGACATTAAAAAACAGGATAACATTGGCGCAACAAAGGCCACTATCGCCGGAGAAGCTATCAATGCAAAGGTGTTTTTGCCTGAAACATCCGGATCTGATTTTAATGATTTAGCGAATGAATGTGGTGATAATGCTGTTTTGAAAATGTTTACAGAATCAAAACACACAATACTCTCTATAATAACACCAACATCTATCGAAAAATTTGATAGATGTTCAATAAAGCCAATCCCAAATATTCTTTTAAATCCTGGTGGTATATTGCAAGAAACGCTGGATTACATGGACAAGATGTGTCCGGTGTCAGTGCCGATATTTAACCTGGGTTGTTCACTTGCTTTACTTGGCGCTGTTGGTGGACATAAAATATGTGGACCAACAGGTATCAGAACAAATCTTTATTGTCTTCTCCTGGGACATTCCGGTTCAGGTAAAGACGGCGCCCCGGCAATCGTGAAACAAATTTTATCCGATACACCAGACTTAATGCACTTCATGGGTGGGTCAAAATTCACCGGAGGCGCAGCCATTTATTCAGCCATATCACTAATCCCTGACAAGTATTCAAAGATTTTCTTTCTTGATGAATTTGCAAAAATATTGAAGCGTGAACGAGCAAAAAACAATACTGCTGAAACTGTAGGCTCTGCCTTTCTTGAATTATATTCTGGAGCCTCCGGTGAAAAATCTTATGCAGATGCGTCCAATAATAAAAAATATCCCTGGCAACATGTCTCCATGATCGGTAGCGCAACACCTGACGATTTATGGGCGCAGATAACACCAACCGATCTCCAGGATGGTTTTATCGCACGGCTTCAAGTCTTTGAGTCCCACCATGATCCTGTCTCGGCTGGATATGAAATTCCGATGTATTACGAAAACAAGCCTCGCCAGCTCATTAAAAAACTAATTGAAATCGCCAATATTGAAATGCAGTTCGATCCTGATTGCGCTGGGAATATCGAAACAAATGCACCAACCATGAAAAAATATGTACCTTTTAAATTAACAAGAACCGGTGAGGCTCTTGAATATCTGAAATATTGGGATGCAGAAATCAATAAAAAGCAGTGTTTATTTAAAGGTAAATGGCAGGGATATATTTACAACCGCGCACGAGAAACAGGCGAAAAATACGCACATGATTACCACCTAAGTAAATTCGGAAAACGATGTATTAGCCTTCCACTTGGTATAGATTCATACCAATACGGTCTATCGCTGATCGACTTTCTTGATGAACATATCCTCAGCATGGCTGGCAATTATGTTTCAGAGAACGACTGGCATGCAATGGAGCAAAAAGTTATCCGAGCAATTAAAGGAAAAGCTACTCCAAGCAAACCAGGTGTGTCTTCTGCGGTTCTTTTTGGTCAGCTTGTCCGGATACCTGAACGAGACAGGAAACATTTACTGACTGGCCTCCTCAGCACCGGACAGCTTTATACAAAAAAGCATAAAGGCAAAGCTGGCCCCGAAACTGACATACTTTGTCTATCGCAACTTACAGATGAAGAATAACCCTGAGACAAGCTGTCTAAAATTCGTCTCAAGGTATATTGTAATTAAAACAATAACTTAAAACCATTAAAAAAAACACTGTTTTGGGTTCGACAAGATAAAATACATAATGAAAATAATAACTTATGTACAAAAAAAATTAACCATTAGACAAAAAAGAGCTGTATATTCGGTTTTTAGCGTGAACAGATGAATATTGCCGAATATACCCAAAACCCCTTTAAAGTTCTCATAGTTTTTTATCTATATGTATTTATTATATATTAAACGCAATAACCTTGTATAGGCATGTCTAAAGTTGTCTAATGTTTATATTGTTATTATTATAAGTTATTGTATTTATTATATAATATATACTATTATATAATAAATAACCTTTAAATACTTGATTTTATTATCATTTATCATAATTCAAAGTTCATACGGTGAACACATGAAAAAAAACACTACGATTGATTACAGCAGAATCGCCTATATCAAGATGTGGGAACGTCAAAAATCCATCTATGTGGAGTGGAATGACTGGATGGTAAACGACATGACGGCTTGGCGAATGGAGCAATGATATGATTACCGAACCAAACACAATCACCCTGCTCATCCCCGGACAACCAATCAGTAAAAACCGTCCTCGGTTCACCAGGGTCGGTAAAGGTGTTCGAACCTATAGCGATCAAAGCGATGAAGAGTGGCTTTGGGTGATGGTTGTACGGCAACAACTCAAAGAACTCGCTGTACGTCATTTCAGTGGCGCTGTGGCCATGAAAATTGTCTTCTGGATGAAGCGTCCTGCTGGCCATTTCGGTTCTGGTAAAAATGCTGGCGTCCTCAAAGCTTCTGCTCCTGCTTCACCGGTCACAAAGCCGGATATTGACAACCTTTTGAAATTTTTGGCTGATTGTTTGAACCACTGTTCGATCTGGGTTGACGATTCTTACATTGCCGATATTGACATGAAGAAAAGATATGCGGAGCCTGGTACTGAGCCACGGACTGAACTGGTGTTGCGTGAGGTGAATGATGTTTAAGTTCATCCGCCGGTGGTGTCTTACGATAAAATTCTATTGCCAAGGCGACACGCTCGAGGATGCCTGGGAGTGTGCGGTTTTGACTTCATCAGGGTTCAGGAGAGTAATTCTTTCGAAAAAATTGAAAAGACAGTCATGGAGACTAAAATGATCTTTTACGATCACGAAAACGAGCAATGGCTTGACTCTCAAAATGAAGCATTCAAAGTTTCTATGACTCCAGAAGGCGATCCAAAAGAACTTGAACGAGAATTCTATGATTTTGAAGATTGGTATCACTGGTACCGAGGCAGCGACAACAAATGAACAAAATCAAATCATTCAAAGAAATCGAGTATGAAAGGTGGTTCGAGAAAGCTAAGAACTGCCCGCTCAAAGCCAGTTCTCTCAGGTGTTCGCTTTATGTGATTGGTCACTGCTCTATTGAAAGTTGTCCGATCTGGTATTGGCTGAAAACATGAAAAAGTCACTCAAGTCCGCTGTAATCGTTCTGGCTGCATTTTTTATTTTCATTGCACCTGTGCATGACGCAATGCTCCAGTCACCGCCTGTTGAACTTTATACGCTTCTTGAGGTGGATAATGACAACGATGCAGATGGCAGTGAAACGTGCAGCGAGTTTGTCTGCACTACGTTTGAAAAAATGCTGCTCATTCGATCAGAACCAAAACCGTAAACGACATAAAGGAAAATCAATGCAAAACCCGCTTATTAAATTGGCTGAAAAAATATCATCAATCGAATCACTAGGAATTTTTACAGAGGAAGTCAGGATCATTGACAGGTACAAACTCATGGATGAAAATCCAATGACTTTGACTGGCACATCACGCCCGGCCGGTGAGTATTTTTGTGCATCCATCGACGTGCTGATTGCCGTTGATAAACCTGAAGAAGAATCCGTATTGTTTGAGCAAATACGAAATTATCCTACTATGCAGGATGTTTCTGGTTGTAAAAAAATTGCTGACACGGATATCGGGACAATCGTTCGCAGAGATTCTGTGGTGAAAAAGGCTGTGAAGAAGGCAGGCAAGAAGGGGTAATATGGCGATTAAATGTCCAATATGTGAGACAGATATTGAGCTATGCGTATCTGTTGCATCACAAAAAGAAAAATCTCAGACACCAACAGATATTAACAAATTTCTTGAGTGGAATAACAGCATTAACGGCAGTATCCCGAGTTACTGGGACTGCTGGCAGGCAGCAATTCAGGCGGTGAAAAATGATTGATAATGAAGAAAAGGTTATTCTTAAACGACTTAGGTTACTCGAAATGGATCACACTCCTGAAGACTGGCCGGCAATCCAGATGAAGGATGTAAGCACTCTCTTGAGGATTATCTACAGAGAAGAGGCAATATCTGTCGATAGAAAACTCAGGATACGGCAGCTTCAATCTGATATCAGAGAGCTGCGATCTTTCTTCTGATGGAAAGATTTTCGATGTATTATCGGAAAGGATATTGCGAGGCTTTGTGTTGGATTGCTCCTGAATGGCCACCTGGGGTGCCATGTAACCGGTCAGAGTATTTGGACGGGTACAAACGTGGGATTAAAACCAAAGTGAAAATGAAAAGGAAAAAACGCAATGACAAAATTTGAAGAATGGCTCGAAAGTGAAAAAGAATTTGTGTTGAAAACTGAAAGAGAAAGGCAATTGGCCAAGGCAAGCTGGGACGCTGCGCTTACGATGATTTACAATCTAATTGACACGGTAACCATAAAGAAAGGAATGGAAAATGAATAAAACAGAACTCATAACAACAATTGCCGAGAAGACGAAAGTCACGAAGTCTATTGTTTCAGATGTGGTTGAGATCATGCTCTCTACGCTGATTGAACAAGATAGGGTTTCAATCAAAGAGTTCGGCACGTTCGAGTGGAAGACCAGGCCGGCTCGACAGTGTCGGAACCCCCACACTGGCGGCACAGTCGATGTGCCTGAAACCAAAACCTTAACGTTCAAGGCTTCTAATGGATTGAAAACCTATGCAGACTGATATTCTATATGATATTTGCAAGTCGGCTGGTATCGGATGTACTACCGATTTTGCTTACCTGGTGAGTAAGATTAAGGATTTACGGATCGGACATGAACGATATGAGAAGGTTCGCCATCTGAACGCAAGGCAATTCGATGATATTTTTAAATGCAACGTACAAGGCCGCAGATTCGATGATCTGATTGATGAAATGTGAAAAAAGGGAGGTGATTACTATGGCAAAAAAAGCAACAAAACCGATTAAAAAAGGTGGAAAACCAAAACCAAAACCCTGTTGATCGCAACCAAAGCAGCCATGATGTTTTTAATGGCTGCTTTAAAAGGATAAAACATGACAACCAAATTATCTGGATTCCAACATTACATCGGCACCTGGGGACAGGATACGTTTCCAGATGCCACCATAAATGGACAATTGGCGCACTTGGATTTAGAATTGAATGAAGTTCATGAAGCCGCAAATGTTTTTTTTAATAATCCATCGATTGAAAATAAAAAAGAATTTCAAACCGAGATAGCTGATGTTTTTATATTGTTGCTCGGTCTGGCATATAAGCTCGATTTCGATCTCATGCTTGCGGCAGCAGACAAGTTTCGTGAAGTCCAATCTCGAAAATGGCTACCTGCTAATCCTGATGGCGTCTATCGCCACATCGCTGAGGACATCGTGGCATAAAACGTGTTCAGAGCCAGGGTTTCGTTGTGTTCCCCCCTTTCGCGGTCGGTGATCCAGGATCGTGGCTCGCACTGGATTTCTTTTTAATCTCCTAAAGGATTTTACTATGACAGATCCAAAAATCATCGCTTTCTCAGGAGCGCACGGCACCGGCAAAACCAGTGCAACGTACTTAACGGCGCACCAGTTAAAACTCAATCAAAGATCAGAAGTCGGTGTCATACTCGAAATTGCTCGGCAATGTCCATATCCGATAATCAACAAAGGAAGCTCTACAACAACAAAAGATTCACAACTTTGGATATACAGCGCTCAATTACAAGCCGAGCTAAACGCTGTACGAAGATACGGGGTAGTCGTATCAGATAGAACAGTTATTGATACAATCGCATATACCGCTGCTGCTGGTATGTATAGCCTCGCTTATGCTATGCGTGAAATCGCCGCACAGTACGCAAAGACGGCATACAAGGAAGTTCACTTCCGAACGATTAATGATCATGATTACCTGGTTGACGATGGCACCAGAAATTTGAATTGTGATTTTCGTGGGGAGGTGGAAATGGCGATGCTTTCACTGTATGCGGATTTGGGGGTTCAGTTGATTTACGATGAAAAGGAATAAAAATTGGCAAACAAAAACAAACCTAAAATCAGCGAAACGTTATTCAAAAACCGAATAACCGGATCTGGCAATGAAGACCCGAATAAACTCATCCCGAATCCAAAGAATTTCAGGAAACACCCCAAAAACCAGAACTCGGCGCTCTCAGGGGTACTGCGGGAGATCGGATGGATACAGCAGGTCATAGTAAACACTACCACCGGCAATATCGTGGACGGCCATCTGAGAGTCGAACTCGCAAAAGAAAACAAAGAATCCACAATCCCGGTGATTTATGTCCAGCTTTCACCAGATGAAGAGGCATTGGCGCTTGCGACCCTCGACCCTATTGCGGCAATGGCAGAGACAGATAAAGCCAAGCTGACCGAACTCCTAAACAGCATCGAATCCCAGGATGAACAAATTAACGCATTTTTGAAAGACGTTGCTGCAAGAGAAGGCGTGATAATCGGCGATCTTGACGAACCGGCGGATGCAGACCCGCATATTGACCGTGCCGAAGAACTTAATCAAAAATGGCAGGTTGCTTATGGCGATTTGTGGCAGGTCGGGGAACACCGGCTTTTGTGTGGCGACTCAACGAAGGCCGAGGACGTGGCGCGGGTTATGGGCGGGGAGAAGGCGGAATTGCTTTTTACCTCTCCGCCTTATGCCGACATGAGGGAATATAACGGCGGAGACTTGAGCGTTGACAATCTGGTAAAATTTATTCCCGCCTTTCGTGACTTTGCAAATTATCAAGTGATAAACCTTGGCATTCAACGAAAAGACGGGGAGGTCGTCCAGTATTGGGATAATTACATCAAAGAGGCGAAAGATTTCGGCTATAAGCTGGTAAGCTGGAATGTGTGGAACAGAGAAGGGGCCGGTTTTTCAATCGCAAACATAACCTCGATGTTTGCAACCCAGCATGAATGGATTTTTGTTTTCGGCAAAGATGCGAAAAAATTAAATCTTACAGTTCCAAATAAAGAAGCTGGCAATACAAGAAAAACAATCGCAAATAGGCAAAAAGATGGAACAGTAAAAGAAAAACCCGCGCCGATTATTCGTAACCATCGACAGATCGGCACAATCAACACGATCATGCCGCAACTGGCAAGGAACGAAAACATAAGCCATCCGGCCATGTTTCCACCCGAACTGCCCGCGCTCTATATCGAGGCCATGACTGACGAAGCGGGATTCGTTGCCGACCCCTTCCTCGGCTCCGGCACCACAATGGTCGCATGCCAAAACCTAAACCGCAAATGCCGGGGAATCGAAATATCTCCAGCATATTGTGCCGTTATACTGGAAAGGATGAAAGAAGCGTTTCCGAATATCAGCTATTCAAAACTTGAATTATAACAAGTTGTAAAATGTCGAGATCAGAATCTAAAATATCAAAACGAATTACCACCTCCCGCGAGCGCGAGAATACCGCACTTGAATTACGCAAGGCCGGATATACTTGCGCAAAGATAGGGCAGGCTTTAGGCATATCCGGCAGTGCTGCAAATCAGACATTGTGTCGGGCATTAGCAAGGCTGGAGGCACAGTCAAAAGAATCCGCCGCAGACTACCGTAGGATACAACTTGAAAGGCTTGACGGCATGTTAACGGCAATGTGGAAGCCCGCAATCAACGGAGACCCGCAGGCGGTTGACCGGGTGTTAAAAATCGAAGAACGCAGATCAAAACTCCTGGGGCTGGATGCACCTGAAAAAACCACCGGAACACTCAAAATCATAGTGGAGCGACATGACTGAATCAAGGGTATTGAGTTTATTCAGAATGCACCCAGCGCAAAAAGAAATGCGTGATAACGCCAAACGTTTTAACGTTTGTTGCCTGGGGCGCCGGACCGGAAAAACATATTTCGGGCTGGACACATTAATCGTGGATTCCAGGGGCGCTCTCGAAGGGTTCCCAGTAGCATGGTTCGCACCATCTTACAAATATCTGGACGAAGTATTCCGGAACGCCAAGTCGATGTTATGGCCAGTTAAGCAACGGATCGACGCCCAGCAGCATCGGATTGAATTGATCAGCGGAGGATCACTTGATTTCTGGTCTATGGATGATGATGATCCTGCCAGAGGGCGCAAATACTCTATCGTCATTATTGATGAAGCGGATATGACCCGGCGATTAATCGACAAATGGCAACGGGCCATCCGCCCCACCTTGATTGATTACCGAGGCTCGGCATGGTTCTTCTCAACTCCCCGAGGTATCCAAGATTTCCATAAGCTTTTCCAGAAAGGGGTTGTCGGATCGGATTCTTACGATGCGGATTGGATATCCTGGCAGATGCCATCAACTGTTAATCCGTTCCTTGACCCGGCAGAGATAGAAGCGGCCAGGCTGGAGCTGCCCCAATTAGTCTTCAACCAAGAAATTCTTGCGCAGTTTGTCGATTTTGGCGGGACCGTAGTTTACCGAGACGATTTGCGGTATGGAACGCCACCACCATTAAACACCTTAACTGTGTCTATGGGGGTTGACCTGGCCATCAGCACAAAAACCACAGCCGATTATACAGCTATTGTGGTTCTGGGCAGGGAAAAGCAGGGGAAAATATGGGTTCTGGATGTTGCACGGGATAGGGTACGATTCCATGACGGGCAGAAATTCATTCAGCAAATGGCAGAGAAATGGCACCCGGCGACTATCCGGATTGAAGAGGTGCAGTTTCAGGCGGCGGTTGTGCAAGAGCTTCTTCGCACAACCACATTACCAGTTAAGGGCGCTCCATGCGATAAAGACAAGCTGACCCGTTTCCAGCCGGTGGCGGCCCGGTACGAACAGCATTTGATTTATCATGCTGTTGGTCTGCCGGGATATTTCGACGATGAGCTGTTGTCGTTTCCTGTCGGGTTAAATGACGATATGGCGGACGCAGAGGTTCACGCCTTCAATGGACTTGGGGCATATAATAATTTCGAGATTAAATCATCAGGCAAACGAACAACAACCGGAATGGGGAATTATTAAGAATGCAATGTCCATACTGCGGGGGGAAAGATCACATTGTGGCGAAAACCGAACGATATGATAATGTTATTGTGCGGATTCGGGTTTGCAAGCGCTGTGAAAAATCATTTCGAACAGACGAAGAAGCCCAGAAAAAACAACAAATAATGTGAATTGTCTATTTGCGGTTGTTGAGTCCCGCCACATCATTATCCTCGTAGCTGCTCTATGTTCAGTCCCAATGCAACAGACAGTTTTTCGATTGTTTTCTTGCGCAGTTTTTTTTCTCCGGACTCCATTTGAGATAAAGCGGCCTGCGTTATTTCCAACTTGGCGGCAACCTCGCTTTGCGTCATGCCCAGGTACTCACGCCATGAGCGGATAAGGCTATATCCTTTTTTGATGGTCATTCCCACAACTTCATGGGGGATTAAATCACCTTCGGGAATCCATGACGTATCAGGAAAGACTTTGATATATTCATTATATGGGATGACCACAAATGCGGGTTGTTCTCCCTGACGGATAATCTGTATGTTAATAGGTCTGTTCATTTCGCTTTGCCACCTTATGAATTTCAATGATTCTGACTGTTGTATCGGCATTGAAAAGAACTCGGTATATGCCGACTCTGAGCCGGTATTTGCATTCATGCTTTGATAACGCTATAACGTTTTTACAGTTCGGCCAATTCGAGAGAGCTTCAACAGCAATGTAAATGGATTCTTGATCCTGCTGGTTGCGAATCTTACAGAGCTGCTTATAGGCTTTTTCTTTCCATGCAATCTTGAACATAATTATTTTATAAGTTAAAATATAAGTCATGTCAATACCAAATCCCCCAAAGTTCTGAGTTATTTTGTAATAAAAATAAAGTATTTGTCTATATACGTATATAGACAAAATATTATTGCTTTTCCTCGCTATAAACCTGCAATATCACCTACAAATTGTTTCGCTTGAAACAATCTAAACGAATCACAGAACGCATTAACACGTTTTCCTAATTCCTCAGTCGCACCATAGCTTTACCGATTGGAAAATATTACATGGCTAAATCCAACAGGCGCAAGCACTCAGTAAAGGGTGAATGGAAGATGGCTGAACCACAGGCCAAACCGCCAAAACTGACAGATGAAATTGCCAGTATCTCCAAAGATATTGACATATTTACTGGATGGCTGGCGCGCCTTGAAAATCCCGATCCGGTACTACGGACAGAAGCCAGCGGCAGGGGACTAAAACTTTACGACGATGTGGCTCGGGATGCTCATGCCAGCGCGGTATTGTCCACCAGGTATCTGGCCCTGTCGGGCTGTGAATGGGAAATCGTAGCGGCTCAATCTCCATCCCGAAAAGGCAGACCGAACAAGCAAAGCAAAGAGCAACAGATTGCAGATTTTGTAACACAAACACTTCTATCATGTAATTTCTCCCAGGCAGTCCAGGAACTTTTACAGGCTGCTTTGTATGGGTTTTATGTGGCTGAGGTTATCTGGCAAATAGACAAGAATAAAAATATCGGGATAAATCGGATTATCACCAAACACCCGAAGCGTTTTGTCTTTACTGCATTTCGAGAACTTAAACTCTTAACACCATTTAATATGATCGAGGGAGAAACCCTCCCGGATAAGAAGTTTATCACCTTCACCTGGGGATCAAGCGATAATCCTTATGGCATTGGCCTTGGTCAAAAACTCTGGTGGCCGGTATGGTTTAAGAAGAACGGGATTAAATTCTGGCTGGTTTTGCTTGAAAAATTTGGTAGTCCGACTGTGTGGGGAAAATACCCCAATGGCACATCACAAGAACAGATCGACAAGTTTTCTGACATTCTGGAAACATTTCAGACAGACACAGGAGTTACCACCCCGGACACCATGCAGATTGAATTACTGGAGGCTACCCGAACAGGTAATGTCTCGTATCAATCATTGCTCGACTACATGGACAAGCAAATCAGCAAATGCGTGCTGGGTCAAACATTAACGACAGAAGTATCCGGAACAGGCTCTTACGCTGCCAGCAAAACTCATGATGAGGTACGCAATGACATTTTAAAGGCCGATGCTGATATCCTCGCAGAGACGTTAAACGATTCGCTGATTCGCTGGATTGTTGATTATAATTTTGATGGAGTAATCGACTACCCAAAACTTTGGTTCCACACAGAATCAGAAGGCGACCTTTTCCAATTGGCGCAGCGGGATAAGATATTGTCCGTTGATTGTGGTCTGGCAATGTCAAAGCGGTATTTCTATGACACTTATGGCATTCCTGAACCAGAAGCCAGTGAAGAATTAACCGCACCTGCGCCGAAGGTCCCGACAACCCCCACACCACCCAGCGCTCCCGCTCTTCCGGTGGCGGCATTCGGTGAAATATCCACTCTCTTTCCGGATCAAGCCGCCATTGATGCCGTTGATTCCCCTCCTGGGGATGTGATGCTTGAGACATTAAAACCCATTATGGATTTGATTCGGCAGGGGCAGAGTTATCAGGAAGTGGAGGATAACCTGATGGCGACATGGCCGAACATGAAAACCGCTGAAATTGAAAAGCTGATGGAGCGAGCAATCTTTGTATCAGAAATATGGGGCAGGTTGAATCCCTAATGCCGAACATTGTTGACCTACAGCACGCCTTTAACCTTGCGCCCGAAGATGCCATTGCATTCTTCCGGTCGAAAGGTTTCGCATTCTCCTGGGCTTGGCACGATGTATGGCAAGAAGCACACGCAAAAGCATTCACCGTAGCAAAGGCCATGAAGCTGGATATCCTGCAAGATATCCGAAATGAATTAGACAACGCCCTATCAAAAGGCATGACGCTTAAAACATTTCAGGAAAACCTAATCCCTCTGCTTCAGGCAAAAGGCTGGTGGGGGAAAACCGATGAAGGCGCTCAGTTGGGATCCGCCCATCGGCTGGAAACAATATTCAGAACCAATGTTCAATCCGCGTATTCTGCAGGCAGGTACAAACAGCAGGCCGAGAATGCAGATGATCGTCCATACTGGCAATATATAGCGGTAATGGATTCCAGGACCAGGCCGGAACATTGGGAGTTAAACGGTAAGGTTTTCCGTTTCGATGATGTTTTTTGGGAGACACATTATCCGCCCAATGGTTTTCGTTGTAGATGCCGGGTCCGTGCTCTTACCGGAAAACAGATAAAAGACCGGGATATCACAGTTGAATCCGGTGCTGGGAATATGGTTTCGGAAGATCGGAAGATAAGCGGGAATTTAACCCGTCCGGTAGCTGGATACAAAGACCCTGCCACCGGAAAGATCACGTTCACAGATCCGGGCTGGAGCAATAATGCGGGGAAAGATTTCTGGCAGATTGATTTAGCAAAGTACAGCCAGCCGATACAAGAGCTGGCAAAGCAGGTTCAAAGTCTTGGGGTAAAAGATCAAAAGGATTGCCAATTATGGCTTATAAACAATATCGGCAAATATGGGGAAAATAGCAAGGGCCTAATCTTACCGTTATTCGAAGATTTAGACCGTGCGTTCATGTCAACAAACACAAAAGGCACTATAAATATCAACACGGTTACAGTTCATTTTGATATCAACGGGAATAAGATTTCTTTTAATGCTTCAGACGAACTTGTAAATGCTATGAAAGCTGTCGGAAATAGGGATTTAACGTTTAAAGAGGAATACGCGATTGAATCTTTATGGCATGAGTTATTACATAATAGACAGAAGTTCGGTTCACGTAGCACAATGGCTGCGTATGAACGAAATACCATGGAGACAGTCAACCAGTGGATTGGGAGACATACTTATCAATCTCTCATGAACGATATGGGTATAACTCCAATTCACCAGGCTGAGGTTCTTAAAGAAGGGTATGGCTATAATGTGATGGTTGACAGATTTAATGATATTTTATCTAAATTTGGTATTACTTCAAAAGATATTCTTAAAGAAATAGAGGTTATGCACAGAACTGTAAATGCGGAAGATTATATAACCTTTTTACCAGATATGATTTTAACCGCAGCTAAAAAAACAGGATATACCAAGCTTCAAAGAAGCAAATTGATGGATGTTATAGGTGTATTAGGAAAAGCTGGAGATGAATTCGCAATATTACTGGATGCGATCTGATTCGCGTGCATAATGATAGTTGGAATATTGAACAGACCATTTGAAATCAGCATCTTTAATTTTTTCAATATATTCATCCATTTTCTGTTTGTTTTTTCGGAAATGATACAGAGAAGCGATGTTGGCGCAATGACCGTCAGGAGATGTCAAATGTGCACACTTGATTGCGCCTGGCAAATCCAGCCCAACATAATGAATTTCTTCCGGTGTAGGATTATGGTCATAAATAGTTTCCATGATTCACCTCTATTGTTTGGGTAGGTTCGAATTAGTTATGAAAATATTATCACAGCCTAAATATAAGTGTCAAACACAATGACGCAAGAAATCACAGTTACAGTCAACGATGCTGAACTCCAAAACCTTTTTGCAACGGTCATATCACGCATTACGGACATGACGCCGGTTATGCGAAAGATCGCCGGTGTTATGGCAGATTCAGTTGAAGAAAACTTCGCCAGGGAAGGCCGTCCGACAACATGGAGAAAATCACACCGGGCAACCAGAGACGGCGGGAAAACCCTTCAGGATACAGGCCGCTTGGCTGCATCAATATCTCAAAGATACACGAACCGAACGGCCATAATTGGCACCAATGTAGCCTATGCACGAATGATGCAATTTGGAGCGCTCAGGGGTTCAGAAGGCGTTCAAACTGTAATTGTTCATGGCCACCAGAGAATGATGGCATCAGGGCGGATAGCAACAGTCCGAGAGCATACCAGGCAGCAGCTTATGCCGTGGGGCGACGTACCAGCCAGGCCGTTTATGATGATTCAAGATGAAGATTGGCAACAAATGAAAGATGTTCTGAATCAATATATTTTCAGTGCATAACCGAAACGAGAGGATGCCTAAAATGAATATGATGGGCGGAATAAAAGCCACAACAACAAAGGTCGAGTTAACAGATGTCAACCAATTGCTATCTGTCGCTGTAAATAATGCAATCGGAAGTCCTGTGAACTGGAACACTGTATCTGCTGCCATGATTACAGTGGAAAACCATGATTGCAGAATCGCCTTTGGATGCCCTGCTACAGCAACCATCGGCCATATTCTATCTGCTGGGCAGGCAGTACGTTTCTCGTCTGCGGATCATATCAAACAGGCGCAGGTAATCAACAAAACAGCAGGCAGTATTGCTGTTATCCAGATTACGCTGGAGGGATAGTCTATGGATATTGCAGTTTTTCAAACTGGCAGGCACACGGACATGGCCGGTGAAACAAAGAACTGGACAACCGAAGATGTTGACCAAATCGTCAAGAGTTATAATCCATCTGTGCATGAGGCCCCGGTGGTTATCGGACACCCCAAAAATGACTCTCCAGCCTGGGGCTGGGTCGAGTCTCTCCGGCGGGAAGGAAATATCCTGTTCGCCAAACTAAAAAATATCGCACCTGAATTTGCTGGATGGATAAATGATGGGCGATACAGAAAACGTTCAATTAGCCTGTATTCGGATTTGTCATTAAAACACCTGGGCTTTCTGGGCGCAATGCCACCGGCGGTAAAAGGGTTGCCGGATTCAGGCTTCATGGAAGATGCAAACGATATCATTATTGAATTTTCAGAAAAGGAGGATTTTATGGAGTTAAAAGAGTTTTTCGAAGGTCTTAAGTTCTGGACAGACCATAATAAAGAAATCCAGTCGGCAGTTATAACACCACCTGTTGTCCCGGCCATCGTCCCCGCAGTTATCCAGCCTGCTATATCATATAGCGAAACGGATATGGAGACAGCCAAAAAAGAGGCGGCTCTCCAGGCTGTGGAACTCGAGCGCAAAAGATTGACTCTCGAATTCGCTGAGAAAGAGAAAGTCGCAAAACAGGCGGCGCTCAGTGGCATTATCAAAACGGAACTGGAATCAGGAGTTACTGCGGGCAAGATTCCTCCTGCATGGATTAAGGCCGGGATCGCTGAGTTCATGATGGGCCTCGACGCCTCATCCGACATTCAATTTGCTGCGGGTGCAGGAATGCAAACGCAGATTGAATGGTTCAGGAAGTTTCTGGCAGAGCTGCCCAAAACGATCAGCTTCGGTGAAATCGCCACCAGGGGAACCGATATATCCGGGGACCCAGGCGGAAAACTTGAGGCGCTTATTCAGCAGAAAATGACTGCCGATAAAACCCTGTCGTATTCCCGAGCGTTCGCCGCTGTCCAAAACGAGCATCAGACGTTAACGCAGGAATATTGCAACTCGTAACCGGCTTTTGAAAATGTAAATCAATTAAGGAGTAAAAAAATATGGCTACAGAAACTCAGGTTTTGGATAAATCGTATGAAGCGGCGGAGGATTTGAGCAACGATCAATACCGCATTGTGGTTTTGGCGTCGGGCAAAGTCCGGCGTCCGGATCATGCCACTACTGACTTGCCTTTTGGCGTTTTGCAGAATGTCCCGCTTGCAGGGGAAGCTGCGGTGGTTCGCCTGATGGGGATATCAAAAATTCAGTTCGGCGAGACCGTGGCGGAAAACGAGTGGATCAAGCACGAATACGTTGACGCTGCCAATGCCGGCAAAGGCATGGATGCCGATGGCGCTCTTGATGTCGCAATTGGCCGCTGTCTGGTGGGCGGGGATGAGGACGAGCTGGGGGAAATCCTGCTCTCCGGTGCTGTCCATCAGGTCAACGCAGCCAGTTAACCGCTTTCGATATATGATTTGAAATTAAAAGGAGAATATTATGCCTCAACCAGATGTTAGGTCACAGATTATAGCGGGGCCGCTGCAAAATGTCAGCATCCAGTACCGCAATCAGAGTTATATCGCGGATCAGGTCTTCCCGATTATCGACAAGGTAGCTCCAAAGGCTAAAATCGCCAGGTATTTAAAGGGCGCATGGTTCCGGGATGAAGCCGGGATCCGTGGCCCAGGCACCAGAGCAAATAGGGGCGGGTTCCCTGTGGATTATTTATCCCTGAATACCGTCGAGTATGCGTTCGCCAAAGAAGTCACAGATGAAGACCGCAGGAACGCCAAGGTTGCAGGTGCACCTCCGCTTCAACCGGATCAGGATGCCATTGAATTTGTCGCCGATAAAATCGACTTGAAAAAAGAGCGACTTGTATCATTGGAAATCTCAAATGGTACATGGAGCGGCGTGGCAGGTGAGGACGCCGGTGGTCTATGGGCGCCGAACGATAACACCAATACCTTTATTGATGATGTTCTGGCCAGGATCGAAACGATCAGATCAACGACCGGTTTCAAACCAAACATGATGGTCATTGATCATGGCACTTATAACGCACTGAAAAAGAATGATGCCCTGCTGAATCGAATCAGATACACAGAGCGCGGCATCCTGGGCAAAGACTTGCTGGCTGCAATATTTGAGCTGGATCAGATTCTTATCGGCGAGGCTATCTATTCCTCGGCCAAAGAAACCAAGGCTGGCACGGATTTTACAGCAGTGAACGTTTGGGAAAAGAACGCTGGTAAGGGTTCTGCTTTTCTTTATTACCGTGCGCCCAGTGTCGGATTAAAAACCCCGACCGCTGGCCTCCAGGCTCGTATTGCTTACGAGAACGGGGCAGCCAGGCGCCTTACCACTTGGCGTGAAAATGCCGAGCATCAGGACGTTTACGAAGCGGCGGAGGAAACTGATATCGTGGTGACCGGTTCCGATCTTGGGTTTTTCTGGTACGACACGCTGTTGACCTAAAAATAAAGGTCTGTGACTGTTTACCGTAAAAAAAAAACGGTAAACGGTCAACGGCTTTTAAGCGGGGAAAAATGAATCCATTCAATTTGGTGCAGGGTACGTCTGCAAATTTGGTTTTACCGATCAAGACACCGGTGAACGCTATCGCCGCCACCGGATCAGTTACGTTTGTTGGTGGCGTCCCTAACGTGCATGTCGATAATGTTGATGCAACAGGTGCAATCACAATCACAGGAACGCCAATTGAAGACGAGCATTTGATTGTCGGTGCAATTGAATTCCATTTTAAGGCTGCGCCTTCCGGGCCAGGAGAAATCCTGATTGACGTTGATAACACTATCCAGGCCGCCAATATTGTCGATGCAATTACATCAGATTTGGTGACAGTAACGGCGACAAATTTGCTGGGTGTTGTGGCATTAACATCAGTTGCGCCTGGCGTAGCTGGAAATGCACTGCCATTAACCACTAATGCCACGGGAGTTTCAGTTAGCGGATCAGGAACACTTGAAGGCGGCATTGATCATCTGCATGAGACTGTTGTGATAGGGTCCCAAGAATTTGTATTTGTTACAGCCCGGACGATACCTGGTGATGTTACTGTTGGGGTGGATGAAGATACAACGGCGCATAATTTAACTGCAGCAATCAATTTAGATACGCCTGCAGTTTCAGCCGGTCATGTAGCCGGTGTTGTGACAATAACGGCGGTTGTCCGTGGCGCGGCTGGAAACGCCATAACTCTATCGGAATCAGCCACCAATACGACCATAAGCGCTGGCGGAAGCTTGGCGGGGGGCGTGGATGGCACCATAGGGGCCGTTAATGAAATCTGTGCTGATAGCAATTTCCTTTATCATTGTCCAACTGCAAACGCCATTTATGGCGCAAATTGGCTGAGAACATCTTTAGGCGCATCTTATTGATATGGGAGGCTGTTAATGGCGTACTGTACCCAGGATGAAATATTATTGATGTTGCCTGAGCGGGATTTGATTCAACTGGCCGACGATACGTCAGCGGATACCGTACCAGACCCGGACGCTGATCCGGATCCTATTGAAGCCGCCATTGCAGTTGTCGTGGATGCTGCAATAGCGGCTGCGGACGCTGAAATTGATGTTTATTGCAGCGTCCGATATACCGTGCCGTTTGATCCTGTGCCAGCCATTATCAACGTTTCGTCAATTGATATCGCAATTTACAACCTATACAGCCGGCGCGATAATGTGGCGGTTCCGGAAATCCGCAAGAACCGTTATGACGCAGCGTTAAAACTTTTGGCGGCGGTCGAAAGCGGTCGAATCAATTTATCAGTATCAGAAATAACAGGCAGTGGTGCATCCAGTTCATCACTTGCATCAGATCGTATATTCACGATTGGCAAAACCGCATTTGTCGGAACTTTGGATAATTACTGATGAAAACACTTCTGTCCGCTATCAAAAAAGAGCTGCAAGATAAATTAACTGATATTCGGGATGCCGATATCTTCATTGCTCCTCACATCAACTACATTCCGGCATCAGTACGGATGCCTTGTGTGGCGATCAAAGACGGCAAGATTCAACGCAAAGAGCTTACCGGGGGCGCGGTAGAGGAAACACTGACAGTGCGCCTGTCAGTCTATACGAACCTTCGCAAAGATGAAGCTGCAATAATGGGTGATGCCTCGGCAAATCAAAAAGGCATTTTGGATTTAGTTGAAGATGTTCATTCAGAACTTCATCAAAATCTATTGGGGATATCCGTAATGATGTCAGCGATGTGTACCACCGAAGAAGAAAGCGAAATGTTCGGTGATGATACGGCGGCGGTTATGCGCAAAATCATTACCTATCAATATGATCAGCAAAATTAAAGGAGTAAAATCATGGCATTCTGTTTAAAACCCGGCCAAGAATCGTTTGAAATTGTCGATGGCCCGTTTGTCGGCAAGAAGTTTGAAAAGGGCGTTATTTACGAAACCATTCCCGAGCATGAAGCAGGGAAGTTCATTGCTGCTGCGGATGTTATTATTCCCGTCATTAAGGCGACAAATATTTTAAAATCACACAGCCTTTCAGAGCCAGAAATCAACCCCAAATAAGGAGTTAAACAATGCGTAATTTTCGAGCAACTCAAAATCTGTTGGCGGTTTCAGCGGCAGCCAAGGAAATCGCTATCAACACCGAGCAGACGTTGGATTTATCCTTGCTTGTGGATCAGGGTGATATTCTGGACCTGGAACGTCGGCGGGAGAATAACCAGAACGAAATGACCGGTCAGGAAGAGCCTGATACTGTCTATGATCTGGGCAACAAAAGCACCGGTAAACTGACGTTTAACAAGGCGCAGCCTCAACATTTCGCTTTTATCATGGGGTACGGGCTGGGGTCGGTGGCGACAGCGGCTGCCGGGTCCCTCGGCAAACAGCACACCATCACACCCATTGCCAATGATCTGGACATTGCCCGCAGCAACCCGAGTTTTACGGCGGCTATGCGATATGGCGACCAGGTTTTAAAGCGACGATTTGCGTCAATGTTTGTGGACAGTTTCACGGCGAATTTTAAAAAAGATGACTGGTGTACAATCTCAGCGGCATTAAAAGGCACGGGAAAAGTGACATCGAACATTGTCGAAGAAAGTATATCAGCTCTTCCGACCGTTACGACTTTAACTTTGGCGACAAATGGAGTTCATGGGGCAACCGCTGGCATCAGATTAGACAATATACAAAGCATCAAGGCGGAGCTTGCCACGGGCGTGTGGACGGAGGTCGCGTTTTCCGCTGTGTCAGCCGCAACACCAGCTATTATTACGATTGTTGCATGTCCAATTGTTGCGCCGGGTGCGGGTATTGTTCCTTGCATTTATAAAGTGCTGTATATCCCCACTGAAACCGGCTGGATGTCATTTCCGAGCAGGGTTGCAGAAACGCCGCTACGGGTGGCGCAGTGTAGCTTGAATATCGGCGGCGCATGGAGCGGCACAGCCTTTGCGGGCGGTCGAACTCTTACAACAGAGGTCAGCAGCATCGAATGGACATGCAACAATGGACTTGAGATTGACTTTACCCTGGGCGCGACTGGTGCGTATGCCGGGCGTTGTTTTCGGCCACAACGAACCCAGACGCTAAAGGTTAACAGAGAATTCCGCGATTACATCATGCAGCAACAGATTGCTAACAATGATACTTTTGGAGTCCATCTGCTTGCTTTGGGCTCGGAATATGAGACCGGCCATAATTACCAGGTTGAGATAATCTGGCCGAAATGCTCAATCCTGAATGCGCCGTTGTCTGTTGATGGAAAGAAGCTGGCGGAAGCCGGGGAGCTGGTTGTTCTTCAGGACGGCACCTATGGCAGCGTCATTGCCCGAGTCAAAAACCTGCAAACCGCTTATGTAGTGTAAAAATCATGTAGTGTAAAAATGTGAAGCCGGTATTTTACCGGCTTTTAAATAAGGAGAATTTATTTTATGGCAAGATCGTTCAGTGATGAAATCAACGAACTACGGCTTTTTGACAATATTTCAAACAGCACGCTCGTATTGTATTATCGAGACCCCACAACCGAAGAGCGAACCGCTTATGCTAACGAATCAGTGCAGCGAAAGCGAAACAAAATAATCACCAAGGTTCCAGAGACTCGAATCAAATTTGGGTCTATGATTATGACAGGATTCAGAGACGGTGATTTTACGATCAAAAAGAATGGTCAAGAATCGCCTATGTCTTCAGACGCTTCCAGCCCGAATTATTGTGCGGATTGGAAACCCTGGTTTAATAAAAAAGCAGCGGATTTACTGATGCTGTTGGCCGCGCATGTCTTTGACGCATCCGCCGAAACAGAGGCCGATGAGTTCGATGCAACCGGCGATGAAGACGACGCGGAAAAAAACTAACCGCAGACCTGGCGGCGCTTGAAAAGGGGCTTTGCACGTCAGGAGAGGAAGAAGTTTGCAGAGAGGAAAACGGTGCAGACCCGGAATGGGCTTGTGCGCATTGCCCCAAAAAACGAAGTGCGGATTTAAACCCCTATACGCATAAACTCATGGGGCTTTATAATCTGCAAAAATCAGGTTATCCATTCCGTGCAAACGATATCTCATATCAGGATTGGATTGACCTGGGACGGGTCCGGCAAATCTTTGATTCCCATAATATTGGGTGCCCGATGATGGGCGGAAAGGCATAATCTCATGGCGACATCCTCCACACTGCAAATATCAATTGAAGTTGACGACAATGGGTCGGTAAGACTTCGGCAATTTGGGGAAAGCGCCGCCAATGCAGGACGAACCGCCACCAGTTCGCTTGAATCCATGAATTCCAGTATGATGAAAATCATTGGAACGATTGGCAGTATGATGGCCGCTTTTAAACTGGCGGACATCACTAAAGATGTTGCGATGGCGGCGGCTCGGTATGAAACGCTGGGCGTGGTTATGGAAGTTGTCGGCAGAAATGCTGGATATACGTCAACTGAAATGAATAATTTTGCCAGTGCTCTCCAAAAAACCGGTATTTCAATGACTGAGAGCCGGTCAAATCTCACAAAAATGGCACAGGCTCACCTTGATCTTGCCAAATCAACAGAACTTGCCAGGATCGCCCAGGACGCGGCGGTTATCGGCAATATGAATTCCTCAGACGCATTTGCGCACATGATTTATGGTATCCAGTCAGGCCAAGTGGAGGTGCTGCGCACTATCGGGATCAACGTTAATTTTGAAAATTCATACAAAACCCTTGCAGATCAATTGGGTAAAACCACAAAAGAATTGACTGAGACCGAAAAAGCAGGGGCGCGAATGGGTGCAGTACTTGCAGCCGGGCCAGCCATAGCAGGCGCGTATGAAGCGGCAATGAATACGGCAGGAAAACAGATTAATTCTCTCAAGCGGTTCTTGGATGACTTTGAAGTTAAAATGGGTGAAGCTTTTGGACCTGCCACAAAAACTTTGGTCGAAGCCGCCACCACAGCATTGAAAGAAATGCAGGAACAGATAGTCCGCCCAGAAGTGCAGAAAGCGTTACAGGATTTATCAACATCATTGGCGCAGACCCTCGTATCATTAGGACAAGATATCCCAGGCAAAATATTGGGCATTGCAGGTGCGCTGCAAACTGTCTCAGATATTTACAGGAGTCTTCCTGCTGATATTGTTGGTGCTGCTGGAGCTGGTATTATCGGCGCCATGTTGTTTGGCGCGGGCGCAGGGGTAGTGATTGCAGCCATAGCACTTACATCCGCCAAAATCTCGGAATTCAAAAAGGCGAATCCAGAGATGTTTGGTAATGCAGCAGAACAGTCGCCACAGCCGTTGAAATTTAACATATCAAAAACTGTGGATGCAGATGCTTCGGTATTGCAAGATAGGGAATTAAAAAAGAGGCAAGCGGCTTACGAAGCATATAACAACGCCATTGCAAAATCGG
This sequence comes from Deltaproteobacteria bacterium, assembly GCA_037129415.1. GTDB lineage: Bacteria > Desulfobacterota > Desulfobacteria > Desulfobacterales > Desulfatirhabdiaceae > RAAP-1. The sequence goes on from JBAXVB010000005.1 coordinate 42,568, forward strand.
ACGCCCAAGCACTGCTTTCCGCATCAAATGATCCGAGTGTTTTAAAAGCGAGACACTTGGAAGAACTGACAAATGCTCTCAAAAATAATGCAATATATCAGGCTTATGTAAACTCAGGCGACAAAGCCGCAGCGGATCAATGGGTTAAGGATTCATTAGCACTTGATAAAAAAACCAATTCCACAACAAAAGCTACAGCAGAAGCCAATAAATACAAAACAGTAATGGACGAACTGGATGCCAAAATCCAGGCAGTTGAAGCTTCCGGCAAAGAAGAAACAGCCATTGCCAAACTGGACAAAGAGTTTGCGAAAATGGCTCAAACGCTCGGGGCGACAAATCCAAAGCTGCTTTATTATTATGAAATCGCAAGTCAGAAAATTGAAACTGAACAACTGGAGCGATATAACAAAGCTTTAGCAGACCTGGCAACCAGATATGCGGAAGCCACAATGTCCAAAGATGATTTTGCACAGTATAAAATTGATGAGCAATATCGCAAAGATGTTGAGGCTGCAATTAAGGCGAAGTTTGCAACCGAAGAATATATGGATGCACTCAATCTGCTTGCTGCGGCGCAGAAAAAACAACTTGATATGGCCAAGTCCGCCGAGGATGCCAAAAAATCAGAACAGACGGCACTTGAGCGCTCTCAGGCGCTCGCGTCAATGTATCAGAGCATGGGTGATTCGTCGTCAAAATATTATGCTGGGGAGATTATCCTTCTTGATATTCAAGCTGCCAGATACAAGAAATTAATGGAAGATGAAAAGCTGTCGAAAGAAGATTCGATAAAATTTCAAGCAGCTTACGATGAATGGTATGCGAATCAAAAACAAAAAACAGATGATAAAATGCTTCTGGCTAATGGCACATTCTTCGACGGTCTCGGCGTAGCCTACCGAAAATCACAAGACGACCTTTTGACGTGGGGCAAAGCCGGGCAGAAAGTATTTCAGGATTTACAGAAAGCCGGAACAACAGCCATATCAGATGGCCTGTTCGGCGCTCTTACCGGCGAAATGAAAAGCTTTGATGAACTATGGAAGAGTTTTTGCGACACCCTCCTGAAAACCTTTACAGATATGATAGCTCAGATGGTGATTCAGGATTTGTTCAAGATGGTTTTCTCATATGGGACTATCAATATCATCGGTTCAGGCACGGCGGCTGCTACTGGTTCAAACGACGGCGGGCTGTTGGGCGGACTCAGTACATTGGCATCATTGGCCGGTATTGCAAAATTTCTTTATAATTTACCAGCAACAGTAATGGCATTACCAGCACAGATCGCAGCTATCCCCGGAACATTGACGAACATGGCGAATGTATTTACCTCTATGTTTAGTGGCACAGCGGGGCCAGGCGTTGACATGGCGGATATAGCTGCTGAGATCACTAAACAATTAGCTGGTGAAGCTGTTAAAGTCGGTGCAGAAGCAGGGGCGCATGCTGGTGTGCAGGCTGGAGTAGAGATTGGCGCTGAAATGGGTGTTGGCGGCGGCGCACAAGTTGGCTCGCTCTCGATGGGCTGGATTGGTGCAATCATTTCCATCGGCGCGGCCATTGGCGATTTCATGCTCAAGCAGACAAACGGGCCAACAATGGAGCAAATGGATGCTCTGTTGCGGGCGGAAGAGGCCGGGCAGGTAACTCTAACGAAAGAAAACCGTGATATTTACAAAGGCATCCTGTTATCACAAAACTTCACAATGTCTCTTGACGGTGTGAATACTACTTTTGCAGGAACAACAGAATCATTGGATGCGTGGATAGCCTCGAATCAAGAGCTGCTTACGATGACAATGGCTGAGTATGATCAATTAATGGGGATGCAGCAAGCAGTATGGAATGAAATACTTACCGGCGATGGCACTGATGCAACAGTTTATTCCCCAATGGGTGTCGGATATCATACTGAATCATCAGGGACGATTACAATCGCTCTCGAAATGGCCGATGAATCGCTATCCCTCGAAAAACGAATGTACAATTTAGGTTTTGTCGGAACACAGAACGGTTGGGAATCTTCCGCAGTTGTTGCCATGATTGCAGAGTTTAAGGATCAGGGCGTGCCTTGGAAGTCAATCAACGATGCAATGATTGCATACGGTGTAACAGATAGCGCAGTTTACAAGCGAATCTATGGCGAGTACACCGGCACAAATATGGGGAATCTGTCTTGGGAAGAATTACAGGCAGCGCTCTATGCAACCGGTATTGATTCAATAACCATGAAGCGGATTGAGGGTTTTTATTATAGCGATATCCCTTGGGAAGATTTGATGTATCTCCTCAGTGGCAGCGGGCTTGATGTTGATACATTGCTAAAAATACAGGCCGCAGTTGATCCTTCGCAACGGTGGAAGGAATTGGTAATCCCCGTTGACACCAGTGGTATTCCTGATTTTATTCCAATTGGTGGCTCGAATCAGGAAGGCAGAGCCTCAGGCGGGCCAGTCTCAGCGAACACGCCTTATATCGTCGGAGAAATCGGGCCTGAATTGTTCGTGCCACAAGAATCAGGGCATATTCTATCAAACGCCAATATGAAAAAGTTGATGCGATTAGGTGTAGTTGGATATGCGGACGGCACATCAGATATTCCTCATACAACCAGCGGAGGATACGATATATCGCCGGAAGGTGGCGCAAAATGGGAATCAGATTACAAGAAGTTTTTTGACGAACTCATGGGCTTGACAACGGATTTGGGCGATGCGATATCAAAACTAAACGACGATTATGAAGAGCAAATCAAAACTGCAACTGAACTCGGAGCTACATCTGAAAGATTAGCGAAGCTGGAAATAGATCATGCCGCAGCGAAAGAAAAAGCAATCAAAGACTGGATCAAAACCGAAATTGATTATTACAACCAGATGATGGGGCTTAATTCTGATTTAGGTGACAGTTTATCTGAAATCGCAAAACATTACGAAGAATCACGGAAATCAGCTTATGCAGCATCAGGCGCAAATTTAACATTAGATGGAATTGATGCAGCTAAAAAAACAGCGGCGGAACAATCTGCTGCAATAATAGCAAAAAGAGATGCTGATATTGCGAAAAATACATCTGATTTAGCTCAAATAGAACCTTTATATTCTCGGACAGAAGATATAGAAATTTTGCGGAAGCAATACGAAAAGATGAACTCTGATATTGCTGCCGCTGCTGCAAATGAACTTGCGGGCATTGAATCGGGGCTTCAAGCCAAAATTAAATTAGCTGAAGATGCCGCCAATACGATTGCAGCGATAGACGCGGCGGAGGCTGCGGTTAAGTTGAAAGCGATTACAGACTGGTTTAATAGCGAAGTCGATTATTACAACCAGATGATGGGGCTTAATTCTGATTTAGGTGATAGCCTCGCAGTCATTGACGCACACTACGCGGCTGCTATTGCATCAGCGAAGGCAGCAGACGCATCTGAAGAACAACTTGCAGCAATTACGCAAGTCGCTATGGAGGTCAAGGCAAAGGCTGAAAAAGATTATTGGGCGGATGCAATCGCTTATTACAATGATATGATGGGATTAACAAGCGGACTACAATCAAGCATTGATGCAGTAAACGCTAAATTTAAAGAGTATGCGCTGGCTGCACAAGGGAATGCAGATAAACTCGCTGAAATAGAAAAAGCCAGAAATGAGGTTATAACAAAACTATTTGAAGAATGGGTTTTGAGAATCACAAAACCTTTTAAAGAATTAGCTGCATCCTTACTTGACTGGTATGGATTATTGCAAATATGGCCAGGTGGAAAAGGTAAGCCTACTGATGCATCTGGCGCAGAAAGTATTGAAACCCCATTAGTACAGGCATATCGAAATTTAATATCTGATTTAGCTGATATTAAAGGCGTACGGCAATCTGATGCTACAGATCCACTTAAATGGATTATGGAAAAAGTACCAATAGGATCAGGAGATAACGTAACTGATTATTTCATAGCGATAAATAAATATTTTACGTCTATTACGGACGGGTTAAAATCGACTGTTGAATCACTTATTGCTACAAGGTCTATTATAAATCAGAGTATAGATGGCATCCGGATGAGTATGAAAAATACAACCGAACAATCTGCCTTCTATTTAGGAAAATTTTTTGAGCCAATGGGTGGGTACATTGCGGGTAAAAAAATGGACGCCTACGCATTAACTGAAACAGACGCAACGAAAAGAGCGGCTATTTTAAGCGGAATGCACGATGATCTAATGAAGTGGTACGATATCGAGTTGAACGCTTTGCAAACGAAACATGAAACTGAACTGGCTAACATAGAGGCTGTCCGTGACAAATTACAATCATTAACATATAGCTCGTTCAATCTCGCGCTTCCAACAACAAAGCAAGCCACTTCCTCACAAGATTATGATAAATTATTAGCAGCAGCCAAATCTCCGGACGCTTCATCTGCATCAGTTTCATCGTTTCTCTCATTTGTGGATACATATCTGCAATCCAGCCAGGATAAATACAAATCGTCTGGCAGTTATCAGGCTATTTATGCAAATGTCATGACGGATATTGGCAGTCTGGACACACAATCTACGAAATCAATAGAAGATTTGACTAAAGATCAGACAACAGAAATAACAACCCTGAAGAACATGACATTATCTGCTCTTGGTCAATTGGAAACAATAACAGTCAAAACCGCTGGTGATACGGTTATGCAGCTTCTGGCGATTTATAACGTTTTAGTCGCAATCAAACAGGCAGGAGATAATGCAATCAATGCCCCAAATAAATCTGTCGAAACGGGAGGATTAACGAAAGACGAATATTATAATTTCTTGGTAGCGATGGGGCATAAAAGGCCAACTGAAGATTCAACTGGGTTTTTGTCAGACGGTATTTTTACAATCTCTGAAATATTGGTGGCAGGAATTTATAGTATTTTGACAGGGTTGAACACGTTAGCAGGATATTGGGCTGGAACGCCTTCAATCAACATCATTATAAAATCAGATGATGATGCGCTCTCGAAATTTTTTGAATGGATTGGGAAGTCTGAAGATGGTAAATATACTGGGTTAGTATGGGCTGCACTCAGGTGGAGTACTATTGACCCTTATGCTCTGAGTATT
>JBAXVB010000050.1:0-18932 GCA_037129415.1 Deltaproteobacteria bacterium
CAGGGAGCTCCCTTTGGTCGCACCCTGACCTACATCAATTTTGTCCAAAGTCCAAAATTCATTACAAACCTGTTTTAATTTATACTGATAGCAACGGTTTTGATGTCAGGGAAGCCACTCCATCTTATGTACACTGGATTCAGCAGGAACGATGCGGAGTGTTAACCTGCTTTGTCCTGAACGACATAAACCCTTAGTTGGAAGCACGCATCAATATTCGTTTAATCCAGTTCATGTCGCCATTAAACCATTTCTTCGATATCTTATACTCCGTGAACATGTTGTCGTCGGTTATGACCCGAAGGTCTGCTCTATTCCGGAAGGAGGGCGCCACATCGGACGTATCGCTGACCACGAGTTCATCCAATACCTTTTGTAACTCGGGGACATCGTGGCGAAAAAGTGGCAACCCGTTTCTCTGAAAACGCAGCAGGTTTTCGCGCTTCTGTTCAGGACTCATGGAAAAAGGGCTGTCGCCAGCAGCTATAAAGTTGGCATAACGAGTGACATGTTTGAACACCTGAGATGCGGTGCGAATGACATTCTCTGAGTCGGTGGTGTTGAAATAAAGGACGCCTTTTGCTTTCAGGTGGTTCTTGCACAGGGAAAGGAATTCCTCTGATAACAGGTTCGTAGCATGATCCCGGAAATGGAAGGTTGTGTTCATCAAGATGAAGTCGAACTTCAAGTCAGGATGACGGTTGAGCCAGCGACGGCCGTCGTCAACAACCAGCGTTACTTTGGGGTCGGAGCTAATTGAGCCTATCTCCGGATAAGTTTGAATGAGGTCTAAATACCCAGGATTGATTTCGACGATTGTTAACCTTTTGACTCCTGCGTGATCTACGACGACACGGGCCCACGAACCACTGCTCAGACCGATTTCCAGCACCTCTTCAGGAGCAGGATGGAGCGCGGCGATCATGTAAGCGCGGCGAATGCCGTTTAAGTTGTTAACAGGATCTGTGTTGAACATGCCATCGTAAATGCCGCCGCCGTAGATTATGTCTCGAAAAGCAGACTCAACAGTGATGATTCCGCTCCGGTTTTGCACGACATGTTTAAAAGATGGCTTGGAAGTGTAGTCAGACTTGTATTGCAATCGTTCAAGGACGTTAGAATAGACGCGATTATGTGCGAACGCCAATCCAGCCAAGCACAAAGCAATCATTGCGGTAGCAGTGAGTCGCACAATGACAGACCGGGAGCAGAACAGCCAAACACCCCAGGCCAATAGAAGAGTGGCCAAACTCAAGTAGAGAATACACTGTTCGAGAGAGTACAGATTGAGCAACACGAACCCGGTCAGCAATGGGCCAGTCATCGAGCCAAGAATGTTGGCAAAGTAGATCAGGGATATCTGAATACCGGTAGATGCACTCGAACGAATTCCATAATGACAGGCAAGCGGAAAGACTGCACCAACCAGGGAAGCAATGAGGCTGACCAAAAGATAACAGGTGATGAGGCCTAATCTTTCTGACAGGATCAGGATGCGGGCGGTAATTGGAATAGAAAAGTAATAAATCAACCCTGAGAGCGTCAAAGCCGCTGCGATGAAGAGCAGCGTACGGTCTTTCATCCGCTCACATACCCATTTTACAGCAAGGGCGCCGAGGGCGATACCCACGAGAAAAAATCCAAGCAAGTACGCAAAGATATGGGGAAGACCTCCCGTAATATAGGAGATAACGCGGAACCACAGAATTTCCTGGCTTAACGAAATATATCCGGTGGCCATAGATAGCAGCAGAATCAGGACAAACTGTAACACATGGGCGGCGCTTACCGTGCCCGTTTTCTTTGACTTGCTATCCAGCATCGCCTGCGGTGAGTGAATCCGGGCGGTTGCGCGTGTATAACGGAACACAAGTACCGCCACGGTAAGATTGCAAATCACTGCAATGTAAACAGTCGTTTGAAGACCGAAGAAAACAAAAAGGAGATCAGTTGTCATGAAACAGGCAACAGCCGCCCCGATAGTATTGATGAAGTACAAGACACCAACTGATTTTCCTATGCTACCATAGTAACGGTTGAAATGACCGACCAGGATCGGCAGAGTGGCCCCCATTCCGATCGTCGGTAAGCTCAATAGTGTATAGATTGATAATGAGATTTCAGTCAGAGTCCCATGCAACATTGCCGCGCTTACCTGATCAATCAAGGGGATGCTGATTATTCCGAATAAGCCGATACCCAACTCGCAGAGCAAAAAAAGCTGCGGAGAATGTTGTGGAAAACGCATAGAGAGCATGCCACCGACAAGCGAGCCGATGCCAAGTCCAAACATGAAGAGCGAAACAGTTATGGTAACGCACTCAATGTTGACGCCAAATGACGAAAAAAGGACACGCTGCCAAACGATTTGATAAATCAGGGCCGCGAAACCCGAGAGAAAGAAGAGAAAGGAGAGCCACTGGAAAGAGTGAAATGTTCTCGCTCGTTGTTCTTTAGACGATAGGGTATAGATTACGATTGCTTCAATCAGCAAATATAAGAGAATGAAGAGAAAAAGGCAGAAGATCGGAAACTGAACTCCGAAGGCGCCAAGGGCCAGTAGAATCAGAGGCAGGAAACCAAAGCTATCGTAGCTCGGAAAGGTGTCTTTTATGGAGTCGGGAAGACTGGAGCGCCGTACGATCTGTCGAACTCCGGCTCGGACGAGATGCGGAATTACCGTAAAGAGCAGAAGCAACAGGACGGTGAGCAGTACCATGCCAACTGTGAGCAGTTTTGGGAGCTTCCACATTGATGACAACTGATTAAGTTGGAAGGAAAGACCTGCGATGATACCGATTGCAGGAAGAAAAAATCGGGACGACCCGATAGCACGATAGATTTCAGAATTTGGATTTCGGATCAAGAAATGCCCCCATTCCATTATGATTCGCCACCACTTATAAGCTTGGAAGCATCCCCATCGGCTTCGGTGAGACCATCCATGTAGGTAACCATTTATGTATGGTTATTGATTGCCACGAAATCATTTTCACACACAATTATTGGTCGAAAGGAAAGACGGCCGCCTTACCCCATTCGCTATAGGTTCCAAAGGTAGAACCATGCAGTGCTCCAGAAAAACAATATCGTTGGCGTTCAGCCTCGGCGGCTGTCGTTCCCAAGAGCGACTGATCGTACTTGTATTTGCGCTCTGATATCGGAAAATTCATAAGATCAAGCAGAGTGGGAAAAACATTGAAGTGACTGGCCCGGTAATTCGTATTCACCGGCAGTTTTTTCCGGGTGATGATAAATAACGGAACAGACGCTTCACTCTTTGAACGGCCTCCATGAAAATAGTTTTCACCACTATCTGCTAATGTTTCGCCATGGTCCGATGTATAGACTATCGTCGTAGTGTCAAGGAAATCTCTCTGGTCCAAAAGCATCCGAAAAAAAGTTTCACAATTGTAGTGGAGAGCGTTGTCATAAGAGTTAACCAGCTCAGTTCGATGAGCTGGGTCAACTCGGCCACTTTTCAGTACAGGCTGCCACCTATCTGCTTTGGAAGGATACTGCCTATCGTAATCGAAATGAATCCCACGTTTTTGAATCACGATGAACTGCCCAACTGCACTGTTCAGCAATTGACGAACTCGCATGGCAATCTCAAAATCTATTTCAAAATTCAAAGCCATATCCTGCGTTGTGATGAAATTATCAATATATGCCATATCGTCGTTTGAGAACTCATAGGGCATTTTTGAGGTTTGACCGGAATAATAAAAAGTTGTGTACCCCATCGCTTTTGCATACTGAAAGATAGAGGGATTCAGGCGTGTGCGATAGGTTGTGTCGGGAAGGTCGCTAACCCCGGTAAGCAGGATTGGATTCGAGACATCAGAATAGGTTCCAGCAGCACTTGCCGTTCCCCAATTATAAATATCTCCCTTGCTAACCAGTTCCGCCAAAAAAGGGGTTGTATCTCGCTGATAGCCATTGATACTTAAATGATCTGAACGGTAAGATTCATCTATAATTAGAAGAATATTATTCCGTGGCGGAACGCTGGCCCTAAAACTTAGCGTATCTCGGTGGGCGGCGAACTTTAAAATCCAAGGCCAGTCAATAGTCGATGGGAAAATGATTGCCGCACGGAAGAAGGATGTTATCGAAAGAGCCGGCGGATCAACCAAAGAGTGTCTGAGCCCAACCATTATCACTACCAGTATCACGCTAACAACAATACTGAACGATCTGAAACCAACCCTTTTGGCGTTGCTGGTTGTTAGCAGCAGCAGAGCGTAGGCAGCCACCGAAATCAGGCTTAGCCAGTTGAAATAGGACAGAATCGCGTCATGATAATTCTCCAGGGTGGCTCCCATGGCGATTTTAATGTCGGCGATCTCAATGAACCTGCCGTAAGCCATGGCATATCCATATTCGATGAAGACTGCGATAGTAAAGATGGTGAAACTGACATAACGTACACCCCATGAAGAAAGGCAGGATACCCAGACATATAGATAAGCAAGCACAAAATACCCGGTGAGCATAATTACTCTGGCCCATATAGGTAATCCGGAGAATGACAAATCTGTTATATACCGGATGAATCCGATATTAAGGATATTATGCTCAAAAACACCCAATGAGACGATAAAAGCAAAGGCGATTATCGTTTCCCTGCACCTGATGATCTGATCTAATCTCCTCAGTTGTACAACAAAATACAGCATGTTAGATTGAAAAGTCGGTTTCACAAAATATCTACTCCAAATAAAATGCCTGAAACGTACACTTCATATAACATGTCAGTTTTGCTATCTTTCTATCCAGTGGCGGAGATGCTTGCCCATATAGCAAAATCTGTGTTTAATAAACTGTATCTTACAGATATGGCCGATTGGCCGATAGCCAACATGTATGGTGGATTTAAGCGACAAAAGATTTCGAGAGTCAATTGAAGCAATGACCTTGTCGTATCCCCCTTGTTTCATACAATCCGAGATATAACGATAAGATCCTGCCAGAACATGCTTCCCCCGGTATTGTTGAACGGTGAAACCCTTGTAGGCATAAACGCGATTGAAAGATATCGGAATATATTTTCGGTAATCGATATCCATTGTTTGAAACATCAGCCATATATAGAAGATGGGATTTCCCTGAAAGAAACCCAATATGACTCTGTCTCCATTTTCAAGACGATCCAGACTGAATTTCATTGCCTCAGCATCATACTCATGATCTTCAATATTCAGTTGCTTGATATCGTAAGAATCCCCAAAACGGTATTCTACCGCAATATCTGGAAATATATCAAGCAACTCATCTCTTTTTGCTTCAAGCAGAACATATTTCCATATCCAGAACACCTTGTCTCTTACGACATCTCTGATTCTTTTTGCCAGTTCTTTTACCTTTGGATTCAACGGGTCATCCTCCGAGACATCGCTTGAAGCACCGATTTAAATAAACTTTGGATCTGTAATGCCCATTTCCCATGTATTGTACACCCATATAAGGCATCATATTCACAAACCTGCCTGCCGCCAAATTCTTCTTTGACATGGTAAACGATCGGCTCTCCATCACGTCCCAATGCCTTGGACACTTCAAGCATATTAGCATCGACAAGCCTCCTAAGCATGTGCAACTGAACGGATATATTCAAGATATTTCTTGCTTCAGATTTTGTTTCAGCGAATTTTTTGAAAAATAAATCAAAATCATCCAATATATGGATGTCGAGAGTCAAATCGTTCCACCAAAATGCCTTCTCGCTCGGTTCTTATCACTTGCGTACGGGTCTTCGATGCAAAAGCGACATGATGTCTTGATCTGTTCCAGATAAATCCGTCAACAATGTCCAGGATTCTTTTTTTATTCCTCTGATCAATGACTCAGGTATACTGTGAAGTCTGGCAATATCCGGCATTGATTGCTTCTCTGGGCGCTGGCCAAACCAGTAGTTTTTGATGGTTACCGGCCAACGTCTGCTGATGATGCCTTTAGATTGTTGAATCATTATATCTGTTTGTTTAGGGTGTTAAAGATTTAACATGGAGTCCACAGATCGCGGCAATGTTAGACGTTCACGAAAAAGATAGCAGGTGTCATTCTAAGTAGCTCCTCAATCTTGCCTTCAATCAGAGCATAACGCCATACCCAGAATACATTATCCCTTACATAGTTTCTGATAGCTTTTACCATTATTTTTACGGTTGAATGCACTTGCTTGTCCTCATAGGTTACGTTTATGTGGAATCTGGGTAGACTTCTAAAAAACTCTGTTCAGCGGATCGGATAATTTCGTTCAAGGCATAGGGTGGGATATCAATTCCGTGATGTTTATATACAGCGATGGTATAGTCTTTCCATAACGCAAATGAAAACAGCAACCCATAATTTTTTCTGAATTCAGTATTTGAATAAAATGAATACATACCGCTTTCAGGCGGAGCGATTTTATTGACACATATGTTTCTGATTGAATTGGGTTCTGGAGGCAAAACAATAAATGAAGGTGTAAGCGATAAGAAATAATTTACATCATATCCTTTGTGTGTGATGTGTGTACTGAGAATCCCTTCAGGATGGATATCGATTATCAGTGGCAGTTCTGAAAAATAGGGAACCGCTCCCATATCCCAGCTAGCATAAGAACTTTCTTTGGGCGCAAATTGTTTTAACCATTTTCCCAGTTTAATGTGAGACCGGGTCATTGCATCCGTGTAATGTCTCAATTTTATCAAATCGAGAGTCGGGTAAAACAAATACAGTCCCAGACAAAGAAAAACACCCAGCCTGGAAATGCGGGCTTTCCTGTCCAACGCTGCTTTTTCAGCATTGTCAATAATAACCTTATAAATTCCCAAAGAAACAAATATTATCAGAATGGGTAGAAATGGCAGTTCATATCTGAAACCAGGCATCCACTCTCTTTTTGAGGCAAAACTAAATGCAAAAAGTAAGATTAATGCTGCTGTCAGCAATCTTTTTTCATGCTTCTCAACCGAATTAACCTGGAACGAACCAGGCCAGCCAAATGCGGCAAGTGGCAGCAAATAAGCTATGAATGGGCTCATTTCAACCAGTCGATGAGTAAGTCCGATACCCAAAGTTCCGCTCTTGGCATAAAACGTATTGGGGAGAAGGAAGCCATAAAAATTAAACCGCCATAAAAAGTAACCACAATAAAGAAATGCAAAAACAATAATACCCGGAATAATCTGTCTTATTCTGGACGGTGCGATTTTATTCCTATTCAACAGGCTCATTGCACAATCAAATATAATAATAGCAACAGCAAAGAAAAAACCTTCGGGTCTGGTGAGCGACATCAATGTTATGAACACCATTGACGCAATATGGATTTTACCATTTTGATGTTCCGCGATATAGAAATATAATCCAATCAGCATCCAGAAAATATACATCGTTGTTTCCAACCCTCCGATGGCCCAAAAAGACAGATGAGGGATGGCTGAAAGCAGGAGAACTCCCAGCGAGCCGATGTATTGATTACGGGTTAATAAATGTATCAACATGAAAACCGTAATGATGATGCCTGCTCCAAAGGCAATACCGATAAGTTTGATTGAATGCAAGATGATATTGTCCGATATATTCATCCAGAAAAATGGCGTTTCTAATAGAACCCAAAGAAAATTGGTGTATCCTTCAACTGGCTGGCTTCCATCTGTACTGTAAACCAGACCATAGCCATTAGAGAGGTTACGAGCATATCTGAGAGAAATATAGGCATCATCAATCGTAAAGCTAAAAAAAGCAAGTGAAAGAGCTATAAACACACAGATACTTAGGATAAGCACAACGTTGGCATAAACGCTGTTATGACCGGGTGATTCCGTTGATATCAGCAACCATAGCCCAACAATCCAAAACAGGCCAGCCATTCCGATCGGCACAATGACATCAAGTCTCGACAACAAATATCCATACATCGGACAGTCTCCTATGTTAATCCGTTAGTCAGCGTATGCCTGGAGCCAAAATGCCAATTTCCGTCGCTTGATATCAGTAGAATTCCCTAAGGGATCCAGAATTTTCAAATATACCGTTTGTGATGACAGAATGCCTTTATCACAAATGTGCATGGTTTTATAAACGGTATATTGATATTTTTCACATCCCTAACCGGTATTCTACCGGAATATCCGGGAACATATCAAGCGACTCATCTCATCTCTGGTTATTTTTGCCAGTTCTTTTACCTTTGGATTCAACGGGTCATCCTCCGAGACGTCGATTGAAGCACCGATTTAAATAAACTTTGGATCTGTAATGCCCATTTTCCAGGTACTGTACACCCATATAAGGCATCATATTCACAAACCACCCTGCCGCCAAATTCTTCTTTGAAATGATTTATCCGCATTAATGATTCATTGTCCTTTCCTGCATACCAGCCACCCATGTCGTATATATGATATCCCTGCTGTTTGTAATGAAGCATATCCTTCCAGTGAAGATAGCGACTGGCCCATCCCATGAAGTGACGCTCTTCGCTGTTTTGACCCTCGCGAAAGAGTGAGGCCGCAAGATGAACCCTGGCACGGCCGCCTGCTACAATGAATACATGGTAAACGATCGGCTCTCCATCACGTCCCAATGCCCTTGACACTTCAAGCATATCAGCATCGACAAGCCTCCTAAGCATGTGCAACTGAACGGATATATTCAAGATATTTCTTGCTTCAGATTTTGTTTCAGCGAATTTTTTGAAAAATAAATCAAAATCATCCAATATATGGATGTCGAGAGTCAAATCGTTCCACCAAAATGCCTTCTCGCTCGGTTCTTATCACTTGCGTACGGGTCTTCGATGCAAAAGCGACATGATGTCTTGATCTGTTCCAGATAAATCCGTCAACAATGTCCAGGATTCTTTTTTTATTCCTCTGATCAATGACTCAGGTATACTGTGAAGTCTGGCAATATCCGGCATTGATTGCTTCTCTGGGCGCTGGCCAAACCAGTAGTTTTTGATGGTTACCGGCCAACGTCTGCTGATGATGCCTTTAGATTGTTGAATCATTATATCTGTTTGTTTAGGGTGTTAAAGATTTAACATGGAGTCCACAGATCGCGGCGATGTTAGACGTTCACGAAAAAACTTCATCAGCCCTATAAGAAATGGAACGGGATCATCAATCGCCGCCCCTGCGAAGACTTGCTTCTCCTTTAGCAATCCGGTTAATTCCGAAAAAGTAAAGAACCCTCTTCTAATTTTTGACAAATGATAGTGCAGCTCATTGATTTCATCAATCCACAGAATACCTTCTGCTGCTATTTTCAGCGGCTCAATAGTTCCCCATATCAGATCATGATAGGCCAGGTACTCCACATGAACACCGCAGGTTGCAGCAAGCTGTGTTTGTGTGACCGACCTGGTGTTGATTTCAATCAGCTTGTACTGGCCATCCCGCGGGTCAAGTTTGAATTCGGGTTCCGCCAGACCATAATAACCGATATTTTGAAGATATTCTACGGCAGCCTGGATCGGCTGAGAACGGTTTATACTGCGGCATACGGTTCCAATACCAAAATCTCTGGGAAACTGCCGGACTTTGTCGTATCCGCAAATGCCCAGAGGAACAGACTGACGATTGAAATAACCGTAAAATAGATATAGCGTGTTTCCCGGGATGATTTCCTGAAGAAAATAATCCTGAATGCGCTCATTCAACATCGCTATGGCTGTCTCCAAAGTCGATGGCGAATGAATAACAAAGACCTTTTTGTGAAATTCCTGTATGAACCGATGGGAATAGGCGGATTTCACGATCAGGGGATAGCCAATATCTTCGGCCATTTTTCGCATTTCGTTAATTGTTTCCGGGAAACAGGTTCTGGGACAGGGAATGTTACGCCGGATCATGTCCTGAAAAAAAAGTTTCTTGTTTACCAAAAGGTTGATGGTGTCAAAGGAAGCCACCGGCATTCTGTAATAAGTTATCAGTTTTTCTTTGTGTTTCGAAAGTGCTAAGACTTCCGCATCGCCGGTCGGAATGTACACGGGTCGATGGTCAAGCGAACGCCCCAGTTCCATGAGTGTATTGATGAATCCAGCCTCATAATTTAGAGGATTGGGGCAGGGAACCAGCCTGGTGACATATCGTGAATACCGCACCATGCTTTTGGAATCGACATCCAGCACAATGACAGGAATGCCCTTGCGTTTCAGTCCTCTGAGTACACCCAGTGCATTGACGTTATTTATACCGCTTAGAATAGCGCTTTCGTGATTCTGCATTTGTCAGATCCTGTTTATGATGTTGACTTCAGCAATACACTCCATTATCATTTTCACATGACCACTTCCCCGACCGGCATTTCGAACCGGCTTACCCATGTGGATGCGCTTCGCGGCCTGGCTGGTTTGGCAGTATGCTTATTTCATTTTACCCGACACATACCCGGATTTCCTCCCAACGGCTCGATTTTGAAAACAGCTTGTCAGTATGGGTATCTGGGTGTCGAGATTTTTTTTGTGATTTCAGGATTTATCATTCCCTTCGCACTGTTCAGGTCCCAATACCGGATTGCGCATTTTCACCTCTTTTTGGCTAAACGGGTGATGCGGATTGATCCGCCCTATCTGATCACAGCAGCTCTGTCCATTCTGCTTTTTTCGGTATCGGCCTGTTTCAATGGAACATCCTACCCAGTTTCCATTCCGGCGCTGGTGGCGCACATCGGATATTTAAACGGCGTGCTGAAGCTGCCTTGGGCGGTCCCGATTTTCTGGACTTTGGCCATCGAATTTCAATACTATCTGTTCATCGCGGTGTGTTTTCCAGTGTTTACCTTAAAGAACAAAAAAATACCCATCGCCTTTTGTCTGGTGTTTTTACTGGCCGGGCTGCTGACATCGTATTCCGCCCTGATGCTTTATTACAGCCCGTTGTTCGCCTGTGGATTTCTCTGTTATTTAAAAAAACAAGGGAAGATTGACAACACCCTCACCATCCTGCTGCTCAGCCTCACTTTCCTGTCTGTCCACCATAAACTGGGCATCGAAAGTGCTTTGGCCTGCGCGCTGGCTTGTTTATTAATTCTGTTCCTACGCACGAACACCCATTCCGCAATGAATTTTCTGGGAAGAATATCCTATTCCCTGTATCTGCTGCACATCCCCGTCGGTACCCGCGTGATGAATCTGCTGTTTCGAATCCCGTTTTTTTTATCCCATGAATACCTGGCGCTTTGGTTATCCGTGATAGTCACGATCCTGTCGGCATGGGGATTTTACTGCCTCATTGAACGTCCGTCAATCACCCTGTCGCAGAAAATTGTTTACAATAGGCCATAACCGGTTTTTTTTGATCTTTCGCAATAGTGGCATCAGCGTTTTTTCTCCCCATAATTCAAGGACAGCCAAAAGACTTCGGGTATTTGCCGCCTGAAACAGAACATGCATTTCATTCAACCGTCCCCATTTGAATTTATAGGCGTCATCTTCTTTCTGAAAATCAATAATCGTCGCTCTATCCATATCCAAAAGCCATTTGACGGCAAACCAGCTAAGCACTGTCCCTGCGGAATAGGCGGCATGATCTTCTCTATACGCTGTTTTTAACAAACAGGTGTACGATCCGCTTACAGCATAAAACGAAGTGGCGACTGGAATATAATTCTCCAGAATGGTTTGCTGTGGATTGATGGCGGATTTATATGATGACAGTGACGGGTCACGATCGCTCGCATGTTCTCCTTTTTTGAAGTACAGCACAAACAGCCGCAGCTTTCCATTCAACGCAAGATATTCTGCCAAATGACGGTGAAACAGGGGGGAAAATTCAGGTTCTTTCCGCCAACTATGTTTGAATATGTCGTAATAATGATCCATTGCGGCGTGAATGTTCTGGTCTGGCTGCGATGTCAGGACAATGGTAAATGCGCCTTCCCGATTCATTTTATTGATGGCGCTTCTAATGTTCTGTCGATGATTTTTATCCCGGCTTTGCCAATAATCAGACGCGCACATGCCTGGTACAGTATCATAAATCAAATTGGCATACTGATTCGACATTCGAGTGATCATTTTTTTTTGTTTTTGAATAGCCTGATTCAATGCCGCCAGAAAAGGATTCGAAGCCGGCATGTCCTCGAAGTGGATCATGTCCCACAGTTGGCGATGAGTAAACAGATATCTGACCAGGGCGTCCGCCGTATCAGTCTCCCGTCCTCTCAAAACAACGCCTCCGCGGTAAGCCGAGTAGATATTGCCGATAAACTCTATGCAGTTACAGGAAAAAAGCCGCAATCGCCTCCTATTGATGCAGCAAGGAATGATGGCGACAGGCTTATTGTCTTCCCGAATCCAAACGATAAACGGCTGAGAAACCGGGTGAATGAATAAATGACATGCTGCATGAATCCAGTCAAAACTGTAGTAGAAATTGTCCTCCTGATTTTCCGCCAGAATTGCACACCAGTCCGATTTTAGTTCTGAAAGATTTGACACCGATGTCATAACGGTTACATCCATTTCCTCAAACCCTCCTGTTCAACATGACGAGATTCAACACATCCAACAACACCGCCAGCCTTCGTGCTGCATTGTTGCCGATGGATTCCCGCGCGGTTTGACCCATCAATTCCGCAGCATCGGGATGATTCAGCAAATACCGAATATGATCGCTCAGAGTTTCTGCATCTTTGGCATCAAAAAACAGCGCGGTTTTTCCATCAACCGCATATTCGACTGTCGCCATATTTCTCGTAACGATCAGTGGCCGACCCAAGGCCAGTGTTTCCAGCATGCATAGCTGACCTGCCGCAACATTGTAACTTTTAAGGGGCAGTATTACCATGCGGGATGATTCGATAAGCGCCAGCAGTTCATCCCATGATTTTTCCCGAATCAGCACAATGCCCGAGGGCAGCGGATATGTCGGCTGATATGTTCGGGATACGATTACTGTTTTAACTGGCAGGTTTTTTACTGCTTGAATCAGCATATCGTAATCCCGATCGCTGTTGCCATAAGAAAAGAGATAATCCCCCCTGGAAGAAATGTCTTTTTTCAATAAATAGGCGGCCGGTGTCATGGGCCAGAATGCCATCATTTCAGGACGGATTCCAAACTGCCTGGCGTAGATTTCGATTTCTTTTTCAGATGTTGTAAAAAAGAAATCGATTCCGGGGATTGCAAACTGAAGCAGTTTCAAGCGAAACCAATAAATCCAGTCGGTTCGCGTCAGATCGATATGAAAATCGTAAATGATGTGTTTGGGTGATCCGGGTCGTCTGAACAGGCGGTTCAATGCCCCATAGCAGATTCCCAACCGCATGGACCAAGACATTACAATGTCGAATGAATCCCGTTTCATGAGCGCAACCAGTGGGAGATAGAATTCTGAAAGGATGTAAGTCAACCGATTCCAGAAAAGAGATCGAAAGCGGTTCAATCCGAAAGGCTGCAATATGTCCAGCTTTTCCATCTGTCCCATAATGGCCTGGTACAAATCCCATTTGCCGGATTCTTTCCAGTGGATCATCATCAGCAGTTTGGGGCGCAGAAGCATTGTTGAGTTTACCTCTCGCCCCGCGGTGGGAGGTTGGGAGTGGGGACCATGGGCGTTGAATTCATGTTTTTTTTCTCATGGTAAATTTGTTGGTTAATATTGTGATGCAGGTATCCAGATCTGCTGTTCGAAACATCCAGATAATTCCTATATAACACAGTGACACAGAAACAGCGGTTACAGGAACATAAATCAATCGGGATATTGAAGTTAATTCAAATAAATTTACCATTACCAGCCCAGTTCCCAACATGCCGGCGGCTGCAAAAATGATCCGGGTGAAGCTGGAAAGCGTCTGGGATAAATTGGTAATACCCAGATTGCGTTTGAGAAGAAAAATAAACCAGATGGAAATGATTCCCATTGTGGCGCTGGTGGACAGTGCAATGCCCTTCGCACCCCAAAAATGCATGAACAGAACATTAAACAACACATTCAAAAATATTGAAACAATCCCCATATACAGGAGCATTTTGGTTTTTTGAAGGGCCGCGAAAAATGTGCCATTGATAAATGTATAAGCATAAAAAAACAGACCCAGACTGTAGCAGACCAGGGTTTGCGCGGTCTGTTGAGCAGCTTCCAGATCAAATGCTCCCCTTTTCAGCAACAGAATGACCAAATCCTCGGAAAACAACACCATAAGGCAAGTGATGGGTATGGTTAAAAATCCCAGAAAAATGAGGGCGTATTTGAAAATATTCTGAAGATTATCCCGATTTCCGGCAGCAGCCTCTTCACTGATAAATGGGAAAATGGCTCTTGAAACGGCCATGATGACCACCTGGATGGGAAGGTCGTTGATACGAAAGGCATACCGCAGGGTTGAAACCGATCCAGCAGACAACTGGGTGGCCATCACCTGGTCCACCAGCATATTTGAGTTTGCGATAAGTTGGCTCCCCAGCATGGGGATGGATAGCAGCCAGAAAGCTTTTATTATTTGACGGTCAAACGGTAAGGGAGTGCCAAATTGAAATCTTTCTCGCCAAAGTGCAATGCCCATGTAAACGGTTTTCATCAGTGTGCCGATAAGAAATCCCCACACCAAAACATAGATATCATGGCCCGTATCATAGATCAGAAAAAAAATAAGCGCGATATTCACAAATATCGGCGCGACATACAGATGAAAAAACAGCTTTCTGGCGAGCAGGATTCCCCTGAAAAGAATTCCCGCTCCATCAATGAAAATCAACAGAATTAGCAGTCGTTCCATGATAACAGCCAACTGCTTCTCCTCCGGCTGAAATCCATAACCGATCACTTGAATGATTTCAGGCCCAATGACATAGCAAATAATGGCCAACACCGCAAAAAGCAGGGTGGTTAAATAAATCAACCAGGTAGCATGAGAATCCGCCTCCTGAGAAGAACGATTGCGCCATTCCAGATATAGGGGAACAAATGCCGAAATCAATGCGGCTGAAAACAGTAATACGACGGTTCCTGGAAATGAGTAGGCTACATTGAAAACATCCAGAGATGCTGAAACGCCGAATCGATGTGCGGTCAGCATTTCCTTGCCAATGGCCAGGGCCTTGTCCACCAGTGACCATACCATAATGATGGCGCTGGCTCTTCCAATCTGGCTGGCCATGCTTGCAGGTTCATTTTTCAAAGGGAACTTCCAGTTCGGATCTTCGGTTCATCGCCCTACCTTCTGCGGTCTTGTTGTCAGCAATAGGCAGATGCTCACTGTATCCCACCATCTGAATGCGGGACGATGCAATACCCTTTTGGATCAAATAGTCGCGAACTGCATTAGCCCGTCTTTCAGAAAGCTTCTGGTTGTATTCATCAGATCCCTTATAATCCGTATGGCCTTTAACGGTAACAGGCGTTGAGGAATGCTCCTTCAAATAAGCCACAGATTGATCCAACAAAGGGACGTAGATTTTTTTGATATTTTGCTTGTCAAAATCGAAATGCACCATTGTCAAAAGGTTTTTGTCGGTTGCAACCTTCCCTTTCCCTTTTGCCGGCCGTGATGCGATGACACTGGCGTTCTCGTCCAGCGACTGGTAAAGAACCGTGGTATAAAGTTTCTGATCCTGATTAAGCCAGAAGGCAATTCCCTCTCTATCCAGCACATATTTATATTTTATAACCTTGCCAGCGTTATAAAAAGTATAAAGTTTTTTATTTCCAGAACATTGAAGCGGAAATTCTTCTTTTTGCTTGCCGGTTGGATCAGTCTTATTCTCGGTTTCAGTTGTGGCTTTGGTCTGGATGATTGGAGATGGTTGATAATTCAGATTGTCAACAGACTCATGCCGCCCAAATTCATTTTCGATATCTGAAAGATAGATGCCGCTGGATTGATGTTTATTACCGACAGTTCCCTGAAAGTCTCTGGAAAGATAAATTTGCTCAACTCTGCCGTTCTGATTCAGAAATACACTCAAACCCAGGAATTCATATTGTAGGCACATTCCGTCGCTTTTAATGATATCAGGAGTTCCAAGCGTTTCAATGATTTCTTTGTGGGGCATATCCAAACTGATCAGGCGGAGAGAATCCTCAAACTGTACACTCATCGTAGTAATAGAATGCCCGGTTGCGGGAAATGCTAAAATCAGCATCCCACACAGTATAATCATCACGGTTGAGAAATTTGGAAGAGCGGCTTTTCGGTTCCTCGGCTCTTCATATCTTCGGCTCTTTGCCTTTTTCATTGTCACACTCCTTTTCGGATATCCATTGCGCAGCGCTCAAGCAGATTGCTAAAAACCGTCATGCGGTTATCGGTCAATTTCAAGGCAGATTCCCTGGCCTTTCGCCCAACATGTTCAGCAACTTCCGGGTGATCCCGTAGATAAATGAGGAAAGAGCTATTTTCCTTTTTCCTGCCAATTGACCAAAATCAAAATTTTATGTTGTAAAATCAAAATTTTATTGCTCCAGTAATTGTATTGACCGCCGTCCGCTTATGCCTTTGACAGCGAAAGATCAAGCGTGAATCGCCTGCGCCACCAGCCGCACCCCCAGCGCCCCGCAAACCTTTGCGATGGTGTCGTAGCGGGGTTTTGCATTGGGCCTGAGCGCCTTGTACAGAGCTTCGCGGGTGAGACCAGATGCCTTGGCAATCTCGTTCATGCCACGCGCCCGTGCGATATCGCCCAATGCGGCCGCCAGCAAGGCCGGATCATTCGCCTCCAGAATGTCCGTCAGATAGGCCGCAATCGCCGCCTTGCTGTCAAGATACGGCGCCGCGTCGAACTCGGGCAGGTCTGCCACCTTGATGCGTTGTGTCATGGTAATCTCCTTCAGTCAATCCAGCCGCCCAGCCAATGTCTTGGCGCGCTTGATGTCGGTTTTCTGGGTACGCTTGGATCCGCCCGCGAGCAACGCGATCATAGATGATGTAATCGTTCGATTACATATTGTCAAGCAGAATTTACCGCGATTTGACTCTCCGCACCGCCTTCGGTACGGGTGGGCGTATCCATCATCAACATTGTTCAAGGTGTGTAATGCTGCCGTTTTAAACAAAATTGACCTTCTTCCTTATTTGGGATATGATAAGGATGAAGCTGTTCGGATATTGCTCTCAAATCAATCAATCGGAACCCATGAAACGAATCGAAGATGTCACACTGTTGTATGAGATCAGCAAAACACTGAATGAGCATCTGGACCTGAAAAAATCCCTCTACAAGGTTCTGGATACGCTTTCCATATCGATCAACATGATTCGCGGTACGATCACGCTGTTAAACCCCCTGACCAATGAAATCACTATCGAAGTGGCGCATGGCATTTCCCGGACAGCCGTTGAACGGGTGAAGTATAAACTCGGGGAAGGGATTACCGGAAAGGTGATTCAAACAGGTCACGCCGTCACCATTCCCAAAATCAGCCAGGAGCCGCATTTTCTGAATCGTACTGAAGCCCGGCGTGGAAAACTGGATCATGAGATATCCTTTATCTGCGTACCGATCAAAAAAGGCAACCAGGTCATTGGCGCGCTCAGCGTTGATCACCAGTACGATGAATCCTATTCGCTTAAAAACGGAGAAAAGCTGCTCTCGGTGATCGCCATCATGATCGCCCGGCATGTCATCAACCTGGAAACCATTCATCTGGAGAAAGAACAGCTCCGGGAAGAAAACCGCAGGCTTCGCAGCGAGTTGGAGACCAAATACAGTTTTACCAATATGATCGGCAGCAGCAGCCGGATGCGGGAAGTGTTTCAGATGATTTCCCAGGTTTCCAAAAGCAATGCAACTGTGCTGATCCGTGGGGAGAGCGGAACCGGAAAAGAGCTGGTGGCAAGCTCGGTTCATTACAACAGCCTGAGAGCGAAAAGCCCGTTTGTCAAAGTCAATTGTGCGGCCCTGCCCGTCAACCTGATTGAAAGCGAGCTTTTCGGGCATGAAAAAGGAGCCTTTACCGGCGCAATCAAACAGAAACTGGGCAAGTTTGAAATGGCCAACAAAGGCACCGTGTTTCTGGATGAAATCGGTGCGGTGGGTCTGGATGTTCAGGTCCGACTTCTTCGAATCCTTCAGGAGAGAGAATTTGAACGGGTTGGCGGGCACCAGACCATCAAGGTGGATGTTCGGGTGATTACTGCTACCAACAAAAATCTGGAGATGGCCATTGAAGAAGGAACTTTTCGCGGAGACCTGTATTACCGCCTGAATGTGTTTCCCATCTATCTTCCCCCGCTCCGGGAGCGTAAGACCGATATTTTACTTCTGGCAAACTATTTTCTCGAAAAATACAACAAGGAAAATGTCAAGGATATTCGCAGATTTTCAACACCGGCCATTGATATGCTGATGAATTATCACTGGCCAGGTAATGTCCGGGAGCTTGAAAACTGTATTGAGCGGGCTGTCCTGCTTTGCGATGCAGGGGTCGTTCACGGTTATCATCTGCCGCCGACGCTTCAGACCGGAACCGAATCCGGAACACTTCCTGCCATGTCCCTTGAGGAAGCCGTCGCCAACCTTGAAAAAGAGATGGTAATTGACGCGTTAAAAAATACACGGGGCAATGTCACTTTGGCAGCTCAACTGGTCAAAATAACCATTCGCAAATTTGCCTATAAATCCCGGCAACATGGCATTGACTATCGGAACTATCGGTAGTAAGTAACCATGTGGGTATTTGGGCCTAAGCATTCAGACTGTTTTTTATCTGAACGTATATGTAAGTTATAAGAATTTTCGGCCTTGATCATCGTTTCGACCAGATCACATATTTCCCCCTTTGGGAAAGGGGGATTAAGGGGGATTTGAAAACGGGGTTTCAGTTGCCATAACCTCGAAATCCCCCCTGCCCCCCTTTTCCAAAGGGGGTAATCGTTATCCATCGAAGTGGCCGAAACGATGATCAAGGCCGAATTTTCGCGGTTCCATTTTAGAAAAAGGAGATCATTGCATGAATTCGGAAATGTTCAGAGAATACGACATTCGCGGG
>JBAXVB010000500.1:0-3250 GCA_037129415.1 Deltaproteobacteria bacterium
ATTATGTTTAACTTATTGATATTGCATTTTATAGAGATGGAGAAGATTCAGCTTTTCAAGAATGCTTGCCGGTGTCAACATGGTTACTTGTACGACCCCCGGTAACCTCCCGATTTGAATATCTCCTGTAATTGTAGCGCGGTTCCTTACTTCCGCAATGGAAAACCCTGTAAGCGCGGCCATTCTTGTTAATCCATTGGCTGTAGCTGTATTCAGATCCGTACCGGAACCCACCACCTGTACCGGATACACATCTGTTTCGATCGGGAAGCCGTAATTCTGGCAAAACCGAGCCGCCTCATTCTTTTCCGCATCTGTATAAGGACGGGCCAGCAAAGGTAGATTCTCGCAGCGTGGCAAAACGATGGGGCCGTCAATGGTAAGGCCTTTAATAACGCTAACTTCGATAATGACTTCTGCGGAAACGTCTGTTGTGTGGCCGGCTACTTCGCCGTCGCCCATCATGGCGTGAACATCGCCAACATATATTCCCGCCTTAGCGACCTTTACCGGTACAATGAGCATAGCCCCTTCGCCGACCTCATTAATATCCATGTGGCCGTCAGTGCGCTGCAAAAGCTGTTCTGGGGTAAGGGCGTATTGATGAGGAGCATTGATCAGGAAAGAGCCAAAATCACCGGCATTGTGAGATGACGGCATTGCCACCGACGGGCAGGACCCGATATTACCTACCATAGGACGAACGCGGGCAAGGATGCCCCACAAATCACCTTTCGCCAGAAGGTTAGAGGAATACTGGCATGATCCGGTGGGAATGGCGCTGAATTGCTGAGACTGGCAGGCAATCTCCTCTGATATCTGTGGCGGGACAGTAACCCCAATGGTTCTTTCGGCATTAAATAACATCGTATAGCCATTTTCCAGATGAAAGGGCTTAACAGAAGTTTTACAGGCCGAACATTTAATGGCGTCTTCGCCGATACCTTCAAGATAAGTTTTGGGATTGATCAGGCCGCAACCGGGACACTGCTTGGCGACAAAGGGGTCACCAACGAAATTTCCATCGATAAAACTATCAGTCCCGGAGGTCGTAGCAAGGGACAAGATGTTGATCTTTTTAATCTTGAGACAAACACTGTCGCCGATTTCGGCCCCTTCGACGGCAATGGGGTAAGTAACTTCATGCCCGCTTGCATAGTCAGGGGTAATCATCGCTCCCCAGCATCCAGGCGAGACGCGGGCCACAATAGTGCCGCCGTCGGCGACCAGGCCGTCCATCGGTTCTTTCGGGTCCAATACCCAAGCCATCTTTGATGTGTGTACAATACGATTAGCCATTCTAAGTTCTCCTTTTCCCAGTTATTTGGTGGTGAAGTAAGGTTTTCAAAGGGGGGGGAATCCTTTCGATTTTAGTTGTGATTAGCGGGCACAAGAGCGTTCGATGAAATTTAAGAATGATACAAAAATTGATTATAAACAATAAATCAAGGTCATCAATATCATAATTTGCAGAAATATGAAAGGGAATGCCCTATTGATGATTTCGAGCTGAGGTTGCTGCCGCAGAAAGGCGTGTGAGCAGGTAAAAGAGGTTCGCCCAATAGACTTCTTCGCCGCATCTTCATGCAGGGAAGCGATTGATTTTTTATCTCACCTTGCCTCCTGTCGTCAAATGTGATAGCTATTTGCAGATAAAGTCGTCGTTCAGACCTGTATGCTTTGGGCGTGACAATTCGACATGGTTTGTATCGCATCGGAACTGGAGGGAAAGCATGAGCATATTGTTTGAAAGCAGTGATATCAATGGCATGAAACTGGCGAATCGCTTTGTTCGATCAGCGACGTGGGAAGGGATGGCCAGCCCTGAAGGCGAGGTTACACAGAAGCTGATCGACACCATGACCGCTCTTGCCAGGGGCGGCGTGGGACTGATCATCAGCGGCCATACATACATCCGGCAGGAAGGGCAGGCCAGCCCCTGGCAGCTTGGAGTTTACAAGGACGCACTGATTCCTGGGCTTTGTAAAATGACGGAGGCAGTCCATGAGGCCGGCGGTAAAATCGTTATGCAACTGGCGCACGCCGGTCATTTTGCACCCGAAAACTTAACGGGTCAGCCCCCTGTGGTGGCTTCCAATTATGAGGGCCTCAGTCTGAAGCCGCGCAAGGAACTGACAGCCCAGGATATTCAGGATATGGTTGCCGTATTTGCTGATGCAGCCATAAGAGCCAGATCAGCAGGCTTTGACGGGGTTCAAATTCATGCAGCGCATGGGTATCTGCTCAGCCAGTTTCTCTCTCCCATATTCAACAGACGTGGGGACGGCTATGGCGGAAGCATCCAGAATCGCACCCGTATTCATGTTGAAGTGGTTCACGCCATTCGAAAGGCTGTGGGGAAAGGTTTTCCGTTATTGATCAAAATGAACTGCCAGGACTTTGCAGA
The DNA here is from genome assembly GCA_037129415.1 of Deltaproteobacteria bacterium. GTDB lineage: Bacteria > Desulfobacterota > Desulfobacteria > Desulfobacterales > Desulfatirhabdiaceae > RAAP-1. The sequence continues at coordinate 2,408 of JBAXVB010000500.1, forward strand.
AAACGGACTCAGCCTGGAGGATTCCCTTATCGCGGGAGAGTTATTGGCCGATGCTGGTCTGGATGCCATCGAGCTTAGCGGCGGGCTGCTTACCGGAAAAAAGCTCTCCCCAAGCCGGATAGGCATAAACTCGGCGGAGAAAGAGGCGTATTTCAGGGAAGAACTGAGCGCCTTTAAAAAGAAAATCCGGATTCCGTTGATCCTGATCGGTGGCATCAGATCTGTTGAAGTCGCCGAGCAGTTGGTGGCGGATGGTTCTACGGATTATATCGCCATGTCTCGGCCGCTGATCCGGGAGCCGGATCTGGTTTCCCGCTGGAAATCCGGAGATCGTCGCAGGGCGGAATGCAAATCCGACAATCTGTGTTTTGGGCCTGGGCTTGAAGGAGGCGGGATTTATTGCGTCAGCCGGGAGCATGAAAAAACGAAGTAGTTAGCCGCAGTCTTCCTTTATGAGCAGTGTATGCGGTTCATATCGGTATATACATTTCAATGGTCACAATCTGCGCTTTTAAACCCCTGTCCCAACTCGTCCCTGTTGAGGGAAGGAAATCGCAGATTGTGACCATTCACTCATCATTTTCGTTATTTTCATTATCAGATAGGAAATTCAGCGTATCAATCAAAGTGGTCTTTCCTTTAAAATTAAGGTAGTCGATAATACCATTTATGGCTTCTACAGACTTCTTATATCGTATTCCCCGACGTTCAATGAATTTGTGCCATTCATTGACTACACTAACTGGAAATATCCTCCATGAAGCAACCATTTAGGGTTGGAAGGTGGGCTGATGAAAATTGCGTATATTTTACTAAAAAACTGATCCTATTCAAAGATCAAAA
>JBAXVB010000501.1:0-3245 GCA_037129415.1 Deltaproteobacteria bacterium
TTTTGGAACATTAGGCCTCTATAAATGGGATGGCAGTGCATGGAGCCAACTCACATCCGCCAAACCTGAAAACATGGTGACCTCCGGTTTAACAATCTATGTTGATTTTGGAGCATCTTATGGCCTTTATAAATGGGATGGCAGCGCATGGAGCCAACTTGCATCCGCCAAACCTGAAAACATGGTCGCCTCAGGTTCAACGCTCTATGCGGATTTTGGAACACTTGGCCTCTATAAATGGAATGGAAGCAGTTGGGCGCAACTCACTGGGTCAAATCCTGCGAAAATGGCAATATCAAATTAGCTGACTTGTTACCCAGGCTTGCCCCCATGTTTCACCTTCTATGTGTCATCGTAATGGGGGGCAAGTTTTTCTATGTGAATGCCTGACTATATAAGAGGATATTACTCACATGAGAAAGCGGATTTTGTACGGCGTGGCCAATTATGAAGAAGTTTCCAGTTGCTCTCCGGAGCTTAGAAAGGTAGAATCATACATGAAGGGATGTCAATGACCGTACTTATGGTTGCTGATTAAAATTGCAGTGGTTGCTTTTTTGATGATCTGGATCAGGGGAACCCTGCCACGTTTTCGCTCCGATCAGTTGATGGATATGGACTGGAAGTCTCTCACGCCCCTGGCTCTGGTCAATATTGTTGTCACCGGCGCAGCACTGTTGATGTTAAACGCAAAGACTTTAGCCCAAATAAAACTTAAAGTAGAGTAAAATGAAGACAAATGAAAAGCAGTATCTTGAGACTTTTCTTAAACCAGTCAGAAAGTGCAAAGACTACCGGCCCAAGTTCGGCCAGGGTACAAAAGATAATGGTTTTTCACTTGCTGAATTCAGGACGCTGTGCGCAGCCGACCCCTTTTATGCATGGATTGGTCTCGATACCGACCTTATGTACGCTGCCCACCGTGCAGCGGGTGGAATGACATCCGTTTATCGTCAAGTTGGGATTGGATGCGAACGTTTGTTCCGAAAGGTCATTGTTGATACCACCGGATATACAGACGCTGCTTTTGCTATGTGGTCATACACCACAAAAACACAATCAGGAAAGGCCAAAAAGTTGTCACTTGATGGCAGACTTGAACTGTCAGAAATCAAGAATCAGTCAGTATCGAACAACGTCAATCATTGGATAAATGAATACTGCGCAGGCTTGGGTGAGGTTACAAAACCTTCTAACGGTATCGTATTTGAAGTGCGTCAAGGTTACAAGAGCAAGGATAGTAAACGTCAGAACGCCGATATCGATAACGCTACAGTGGCATGGGCAAATAACTACTTGCCGGTGTTTGCAATTTTTTCCTCTCAGATTGATGCCGATATTGTTCTTAGATACCGAAATAACCGTTGTGGAGTTCTCATCGGTACAACCAACAGCAGTAACCAAATTTCACTATATGCTTTTTGTGAACAGATTTTGGGCTATAGTCTCTCTGATTTCTTTAAACGGCAATCTGTGAATATAAAGAAAGAAATTCATGATATACTTGATACTTTGCTGAGCGCCAAATAATGGGCATGAAGGTTTCCCAGCGATCTGATTACACATTCAAGCAAAACCAGAAAATTGGGCGGCATGGATGGTTACGATTGACTCCAGCTTATTCAGTCAAACTGGTAAAAGAAATAATCGAAAACATTCCTCAAGATGCTTTCGTCCTTGACCCATTTTCGGGTACGGCTACAACCGGACTGGTGGCGTCTGAACACGGACTATCTGCGCATTGTCTTGATATTAACCCATTTCTTATCTGGATAGGTAATGCAAAATGCCGGAACTATTCAAAGTCAGAACTGAATAGGCTGATTAAGGGGGTTCAGAACAGCCTTCATGATTTCAAGGCGATTACAGAGAATGACAATTGGCTGCCTGCCATTCACAATATAAACAGATGGTGGTGCAGGCATACATTGAAAGTACTTGCAGCTCTTCGACAGTCTCTTGTAAACGAATTTGGTGAACCAAAGGATAACAGTGTCTTTTCACTTGCGTGGATTGCATTTTGCCGATTGATAATTGAAACATCTTCAGCAGCATTCAATCATGTATCCATGTCATTTCATGATAAAGTTGTGACTTTTGAGATTGAACAAATTGAATTTATTTATCAATCTATTCTGGATACGATTTTGGAAAGCGCCACCAATTGTCTTGCCGGAGCTGCAACCGTTCATTTATTGGATTCGATGGAGCCTGTATCAATCAATAATGTGAAGTATTCACATGTTGTTACTTCACCACCTTATCCAAACAGAATAAGCTATATTCGAGAACTTCGTCCTTACATGTACTGGACAAAGTATCTTGACACTGCCCGCGAAGCGGGTGAACTGGATTGGCAAGCTATTGGGGGAACGTGGGGCATTGCAACCAGTAGGTTACAAAATTGGAATGGCAACGACGTGGAAATACCAGAAACACTGCAGTCGTTGGTTTCACAAATATTGGAAACTGGAGAAAAAAACGCTTTATTGATGGCAAAATATGTGTGGAAATATTTTCATGATATGTACTTGCACCTTCAAAACTTACGCAAGAGTCTGAAGAAAGGAGCCGTACTTTCATATATTGTTGGTAATTCCAGTTTCTACGGCACAGAAGTTCACACCGAACAATTACTTGAAAGTTCTTTGAGATCGCTTGGATTTACCAACGTCGGTAGCAAGGTTGTCAGAAAAAGAAACAGTAAAAAGGAGCTGTTTGAATACTGTGTTTATGCCACATGGCAAGAAAGTTGTAAATATGAACCTACTTTTTTTAAAGCCAACCGACCAAAAGCAGAGCAGTTGTCTCTTTTTTAGTGACTATGGCATACAACATGTTGTTTTTTATGAGAAAATAATTGGATCAAATTTGTGATTCCCGAAATAATCCCAGAACAAGGCTGTGCAGTTGATCAGTGTAGCGTTGACTCTATTGGAAAACAAGGAGAAAGTCTATAAACGGCTTGAAAAAAATGCAGTCGTCACTTTACCAATCCATATATGAAGGCGCCTACGGACTTATTGCCGGATTTGCCATGACGTTAAGGCATTTATTCCGGAGGCCCATAACCGAGCCTTATCCGGAGTTCAAGCGCCAGCTTCCGGAGCGCACCCGTGCAACCATTATCCTGACGCGTGATCCGGACGGAGATGAACGGTGCGTGGCCTGTTATCTGTGTTCGGGGGTATGCCCGGTAAACTGCATCTCCATGCAGTCGGCTGAGCGCTCTGACGGCAGGCGTC
>JBAXVB010000502.1:0-3241 GCA_037129415.1 Deltaproteobacteria bacterium
GAAGATGCTTTTTGAAACAGATAAAAGCTACCAGATAAAAGAGAACGCTTGGCAAAATTCCCCAAAAGGCTCCCTTGGTAAAATCCTGCACGATTATCGGATCATCCTTATTTTCCAAATATACCCATACAAGAATCATCGCACCTGTAAGTGGCATAACGCTAATAAGACCAGCAATAGATGGGAATTTCTTTGCGATTGCCGTAACAGCAACAATTACTCCCAGACTGACAAGGATTTTGATCAGAATTTCCGTCATAACTTTGTCATCATATTCCTTTACAGAAGGTCGGAATAAATTCTATTGTTTTGATTTTAATATGAAATACAACGGGTCACTTCTACTGTAAAGGGCTGTCCTTTTCATCCAGTTCTTTGAAAGCATCCCGGACTTCTGTCTCTACCTGTTTCAGTTTCGAGTCCAGTTCCTTGATCAACCGAGCGCCAATCTTCACGTCTTCAGCCAGTTTATCAATGGGTGTGGCTGAATTATCGAGCCTGGTCAGAATCTCATATAGTCTGGTTACTTTTTGTTCGTATGTCATCAGCGAAATATCGTCTTGCGTGTCGGTCATCTCATTTACCTATCGTATGATTAACGGTACTGAAGATTATCCCATCTGAAACAGTTACCTGAATTTGCTCTCCTGTGCTGATCTCTTCGACTGATTTCAATAAACCGCCATCTTTCCGGTACACCAAAGAGAACCCTCTTTTTAAACTGGTCAGGGGATCTGCTGCCCTGATCGTCGCCAGTTTATTTGTTAAATTGTTTTTTTCATTTTCAATCAAAGCCATTAAATGCTCTAGTTTGAATCTTTTTCTCCGGTAACCAAACTCCTTCTGATGGATCAGAATCACAGCATTGAATCTGGACTGATAACGGCATTTCCAATCATACAGACATTGCTGCGCCTGACAGATGATCTGGAGAAATCTGCTCATCTGGAACCGGTTCATCATCAAGCTAATCTCTCTATGGTGATCTGAAATTGCCTTATTGCAGTTCGATGTAAATCTCCGGCGTTTATCCAGGCATCTCTCCCTGGCAATTGTTATAACCGATATCGGACTGGTGATCAACGTTCTTCTGAAAACAGCCACTCTGGATTTCTCAACGGAGATTCGTTCTTGTACTTTTGAGGATAAAGTGGCGGCAGAGCCTCTTAAATCATTATAGTTGGTTTCCAGTAATTTTCTTGTACCCTGGACAATCCCGACTTTGACATCATAAATGTAGGTGTTCTCGATTTCCAATCTATATGACCATGTTGATCTGAATCGTGCCCCTGCTTCTTCAAGATGACGCTGCATCTCGATGTATCTGGCGACTATCTCTTCCGCCACTGCTGTAGGGGTTTTGAAGTATCGGTTCGCCACAAAATCAAGCACGCTGGTATCAATCTCATGTCCGATACCTGTCCACACCGGAATTGTGTATGATGCGATTCTCCGGGCGATAGATTCATTATCAAGAGCTGACAGATCAGTTTTGCTGCCCCCACCTCTGGCAATGATCACCAGATCAACCTGGAGTTTCTCAAGTGCATCCAGAGCTTTTAAAACACATCTTTCTGCTTGATTTCCCTGTACGATTGCATCGGCCAGATAAATCTTGAATCCAAAAGATGATGTCTGGAAGGTTTTCAAAATATCGTTATAACCAGCGCTGTCTTTACTGGCTACGAGGCCGATCCTCTGTGGCAATAACGGGACAGAAAGTCTTTTGTTGATTTCAAACAGTCCTTCCTTGTTTAACCGGTCAATGATCTGCTTTTTCCGGAGTTCCAGTTCTCCCAGTGCAAATGTGGGATCTGCTGCAACTGCTTTAAGTGACAGGCTGTATTGGGGACTATATTGTAAAGAGCATTGGAAACCAACGACAGTACCATTATCAAGTTTTAATTCAAGATCATGTTCCCTGAACACTCTCTTTATGGTATCCAGGTCCCGGTTCCAGATCGTACATCTGATCTGCGCAATGATCTTGCCGTTACCATCCGTTTCAACCAAATCACAGTAAAATGACCCGCCACGTTCACGACCGGAAGCTATCTCGGCTTTGACCCAGAAGTGTTTGCCCATGTGTGGCTGAAGTATCGCTTGAACACGGCTGGTGATGTCAGAGAGGTTAAAGAATCTATTGTTGTTATTCTCAATACCCATACATGTTTTACTTATCAGCTTTGGTTTGAGTTCGCTTTTTCAATGAATACATTCCGGTTGGAACACCGTCAGGTAAGGGACGACCAAATATTGTGCAGATATATAACCATATATAAACAATGAAAACGATGGGCCATAATAGACTAAACAATACAATGGATGACCAGTAAATATTGTCATTCAAACAAGATTTAAATAGTTTTGCTTTTCTAATGCCCGATATGATGTATTGGATGGAACAAATGATCCAGCCGCTGAGCCATACAGTAAGTACCAACTGGGTTTTGGTCATAAAGCCTGCTCGTATTGTATGTTATTGAGGAATTGAATCTATTGGCGGTTTAAATTGTCCGATATGTGGTTTTCACTATTTCTGTACCATACTTTCTTTCAAGTCGCCGAACAATAAAATGACCGCGTGCCATATCCTGAAAATGATCAATGAATATCGTATTGATAAGCGCCCCTCCCGCTGCTCCAATAACTGGTATTGCTTGCGCGGCCACTTTTTCTGAAACCTGGATACCAAAGCGCTCTGCGATTATAATTAACAGTCGAACAAGGGCAGGGGCACTCTCATCAACCAGTCCCTTTTCTAAAATATATTCTGTTGCTTCTGCTACAGATTTTGACAGGACTGCCCGAATTGCAAAATATCCAGATTCAGATGCGTCATCACTTTTATTCGGCCCACCTAAAGCAAACACCTCGATACATGCAAGCTGGGACTCGGTATTACTGATGTTTTCGCCTTCGCTTCTGGCAATATCAGCAATTGATCTTAACATGATTGTGGTTGATATGGGTAACTCGACCGCCACTGCCGGCAATCCAAAGAAACCCCCTATGCTACCTGATGCTGCAACAGCCAGCTTATGCCAGGTGTTTGATGCTTTCTCATTGGATGCGTCTTTCATAGTGAAAACGGCGATATTGATTGCCTTTGATAACGCTGCACGGGTTATTTCGCCAACTTTCACAGTCCAGTTCGCGGGTAAATATCCAAAGCCTTTTTAAATTCAATACCCGTGAATGAATGTCATTCATGCAGCTTCCTGTAATAGTATATCGACAT
>JBAXVB010000503.1:0-3222 GCA_037129415.1 Deltaproteobacteria bacterium
ATCGGGACATTTTTTTAGATGCCATGCAATGAGTTGAAAGTAAATAATCGTTTTGTCAAGAAGACGCGGGGCAAGTCCAAGGGTTAGTCCGACCCCCAATAGTGATAGAACGGCGTTGACCAGAAGGCGGATAAAGATGATCACGACCATCAGGGAGTAGTTTCTTGGGTGCCATTTTTTCAGGTATATATAGCGCGATCTGTAAAAAAGGATTCTTGATGCAACGCTGTTTCCGGCGCTTTTTCCCTGGGCGTGAATGATGCGGGCCGAAGGAACAAAATATATTCGCCAGTTGGCCAGCCGCATTCGATAGGCCCAGTCGGTTTCTTCAAAGAAAAAAAAGTAGGTTTCGTCAAAAATCCCAACTGTGTCCATGGCGGCTTTTCGAATCATCAGGCAGGCCCCGATTCCTGATTCTACGGGGATGGGATGCGAGTAATTCCTGCGTTTGCTGGGAAATTTTTCCGGAAAAAATATCCGTAAAATGGTTTCGTTGGAAATCAGGGTTAACAGGGTTGGAAAATTGGCTATGGAATTCTGACGGGAGCCATCCGGGTTAAGAAGTTGGCCGCAAGCCATGCCAGCAGTTGGTGTGGATTCCATAAACGCCAGTAGCTTTTGAGCTGCTCCATCCGTCAACGCGGCATCCGAGTTCAGCAGCAGCGCATATCGCCCTGTCATTTGTTTCAACGCCTGATTGTTGGCAGCCGCAAATCCCCTGTTTTGCGTGTTTTCAATAAGTCGAACCAATGAGAAACCGGTCTTTACCGCTTCCTGGCTTCCGTCTGTTGATCCGTTGTCCACTACCCATATCTCAAAAGGTATTCCCTGAACCGTTTCATAAACGGAACGAATGCACTCCAGTAGAAGGTCCCGGGTATTCCAGTTAACGATCACAACAGATATGTCCATGATGAATTCTTTCTTAAACGGTCATTTTTACAAGCCGCCAGCAGTCATGACTCTGGCAACGCCTTCCAATACCTGATCCACACTGATGTGGGTCATGCAGTCGCATGTCGAACACTGGCGCTTGAAACAGGGGCTGCAAGGCAGGCCAGCTCGAATCACCTGGTGCTGATTGCCCATGGGTCCGGTTCGCCAGGGTGCAGTCGGCCCAAAGAGTGCGACAACCGGCGTATTCACGGCAGCGCCAAGGTGCATTGGCCCTGTGTCTGTTGATATCAAAATATCGGCTGTTTCGTAAAGGGCTGCAAGGGTTTTCAGGCTGGTTTTTCCGGTCATGTCAATTGCCGAAGACCTCATGCGGGATAAAATATCCTGTACTGTCTCCTTATCCTCCGGTGCGCCGGTGAATACGGGAAAAATCCGGTAGCGCTCTGAAAGGCGATCCGCCAGTTCCGCAAATCGCTCATTCGGCCAAAGTTTGGTTGTCCACTTGGCAACCGGGTTGATGCAGATCAGTGGACGGACATCCTTTATCCATGAGGTAGCAGGAGTGTCCGGCCCTGGTTCTTTCGAGAAACCGGAGCGGAACGCTCTTGCTACTTCCTTGGCAAGCAGACGCTTGACTGCCTTGCGATCGACGGCATGAATCGGCAACTGATATTTAATGCTGCGGGAATGGATTTCAGCATCATCCAGCATCATCAGATTGCGCAGAATGGCATGGTGGTTCATATCCACAGGTTTAACGCGCTCATTTAAAAACAGATAGCTGTGTTCCTGATGTTCCATTCCCCGATTAAACCCGATTTTTCGCTTGCCTCGGCAAAGGGTGACCAAAACCCCGCTTTTGAGCAGCGCCTGAAAATCAAAGACGAGATCATAAGCAGTATCCCTAATCGTCCGAACCAATCCGGTCGCCTCGCGGATAACGGATTTCCACTGTCCATTCCTAATGTCCCTGATCCAGCTTTTTCTTCTGGAAATGATGACCCGGTCAAGCGCTGAATGCCCAATAATCAGCGGCGCAGCGGCTTCTTCAATCAGCCAGGTGATGTGCGCCGATGGATAAGCCGAGCGAATGGCATTCAATGCCGGAAGGGTGTGAATTACATCGCCGATGGCGCTCAGTTTGACAATCAGAATATTCATGATGACTGACTGTTGGATAGAAGTTCCAGGGCAAGACCAAGGACGTGATTGACAGTGATGGTGTCCATGCATCAGTGATCGGTCAGGCAGTTCGGTTTCATACAGGGGCTGCACCTGACCGCCAGATAGAAGTTCCAGGACAAGACCAAGGACGTGATCGACGGTGATGGCATCCATGCATTGGTGATCGGTCGGACAGTCCGGTTTCATACAGGGGCTGCACGCTACGGGTGCCCGAATGATGTGGCTGAGATGGCTTCCTGGAGATGTCGTGGCGTAGTCCGTGGAACCGAAGATTGCGATTTGCGGCTTATGCAGGGCCGCTGCCAGATGCATCAGGCCGGAATCGTTTGTGATAAACAATCGGCACTGGTCAATCAAGGAAATTGCCTGTCTAAGGGTGGTTTTCCCGCATAGATTGATGCAGGCATCGCCGACAGACTTGGCGATAGTTTTACCCAGTTCCTCCTCGCCCGGTCCGCCAAAAATCAGAAAGCAGACATCAGGAATGGATTTAAGACGGTTGCAAAGTTCAGCAAACCGATTTGGAAACCATCTTTTGGCGGTTCCGAATGCGGCTCCGGGGTTGATGCCGATTATGCAGGCTCTGTCAGGACACCCGCTGGTTCTTATAAGCTGGATGGCCTGGCGTTTCTCTTCATCTGATATGAAAATTTCCAGTTCAGAAGAATTGGCTATCAGTTTTGTACCTTTCAGAATCTCCAGATAATAATCTATCTGATGCAGTCGTTTCAGTGACGGATAGCGGTGAATCGGATGGGTAAGCAGTATTTTGCGGACATCCGTGTCATATCCCAGCCGGATGGGAATTGCAGCCATCCAGACAAGGAATGCAGCCTCGAATGCGTTTTGCAGCAGCAGGGCCAGATCAAAGTTGTATTTACGCAGATCTTTAGCCAGCCTGAATTTACCGATAAGGCCCCTGTGACGTCCTGCGTCATCGTATATGATGATGTGGTCGATGTGCGGATTGTTTGCATATACCGGTGCAACCCAAGGCTTGGCCAGAAGGGTGATGTGCGTATGTGGAAAATTCTTTCGCACTGCGCGTAAAAAAGGGGTACTCATCACGGCATCGCCAACCCAATTGGGTGTTCGAATGACCATGCGGTGAATGGATGAAGGATTCAATGGTTTCATGGG
>JBAXVB010000504.1:0-3212 GCA_037129415.1 Deltaproteobacteria bacterium
AACGGCCTCTAAAAACCTGTTTACGACGTTAGAAGCCACACCCGCAGCAGCTCACTAACGCCCCATGCCTGGGCGTCGCAGCCGCGGGGCGTGTGGGGAAAATCGCCGTCAAGGATTTCCGGAATGTGGCCGAGGCAGCCAGTTCGAATCAGATCGATGCTGCTGTAGAGCAAAGCCCTTGCAGTGGCCTTGCCTTCATCGCCATAGCGCAGCATCCAGGCTTCGCAGTATGATGGGAACTGCCAGGTCCATGCGGTGCCGTTATGGTATGCGGGTTTGCGGCAGGTGTCTTCGTCGCCGGCATAAATGCCCTGATAGGGGTTGTGGGGATCATTGATGAGTTGCCCGTTGCGCCGGATTTCGAGGGGGTGCTTCATGGGCCGGTCAGCCAGGCTTCGAATGGCTCCGTGAACCAGAAGCGTTTGACAGGCATCCAGAACAGAATCGCATATATCGGCATCGCATATAAGCCCGAGGGTGATAGCCAGAAGTTGATTGGGTCTTAATGCGTCATCTCTTTCGGCCATTCGGGCCTGGATTCCGTATCCGGCATGAAGGCAGTCCGAAAGAAATCCTTCTTCGGGAAGAACAAAAAGCTCCATCACAGAGCGCCGGACCTTTTCCGCCAGCTCTTGCCATTGTCCAGCTCTCTCCCCCGGCATGTCGTGATGGGACAAGAACGTCAGGGCTGCAAACCACAGGGCCTGAATTTCGATGGCATAGCCTTCACGCGGGGTTCCAGCGGGGTGATTGGTATCCATCCAGGTATAGTGGGCGGGGCTGAAAACGAGCCCGGTATCAGGGTCAATGCGAATACCATTGGATGTTCCGGACAGATAGGACTCGCCTATCGAAACCAGAACTTCTCTAAGGGTCCGGTTGCCGCAGGAATGTTTTAGAAACTGGTCATTGCCTTCGGCCCGGATCAGATCGGCGCAGGCGACAAAAAACCAGAGAGGGGCATCGGAAGTGTCGCGGTTGGCGGCATCGTCTCCGCAAATCATGTTCGGAAGGGTTCCATGAAGCTCAAACTGACCGAACTGGATGAGTACATCCCGTGCTTCGCTCAAAAACCCGGCAGCGACCATGCCCCGGACCGCGATTAGCGCATCACGGCCCCAGTCCAGAAACCATGGAAATCCTGCGATGACGGATTTGAGGTTCCCGCGGTTGACGATATACTGACGAAGCGCGGCTTTTAATCCATCAAAGAAAGACGGCGCGACCGCACTGTCAAAAGCTGCTGCGATTTCCTTACGAAAACTGGTTTTAATCTGGGCTGATGGTGCAGCACCAGCCTCAGTGATACATGCCGTTAGCTCGACACTTTGTCCTCCGGTTAATGAAATGGAAAAATAGCCAGGGCTGAAGAGGTCCGAATCCGAATCCAGTCCCCGTTCTGCTTCAAGGCAACGGTGAACCATATACTGCCATTGCGGCTCGGAATGGTACTGGCCGGCAGGCGCTCTGACCTCCAGGCGATGGAACGCATCCGGATGAAAAATAAAACCGTCGGGTCCGTCAGTCATACTGGTGAGAAACTGGGTTTCCGATCCCATATATGCCTTGGTGGTTTCGTGAAAATTCCTGTTTTCAATATCCGGGCGAAGAATCAGTTGGACGGGTTTGGCATCCGGAAGAAAAGACAGGTTGCCGTTGGCCTGATGTCGATACCAAAACATTCGAAGCCGGTTCTCATGGGGATCCAGCCGCATTCCTACGATTAAAAGAACATGTTCTCCCTGGCCGGAAGGAACGCGAAATCGCCATAACCCCCAGCCGGATTCATCCATGGTAAAGGCATCGAAACAGCCCATGCAGATTTCGGTGGAATACCCTTGATAGAGTCCCCAAGCCCGAAAACGGGTCATCATGATCCAGCGGTTTTCGGGAATGTCCGGGTTCAGATTCGCCGCCAGCAGCGCATCGTATCTGCTATTCAAACTGCCCCATGCGATGGGCGCGCGAAGCATGGCGCCCCTGTCGTTGGTGGATAGAAACAGGGCCGGCGAACCGGCGATGTCAGCATGGGAGTAAAGGGGCGGAAAACAGGGATTATCTGGCCGGGACAAAACCAGAATAGAAGCATCTAAATGCTCGCAGCGCTCCGGCGAATATACCGACATTTTCAGCCCATAAACCCGAGAACAAGATGGATATGGCAGGGGAGTGAAGAGGACAAAATGCTTGCCTGATGAATCGGTCAGGCACTGTTCCTGAACAATGGTTTTGTCGCCGTCAGTTATTCTGGCCCGAAAAGCATATTGAGCGCGGACCAGCAGAAAATGATCAGGCGGAATCATCACTAAACGCCGACCATCCTGGGGCCAATTCCAGAAGATGATGCGAGGCTCGCTGGTGAATGGATTCATCTTGCGGCAACAAGCAACTGGATCAGCAGCCAGAAGAGATGCTGCCTGATTCAAGTCAAAGTCTTCGATATCCTGAAGCCCGTGGATTGCCTTTCGGATGTCCAGAGCTTTTGCGCTAAGGCACTGGTGGCTGAGGTGATCAGGAAGGGTCGGGGGCTGCACCAGCTCCTGATGAAGCCGATGCACGATGTTAATATCATCGGTGAGGCACAGCACCTGACCGGGGCCAAGGTTGCAGCAATGGTGGCCTTCAAATTCGGAAAGCGAAATAGCTTCACCGGATAGAAGATCGCGGAGTACAAGAGTCGAATGCTGAGGTATCCAGAAAGCCTTGGCGGAGTTCTGATCATTCAGATTGACCACAATTAGAAGCTTGTTATGTGAAGGTTCATGACGGCGAAGCAGCGCAAGATGATTGCCAAGGCCAGACTGAACGAACTGGATATGGGTGTGATCCTGAAACGCCGGATGCATCTTTAAAATAGCGGTTAACCGACGGATTAAATCGATCTGGTTGATTTTTGCACCCCAATTCAGGGATGGGGATTCGTGAACAATGATCTTTTCCGTAGCCAGCCATTCCACACCATTGGCGAACCCAAAGCCCCCCAACTGGGAAAACAGCGCACAAAGCGCGGTCCGCATACGGGCATAAGAAATGGAGCGGGCAGCCAGACGGGTGTTGTCGTGGGTTTCGGCAAAATGAACAAGAAGCCCATCTTCACATGAAATATCCATCGCTCCGGGAAGATAAGCTTCGATCTGGCCGCGATCATAGTTTTGAAACAGCTCGGAATAGGCCCAGTCAAAACTGGCTGTATTCAGGATATCCCGTGCAAC
>JBAXVB010000505.1:0-3210 GCA_037129415.1 Deltaproteobacteria bacterium
ATCATCTGCAATTTCTTTTGGATTGATTCCGAGCTTCTGCATGACATCGCCAATCTGTTTTCTTGTCAGATCGTGGTGCATGTCATAATGCATCCATGCAAGAATTTTTGAAAATTCAGAGGATATCAGTTTATTGAACAACCAGTGTGCTTTTTCCCGCACGCTGCAATACATCCAGGCAATCACGGAATCGTAGCACAGCGTTTCGGTTTGAACCAATCCGGTTTCCCGATCAATGTATTGGTGGGTGTTAAAATTCATGGCGGTGATGCTTTCTTTTCAGCCGTCTCCGGCAAGGCCAGCAGAATCAGAATCTGGATAAGAGACGTTAGGTCGTCGAGCCTGATCCGGTCGTTCAGCACGCCATCATGAACACCGGCCAAAAATTCAGCGACCGGTCTCTGATGAATAGCCTGCAAAACGGCCTTCCCCAGTTCATCTTGTGTGTCCACCTGATTCAACTTTTTGCATGTTTCGGACAAGACGGTCAGTGCTTCTTCAAGATGCTGCTTTCGAAGCGTTGTGCGATAAAAAGTTTCAGCAGCCTGGTTGAATTCAGATCCGCTCAATTTGAACGGCGTTTTAGCACCGGCATGATCCAAAATATCTCGTGTCAATCTGCCGGAAGCGGCATGGTGTTCCGGGTCCATAATTCTATTTTCAAGATCGTCGAGCACATCCTTCATCTGCATCATTTCAATCAGGCCGGCCGCATCTCTTCGAAGCATTTTCACCAGCGCCTTCCGGTATTCCCTGTTGTGAATGCGGATATATCCTGGATAGCGTCTGCTTTGCCGGGTGTGCTTCACTTCTTTCAGTATCGACTGCATCAAGGCATTGGGCGTCTGCTTCTGTACAAAAAATGTTGGGATGCCGATGGCGGCGCCAAAGAGAATCTGGCGGCGCTCGCTTTCCACAACCGGACTGTCGGGTATATGTCGATGGGTGATTTTCTGGTCGATGATCGACTGGCAGGCAAAAGCTGTGATCATTTGCTGAAGACTGACGGCCGGCCCCATGTCTTTCGAGAAACGGTGAAACAGGCTGTAATAGCGGCCTTCGAAACCGGAAAACCCCATGGTTTGATACTGCCGGAGCCGGTAAAACAGATACAGCGACATCCGCTGATCAAACACCCCCATGTTCGCCAGATTCTGCTTCAGTTGGAAATCGTTACCAATCTGTCCGTTCAGGGCTGGGCTCTGTTCTGTGCTAAGCAGGCAAACCAGATAATCGATCAGCCTGAAATCCGGCACCAGATCGCCTCGTAGCCCTAAAATCCAACTTAGCGCCATGTCTAATTTCAACGGCCCCATCGGGGTCATGGCATACCCGAAAGTTTTCAGCTTTGCCTTTTTTTTCCATCGCCGCCAGAGCATGCGTAAATGGGTATAATCCAGTTCATGCGCCAGAAATCCTAATGCCTTTTCCGGATGAAAATCCCAGAAATCCATCCGGTAGGGGTCTGCCGAATAGGTGTTGACAAACAGGGGAAGAAAATGTTCAACGATTTTGATGACCAGATCCCCGAAATACTTTTCCTCAACAGTCCCGAATCCCGACGAGGGGTCGGCCATCATCCGGCCCATTTTTTCGCTGCTCAGACTGATATGAGTTCCGTTGTTGGCCAGGCTGATATTGGACATATTGGGCAGCACCACCAGGTTGGACGTGATGATGCCAGCATCCTTCAGTTTGGTCACGGCGTTTAACTGGCTTCGTGACAATACCTGATGGCAAAGATGCATATACTGGTGCTTTTCCTCGCCCTGGTCCCACCCGGACAGACAGGGATTCATGAACAATTGGCGATATGCGGCATCCGGAATCAGATCGTTCAGTCGCCTGAGCCGTTGTGGGGGGTGCGGAGCAAAATATATCTGCGTCTCCTGCCCATTCAGCCGCAATTGAAACTGCTGATTTCCGTATTCAACCAGAAGATGGGTGAGCAGATAGCGTTTCAGGGTTTCGCGAGCCGATGCCTGTCCCATGCCTGTTGTCAGGGAAAGCTGAACTGGCTGAAATGAGTAGGTTTCCGGTGAGGTGTTGTCGCTTAGAAAATGATTCATCAGCTTTTCGCCAATGGACCAAATTTGCGGAATTTTCTTGCCGCATCGCCCAATCACATCGGCCAGGCTCAATTTGATCAGATAGCTGACTGGTATGCGAAGCCATTCCTCCTGACAATGCGAATAAACGAATCGGGATACATCCGAGCGCGGCTGACTTTCCGGGCGTTGTTTGTCCGACAGCAGATCGGTATTGAGTACCTGTTGGGCATAACTGTTGAGTAACTGGCGTGGAAATCGCACCCAACTGTTTTCCCATACGTCGGCATGTCTGTCATCCAGATATTTTTCAAGTTCAGATGCAGGTTTGCCGGAACTTTCCCCGGAATGGATGCGCTTGTGCATATTTCTGAAAAAGTCTGATTCCCGAATGGATATGGGCAGATCTACTGTGGTGCTACTACCAGTCACAGCGGTTTGCAGTTCATTTTCAACCCCTGCCGCCGCATCGCCAGGAGTAAAAGGCATGTTCTCCAGGGTATTGCCCGGCGAAGCGGGGTTCAACTGAAATACTTGGCGCCAGTAACCGGTGTCATAAAGGAATGGATGAGAGGGTGTCGTCATGGTGATAAGAATCTTCTATTTCAAACATTCGGCCGGAAAATTTCGGGGGTTGCAAATCACAGGCGCCGGATGTTATTTTTCAGAGAAGGATCGTTTGGCGCATCAATTGACGGTAACGGTTACCTTTATGGCAGTTCGATGTTAGCAGAATATTAAAGAAGCGCTAAAAATTGGTTAAACGAAAAAACGCCAAGATTGTCTCCTGTCAAGATGCTGTGGCATATCAGGCGTTATGCAGACTGTGGCTTTTCAAAGCAGACTTTCAGAATAATTTATCCGTCAACGGAAGCGATTTTTTTTAAAATCCTAATCATTTTCTAACAAATCTCCCTTATACTTCACCGCAAATGGGATATTTCGTTTCCCATGATTGAAAAAAATGAATTTTGAATCGAAGAGATTGAGAATGAACATTCATCACAAAGGTATGGAGGAAAAAATGAAAAAAATGAATTGGGTTACCGGTATCATGTTATTGGCGATGGTATTCTCGGCTGGTCTGGTGTTTGCCGGAAACATAAGCATCAACGGATCTACAACCGTACTTCCGATTGCCCAGAAAGTCGCCGAAGCCTAC
>JBAXVB010000506.1:0-3204 GCA_037129415.1 Deltaproteobacteria bacterium
AGTGTCTGCACTTATTCCAACATTGACAAAGCCTACATTTTTTGCCAAATCATAAATGCCATATGGTGCGGCCCGTCCCTTGTCGGGATCAAGGAAGTCATGCATGTTCACTTCCTCCGAACAGCCTTGCGGTCGCCAAGTGCTACCCTTATTCGAAAACTCCCCAACGATCTCTTTCTTTTTGGTGTCAACAGAAATGACCGGCTCGTTAGCTTCTTGATAAAGCTTGACCTTGTCAATGATAAAGAGAAATTGGTCGTTTCGGTCTGGATGTTGGCTCCCGCTCTCTTTGGTTTTCCGGTTTGCTTGCATGGTGTAGCGCATTTCAATAAGTAACTCATGCACCATTCGCGTGCTAGTCTTGTGCCCTTTATTTATAAGCTCTGTTGTTAAATTGGCAATGCTTTTGCAAGTCCAGCGCAGTGGCGAACAGGGATCTCCAGCAGCAAACGGCTCAATCAAATCGTCCAAATCTGATTTCAGTGTGAGATCAGTATCCGTTGTACGCTTACGTCCGCCCCCGTGCCGACGTTGACGCGAATCTTCAGCTACTGGAAGGCGGCGTCCTCTTGTCCGATGCCTCGTTTTCTTTCCTTCCATCACAGCCTCAACTGGTTTTGAAACAGGTGCTTGCATCAACTCCTCTATGCCAGTAGATATTGCATTGCGCGAGGAGCGGGTTACCTTTGCTATCTGAGACATCCCTCCCCAACCCAGAGCTTTCGCCTCTGCAGCCAAGTACAACCGATACTGTTTTTCATTCAACACTGAGACTAACAGGTCATGTCGTATTTTGATTTGCTCTAATGTGATTGACATGTGTACAATATAGACTATTATAGCAAATTGCTCAAGTTATTTTGTAATGCATCATTAGGGCAAGCTTGCCACAAGCTGAACATTAGATGTTACAAGCTTGCAACAACTAATCGGCATGTCTGGCCTGAAACGTCACCCATGCGCACGGGGAAGACGGAAAATCCTAAAATCTGTTAAACGGACATTAGAAGCATTACACTTTCCTTCTGTGACTGAAAACATCATTGCAGCCATCACACGAAACAAATTCGGATATATGCACTTCCGGGTTTTAAACAATGCTGGCTTCTCATGATCGTCTATCGCAACCAACAGTATAAGCAGCACAATAGAAAATGATCCGACAGAGTTTTGATCTTGAGATTTTGAAAGCCCGCCGACCCATTGGCGCGTTACAATGTCAATTCTGGCCTCATAAAATCTTTAAAAAACTGCTGTTTTATCCCAAAAAAACCTCAAATAAATGGGTCCTTTCCACTCAAACAAACACATACAGGCGCCCAACGTGTACCACTCCCCCAGCTACCCATTTTATTCAAATATAAACAGTCACTTGAACCTCTTATGCTTTTTTCGCCACTCTCTGTATATCAATTTCCCGGTGCCAAGAAATTG
Source organism: Deltaproteobacteria bacterium (assembly GCA_037129415.1). GTDB lineage: Bacteria > Desulfobacterota > Desulfobacteria > Desulfobacterales > Desulfatirhabdiaceae > RAAP-1. Next base: position 1,435 of record JBAXVB010000506.1, read on the forward strand.
TTCTCTTCCTTCCATTTCATCCTCGCGAAGCGTTCTTGCGGAAGCGGTTATCATTCATGAGCAAAAAGGCTTTTAACGTCACTGTGATTGACTTGGCGAAGTCTGACAGATATTTTTTAACGAAACACTTTCACTCGGCACAATCAACCGAAGCGGAGAGAAGCCTTTGTTCCCGACGGTACCGTGGGTTTCTACGTCGTAATCAATCCCCGTGACCGGGTTTGTTATTTCTGCACGGATACTGTGATTAAATTCAATGGTGGGAACAATGAAATCGACAGAATCCGCCTTGGGGATGATCCAGACTTCAGTAGATACGCCGATTCAAATGCTGACCATTTTTGGTGGCAATGACAATGGACAACGAATCAGCCTGGCCGAATTATGAACTCGTTCTCTGAGCAATCGTGAGAGGGTTCATTTTTGTCCATGAATGGTTTGCCATATCACCGAAGCTCCGAAAAACGGTTGACATTAACTGACAATAACCGTAAGGCATAAGCATGGTATAATGTATTCAAAGCCTCGTAATGCTGGTGTCTCCAGCCGGTGTCGGCAAGACCACAGCGATCCACGTTGTTTACGAACTCACTAATTGGATGTGGTTGATTCTGATAAACACACAAGCGGCCTTTCAGTCTCAAATAGGGATCGTAAATGAAGAAACCGGATGCCAACCATTATCGCCTCTTTATCAGCAGCGTTCAGAAGGAGCTCGCGGTGGAACGGCGGGCGGTAAAGGATTTTATCACCCATGATCCTTTGTTTAGCCGGTTCATATCGGATGTGTTCCTGTTTGAAGATATACCGGCCGGAGACCGCAAACCCGACGATATCTATTTGGGTGAGGTCGAAGGGTGTGACATCTACCTTGCCATTCTCGGTAACGAATATGGATGGAAGAACGATGCCGGAATGTCGCCGACCGAACTGGAGTTTGAACACGCCACCAAAACCCATTGTGAACGCCTGATTTTTGTTAAGGGCGATGACGACACGGCATGTGCTCCTGAAATGGCTAACTTGGTGCGCAAGGCAGGCCGCCAGGTCACCCGATGCCGTTTTTCAGATACTATATTATCAAAAAGAAACCCGACATAAACCCGACATGACACCATTCATCACAGAATCCGACATAAACCCGACAAACCCGACATCCGGTTTGAATTCAAGACAAAGCGGCCTTATTTGTCGCATCTACGCCGGCTGCTCCGCTTGCTGGGTTCCCAGCGCATCAGACTTTTGGGGACCACCACCTTCTGCATTCTTCCGGTATTGTTAATATTCCCGAACCGCCCAGTACTCAAGAATAGGATAACTAATCATGAGTTTGGCTATCAAAATTGTTTATTTTTATTCAGCCAGTACACGGCTGATCGTTTCTCTAAGCCCCTTCAGTTGATAAGGTTTTCCCAGGAATGCATTGGGCTGTTCGGTATGTTCTCCAGCCATTACCTGTGCCTCGTCGTAGCCGCTGGACAGGATTACAGGAATATCCGGTGATAGCTTGCGAAGGACCGAGAGTGTCTCCCACCCATCCATCCGCGGCATCGTCAAATCGGAGAGAACACAGCGGATCTCATCCTGATGAAGCTGAAATATCTCCACAGCCTCAATGCCATCTTTTGCTTCAAGTACCGTATATCCCAGGCGAGTCAGCATAATTTTGGCCATGTTGCGCACCTGCTCTTCATCTTCGATCAGGAGCACCGTGCCTCCGCCTTCGATCTTGGAGATTTTCTCTGTTTTGCCGGTCCGCAGCGCTTCCGA
>JBAXVB010000507.1:0-3190 GCA_037129415.1 Deltaproteobacteria bacterium
ATCTTGAAACACAGCAGACACGGAAGAACGCCTTTATGCGGTTCGAGAGCAAGCTGCGGTTCACCAGAAGCCTTTATATCAGGGGGTGGAGCCGGGAAAAAATCATTGAATTGTTTCATTTCATCGACTGGATCATGCAGTTGCCCAGCGAGTTGGAAGACAAGCTCTGGGTTGAAATTAACAAAATCGAGGAGGAAGGGAAAATGCCCTATATCAGCAGCGTGGAACGTATTGGATATCAACGGGGATGGGATAAAGGAAAAGACGAAGGAAAAGTTGAAGGGAAAGTTGAGGGGAAAGTTGAGGGAAGAAAGGAAGCCATTGGGCTGGGTCTGAGTCTTAAGTTCGGCGATGATGTATCATTGCTGATGGCATCAATCAGCGAAATTCAGGATCCAGACCGGCTGTTAACGATCATGAACGCTATCTTTACTGCATGCAGTATTGAGGAAATTCAACAACTTGTTGGTGGTAAACACGGTACGGCGTGAAAGTGATGGGGTGGTTTTAAGGAATGTTTGATTCTTTGGTGATGAAAAGCACAAGGAAATCACCATTGCCTTTTTGACTGCGGTGTTGAAAGCGCCCAAGGACGCGCTCTGCGAATTTTGGGAAGGCGGCAGGGAGGGAGTTATTGTCTTGACAGAGGGGTCCACTATATGTCACGTCTCTCATTAATCACAAAGGGAGGAACAAAAGAAATGGATACAGCGACCGAAACAGCCATTTTGAAGGACCTGGTCGTAGAGAATCTGGGAAAGCTCAGTAAATCTGAAATTCAGAATGTGTTGAAGTTTTCAGAGTTTCTTTTGTTTGAAGGTCATAAGAAGGAAAGTGTACATCCAGGCTCTCTTGATCCCAAAATGGATCCTATTTTGCGAATAATAGGCATAGCGGATGTCGAACCGTTTGCAAGCGAAATTGATCAAGAGCTTTACGGAGATTGATCGAAATGCTTTTTGTCGATACATGGGGCTGGGTAGCTCTCCACAATAAGCGAGAGACAAGACATGATGAGGTCAAATCGTTTTATCGCCAATATCAATTAAGAGGGGCGAAAATCTATACAACGGATTATGTTCTTGATGAGACACTGACCTTGATCTTTCGGCGCCTGCCGTTGGAGCTGGCAAAAATATCAATGAAATCTATCAATGATTCGATTGTGCAGGGATACTTGCATTTGGTATGGGTGAGTACTTCGCTGTTTGAAGAAGCGAAGGTCATGCGGTTGAGATATGATGATAAGCCATTAATATCGTTCACTGATCTGACATCAATGGCGGTCATGAAGGAAATCGGGGTTACAGATGTAATTACAGGCGATGAGCATTTCGAGCATGTTGGAATGGGTTTCCAACGTAGGCCGTAAAACATCGTCTGTGGCAGTTTTGAGACATGGAAAACCGAGTCATTCTGGAGATAACGCGATAAGAAATGAAAGCTTTAAAGACTTTGTTGCCGGAGTACCAGGACAGCAAGATACTGGCCGGAGTTGGCGCGCTGGTGGTGAAGGATGATGTGGGTCGGTATGCGGAAAAAGCCGGATTGTTTGTTCTGACGCAAACCAGCGACGGCGGTGCTGCGATTTTTAACCGAAAAGGTTTCAGGCCGAAAGAATTTGCATGAAACATTTGTACGATATGGCGGTGAAAAATAAATGAGCGAACAGAACAACTCCGATGATTACGATAGCCCGTGGAAAAACATTCTTGAATCCTATTTCGAGGAATTCATGCAGTTTTTCTTCCCTGATGCGGCACAGGACATCAACTGGTCCCACGGCTATGAATTTTGGGACAAGGAGCTACAGCAGGTGGTGCGTGACGCAAACCTGGGACGGCGATATGCAGACAAGCTGGTGCGGGTTTGGCTCAATAGTGGTGAACAAAAATGGGTGCTGGTTCATATTGAAATTCAGGGGCAAAGAGATACGGATTTGGCCGAACGAATGTTTGTTTACAACTATCGGTGTTATGATCGTTTTAAGCAGCCGGTGGCAAGTCTGGCGGTGTTGGCGGACGAGAGCGCCGAATGGCGGCCGAACAGCTTCAGTTACGGATTTTGGGGTTCTGAAACAAGCATTCGTTTTCCTGTGGTCAAGTTGATCGATTACCGGAGTCAAAGTGAAATGCTGGAAACATCGAACAATCCTTTTGCCCTGGCAACCCTTGCCCATCTTGAAACACAGCAGACACGGAAGAACGCCTTTATGCGGTTCGAGAGCAAGCTACGGTTCACCAGAAGCCTTTATATCAGGGGGTGGAGCCGGGAAAAAATCATTGAATTGTTTCATTTCATCGACTGGATCATGCAGTTGCCCAGCGAGTTGGAAGACAAGCTCTGGGTTGAAATTAACAAAATCGAGGAGGAAGGGAAAATGCCCTATATCAGCAGCGTGGAACGTATTGGATATCGACAAGGGAAAGTTGAGGGGAAAACTGAAGGAAGAGTAGAATACATTGGATTGGGTCTGAGCCTTAAGTTCGGCGATGATGCATCATTTCTGATGGCATCAATCCGCGAAATTCAGGATCCGGACAGACTGTCAATGATCATGAACGCCATCTTTACATCATGCAGCATTGAGGAAATTCAACAACTGGTTGGAGGTAAACACGGTACGGCATGAAAGTGATGGGTGGTTTTAGGGAATGTTTGATTTTATGCAGCAGTCCCTCATTATTTCTCTGCGATGAGGAAGAGCTTGGCTCCTTCGGTTTTATCTTGACACAACCATCAATCAGGTTGATAAAGTGGGGAAGTTGCAGTTGTTTTACCGCAATGTGAAGGGTTTGTTTCGCCGCTAAGAAGCATGAATACCGTAGAACCCTGGTCAAGCGCGGCGCAACTCTGGGCGCCAATTGCACTATTATCTGCGGAAACACTATCGGCCAATATTCCTTTATCGGCGCAGGCGCTGTGATCACCCGAAACGTTCCGGGTCATGCACTGATGGTAGGAAACCCGGCCAGGCAGATCGGCTGGATGTGCCAGTGCGGAGAACTTCTGGCTGATATTCCGGGAATTCAGACCCCTGTGATCGCTCCCGGCAATACCTCTGTCTATGCTCAGTACACCGCCCTGTCTCCGAATCGGGATCGTCTGTCCCAAACTCTGAAAGAAAACGGCATCCCTTCCGTGGCGTACTACACCGCCCCCTTGCATCTCCAGGGCGCATTCGCCAATC
>JBAXVB010000508.1:0-3185 GCA_037129415.1 Deltaproteobacteria bacterium
TCTTGTGGCGGCTAAAAGCGAAGTGGGCCGCTCCATTATGGCGGCAATCCCAACATCATCGGGGATGGTAATTACGTCATACCTGAATCAATTAAGCTGGTTGCCGGTAGAACCGCCCAGGAATACGATTTGAGAAAAAACAGAAAAGGTGCTTTCTGGGAAGACCGTTATCACGCTACAGCCATAGAATCCGAACGACATCTTCTGAGATGTCTTGTGTATATTGACCTGAATATGGTGCGTACCGGTGTGGTCTCTCATCCGTCCGAATGGCCGTTTGGTGGTTATAATGAGATTCAAAATCCTCGCAGAAAGTGTGTACTTATTGGGGATCAAAACGCCTATTATTGAGATATGAATCATGGAAATTCAATTACTTAGCGCGGCACGGCCCCAGAATAAAGGATAACAATATGATTGAAATAACTGTCAAAGTTCCAAAAGATGTCAGGGATATCGTTACTGCCGCAGGGGAGACGATTTATATTGAAGCGTTGAGTCAGGTTGCTTTTAGAAGGGTATCTTATTTTAAGAATCAACTTAAAGAATTTGAAAAAAATATTATTTCTTTTGAACGCAAATACAACAAGCCGTTTGAAGGTTTTCTGCAGGATGTACCCGACACTGTTGAAGGGCATGATGATTGGATCGAAAGGAGTAACAGAGGCAAGCAACGGCGTTGAAGCCATGGATGTCTTCGACAACTGGTCGCCTCATGCGGTACTCATGGACATGCGCATGCCAATCATGGACGGTTACGAGGCCACCCGGCGGATCAAGGCCATGGCGGTGGGCAGCGCCATACCCGTCATCGCCGTTACAGCCAGCGCTTTTGAAGACGATTTTGAACAGATAATGGCTACAGGTATGTATGCTTATCTGCGTAAACCCTTTCGAACAGAAGATTTATTTGAGATGCTGGGAAAATGCCTGGGCCTGCACTACGTCTTTGCTGATGATACAGCCGATACCCCAGGACTTGTGAAAGCTGCACCGCTTACAAGGAGAAGGGTGTTATTACTATCAGCATTGAGAACGCTTCGGCGAACAAGGTACATGTGTCGGTTGTGGACAACGGCCCTGGAATTCCCCCGGAATATCGCGAAAAGGTATTTGACAAATTCTGCCAGGTATCATTACGCCAACAAGGTAAAGGATATTCTACCGGTCTGGGTCTGACGTTCTGCAAGTTGGCTGTGGAAACCCATGGCGGCCGGATTGGTTTGGAAAGTGACGAGGGTAAAGGAAGTACGTTCTGGTTTGAACTGCCACAGAGATGATCCGCCTGGACATTCTGATGTCCATAATGGACGGGCTTGAGGCATCCTGGAAGAACAGAGCAATTGACCAGAATCGTCGGAACCGGGAAAGGATACCGAGTTCTTTTTTTCTCTTCCGGTCATGCCATAGCGGAACATTTGAGACTTTTATTTAACAATCAGAAAAGATAGAATTTATCTTTTGTTTTCAAATGGTTAGGCATATCCGAATGGAAAGTTCATGAATAAAATTTTCAAGTCCTTCTATAAATTAGTATGTTTGTCATTGGCCGGTTCTATTTTGATTGGTTTTCTGACCTTTTATATTCCGATGAATGCAGCATTCAAGCGGGAAGCGAGGATATCCTTTCAGAATGCTGTAAACATGAAGGCATTAGAGGTTGATTTTGTCCTTTCAACCTTTGACTCCACGGCGAAGTCACTTGGCAGCCGGAGTGCTATTCGCCAAAAGCTTATTGAGTATCACAGCGGGTCAATTGGTTTCCCTGAATTATGCGACTTTAGCGCTCCCAAATATGCCGATGGTGCAGCAGCGATCAGCTATTTACGAGGCGCAAGCCGTTATAGTAAAAAGTTTCGAAATTGAGGATGGCCTGTCATCCAAAGACATCACAGACGAGCTGACCAGCATTGTAGCTCTGGCGGAAAAACCTTTTGTACTGGTAGGCAAAGCAAACCGGGAGATATTTTTTTCTGCAAGCAAAAATGCACTTGCTGGTGTCACTGCTTATACCCTCTGCCTTTTTCTATTTATTGTGATTCTATCGTACTTTACTTTTTTCCGGTTTGTCCAAAATCTGATTGCTAAACATATAGAAAGCGAGCAGTCATACCGTAATCAGTTCGCCGGCAATTCAGCGGCGATGCTGCTGATTGATCCCAAAGATGGAGCGATCATTGATGCCAATGCCGCCGCTTTGAGTTTCTACGGCTATACGCATGATGAGCCATGAAATCCGAACACCCATGAACGGCATCATCGGTATGACAGGGCTGCTTCTGGATACTAACCTGGACGATGAGCAGCGGCACTATGCCGGAATCGTGCGCAGCAGCGGTGAATCACTGCTTGCCCTGATAAACGATATTCTCGACTTTTCCAAGATCGAGGCAAAGAAGCTCGATTTGGAGACACTGGACTTTGATTTATTGAATCTACTGGACGATTTCGTCGTCACTTTGGCGGTACGGGCTCATGAGAAGGGGCTGGAGCTTCTCTGCGCGGTTGATCTGAATATACCGTCACTGCTGCAGGGTGATCCGGGCCGACTGCGCCAGATACTCACCAATCTGGCGGGAAATGCCATCAAGTTCACCCATCACGGCGAAATAGCCGTCCGTGTTAAACTGATTGAAAATAATGAACAGGACGCGGAAAAATCTGATGAATCAAATACCACTGATCCACCTATTTGGGACAGGGATAAAATGATGGAACGTCTGCTGGATGACGAATATCTGGCAAAAATGATCCAGGATCGTTTTCTGGCGGATATCCCGCAACGGATTCAGGCACTGAAAGCATTTCTTGAATCAGGCGATGTTTCTGGCGTTGGATTTCAGGCCCACAGCATCAATGGCGCATCCGCCAATATGGGCGGAGAACGATTGCGGGCCGTGGCATCCGAGATGGAGAATGCGGCCATAGCTCAGGATCTGACCGCCGCCAGTTCGTTTATGAATGAACTGGAAAGGCAGTTTGACCGTTTGAAGGAAGAAATGCAATAGAGCAATATAGACGGAGGGATCAAAGGGGGAAATAAATCAATAATGACGATCTGCCCGGAACGATGATCAAGGCCGATGATTCATTTGATCTTCATGAGATTTGATGGTAAAATGATGGTAAGTGATGAGTGCAATTGCGAATGTATCCTCAATGCTGGTTCAATCTGCAAGATTGAA
>JBAXVB010000509.1:0-3183 GCA_037129415.1 Deltaproteobacteria bacterium
ACGCAATCTGCAACTTTCAACCCAAAATGCACCAAACCACCCCGCCAGCACCCCCCAAGACCGCCCCCACCCCATACCCCCGCACCATCAACACACTGATTCCAACAGCCACCTGAAACACTCCGTACCCCACAGACACTTTCCAGTGTGCGATCCCCTTTTCATTGGCCAACAGTTGATAATAATGCCTTCGGTGCGGTTTAGTCAGGTTTTCACCATCTTTCAGCCGGATGATCACGGTGGTCAGTTCATCCACATAAAACGGAAACAGAAACGATGCCATGCAGACAAAGTCCAGCACACTTTTCGCCGCCAGCCAGATCAGTCCGGCAAACGCGCTGCCCAGCAGAATGCTCCCGATGTCGCCCATGAACACTCTGGCTTTGGGCATGTTGAGTGGCAGAAATCCCAGGCAGGCGATTGACAGGCATACGGCCACACCCGTTACTGCAACCGATCCTTCAATCAGATTCACATAAGCGGCAAGAAGCGCAAAGCCTAAAAGACCCGTGATGCCGGCAATGCCGTTGATGCCATCCATAAAGTTGTAATAATTGGCTGTTCGCGCACATCGGATGATCTCATATCCCGCTTTCTGCGCCAGGTATTCAGCCATGATATGCCCCGTCATCCCACCGGCGCCCAGTATCAGTATCTTCCTAATAGCCCCTTACCTAACCGATCGCAAGTCGAACCGGCTTACCGATCCGGCTCAGCATATCCACCAGCGCGTCAATGGTAAACTTGCAGACTTTCTTGTTCACCACGTCGGAAACACGCGGACGGGAAATTTTCAATATCTCGGCCGCATCTGCCTGCTTAAGGTGGTTCTCGACAATCCACTTGGACAGTTCGTCCATGAGCTGCTCTTTGAGGCCCTTGGTATCATTGATATGTTGCTGTGATTTAGCCTGAAGACGAACAGCATCGGCGTAGTCGAAGCCAAGTTCCAGAAAAAGGTTCGCACCAGGCTTGGTCACATGGCGGATTTCAGTGTCAATCTTCATTTTTAGGCACTCCTTTCTCTCACAACCGCCCGATAACGGACTTCAGCAATATTTTTGTCGTGCTTCGTTGTTGTTTTGGTTTTCTTCTGGAAGCAATGCAGCACATAGATCGCCTCCTCAAACTTTGCCACATACATCACACGGTAAGCACCCGCTGCGTCCCGAATACGGATCTCTTTCGTACCGGCGCGTATGTCATCAAAAGGCTTCCAGTTATCGGGCTCCAATCCAGCCTGCACTTTGCCTAACTGAAAACCAGCTTCCTTGCGGGATTCCGCTGGAAAATTAAGGATGTCTTCATGAGATGACCCCACCCAGCGAATTTCTTTTTCTTGTTCCATGAGCATCACACAATGTATAAAATATTATACCTTTTTGTCTCAAAAAGCAAGCTCGTTAGTCACGTTGCCCTCGAATCAAACGTGCGGTTAAACAGTTGGCTGTCATAAACATCCTCAGCCATCCATTTTTTATCCGTCTGATGAATGCCAGCCAGTCTCCGATTTGGCAACGTGGACAGGTTCCGGCTTAATGCCAATGCCAGGCTACCGAGTATTCTCAGCGACAATGGTCGCTTCTCCACAGCGCGCATCGGTGATCCTGTCCACAATCTCACACAGGGCTAAGCAGGTACGTTAACGTGGTGATTTGGTAACTGGTGCGGAGCCTTCGGCGAATAGCGGTTTTGGGGATATGATAACATGGTTGGCTGCAATCGATGCGCCGAAAACCGCCCAGAAATAAGGGGATACAGAGATTGCGCTATCATTAAAGAGTGATGTCCCTAAAAAACCCGCCCACCCAAGGAAAAAGCCGAGGCCAAGTACCTCGATGGTTGTTTGGGTCCGGACATTCCAAAATATCTGAACCGAATTTGCGAAATGGAGCAGTAACATTACCATAAAAGCAGCAAACGATATAAAGCCGGTATTAAACCAAATCTGCAGAAACATGGAGTGCATTTTGTCAATGAGTTCAGTCATCGGAAACCCGTAATTCGACCTAAGCACATCATCCTGGGGGAAAAAGATAGCGAAAGTATCCGGCCCTGTTCCTAACACGGAATGAATTGTTAATCGTTGCTCCAGAGCACGCAAATATATGTAACCGCGGCCAGAGCCCAAGAGCCCATACTCAATGATCTTCTTATCAAAAAACACCTTGATCTTTGCCTGCATCGGCGTAATATGTCTCTGCTGCTCAATCAAAGCATCCGCCACTGGTGGCTCAACCGCCAACTTATCACCCCAGAAAATGCCAGTGAACTTTCCACTGACTGGCCCGTCAACATATATATCCACCCCAAGATAAATCGGGGCAAATATGGCAAAAATCAAAACGAACCGCTTAAAATTGCTGCGATAATGCCGTGCAAGGTAGATAATCAGGAAAGTAAAAGCAACAAAAAGGCCAATAGTGCCTGCTTGAGATCTGCAACCGGCAACAAGGACAGAAATAGCACCTTTGTCACCCAATAAAGTGCTTGTGAACTTTCCACTGATTTCCCCGCCTGCATATCTATCCATCCCGATATAAATTGGGGTAAACAAGGCAAAAAACAAAAATAGTGGTGTAATTTTGCTGCGATAATGCCGCGCAAGGTAGATAATCAGGAAAGTAAAAGCGACAAAAAGGCCAATAGCGCCCGCTTGAGATCTGGAACCAATAGCAAGGACAAAAATCAACAAGGTGTAGCCTAATAAAAGAAGACCGCCTTTTTTGAAATTTGGGACAAACAGACACAAGCAAACTGCAAGGGGCAATGCAATACCTGCTATACTACCGCCATAGTTCGTATTGTAAAATGTTGAGTAGATTGTACCTGCGCCAAAGCTAAAGCCTAAGTCGGCAGTGATAAATTTTGCAGGAAGAATTAACCACAGGCCAAAATCGGAACGGAAAATATCCATGCCAAAATGGCAACGATTGGTAGATAGCATAAAAAAGCATACACTTTGGTTGCAATATAAGATTTTTTTTGCTGATCAGCCAAAACCAGGCCCTCCCATCACGATTTCACGCATTCCGCACCCTATTTCTTTTCCGTTTGTTTCCTCAGTCTGCAACTTTCCATCCCAAACACCAACAACCATCCGGCCAGTACAACCAAGACAGCGACAATCCCACTTCAAGCGAAGTCGTAAGAACGTGAAATGGCGAAATGGTTCCACCATCT
>JBAXVB010000051.1:0-18539 GCA_037129415.1 Deltaproteobacteria bacterium
TTTGCTCTCAGCCCATTTCCGGCATCTACCATTATCCAAAACGACAGAAGCCGGTGGGTTGCAATACTGGTTAGCGATGTTTGTCAGTGAGTCACAATCGTTCAAGGCAGTTATTCTTTGATCAGCCCAAAACTGCATTTTGATTTAACCATCTCTTCCTGTGGGAGAGGGTTGGGGTGAGGGTTTTAAAATTACAGATTGTGACTGTTCAAAGTATATCCATCAGTTCCAACACCTGCCCCATCAGATAATTGACTCAATCCTACTGAGAGTATATCATGCATTTTTTTCCCGGCATCTTCGGTATTCTGACAGCACCAAAGAAAGTGTAACATTTTTAGGGATTCAGTATATCCAGAACGCAGAATGATTGCTTTCTTTGACTCAGGCTCACTGTTATTCAACTTCGAATTCCGTCTATTCGTGATAAGCGCAAGATTTCCAAATGAATGATCTGGTTTTTGTTCATCACTTCTCCCTTCGGGGTTCTGCGACAAGATATGTTCAACAGAACCGCACTTCCGGAAACGAAAATCTCGTAGGAGATTCCTAACATTTTCTTCATTTATTCCACTTCTTTTGCGCAGTTTGCTCCAAACGTCTTCGTCTTTTTGATCTTCGAGTTTCCATAGTTTCCAGAGTTCATAGTCGAGACGATAGAACCAGTAGTGTGAAACTTTCTTGTCATAAGTCATATCACCAATATAAGAGGATGGAGACAACGTGCGTGTCTTTCCAGTAATAAGCATGCTGTCGATGCGCTCCAACTCCTTTACAAACTTTTCTGCGTCAATATTATTACTATATTCTTTACACCATTCGAAAGCTGGGATCATCCAATGATGCGGTTCCGTACTCACATGCAGGAAAGACTGGACTGCACGAAGGTAGTCACTACTTGAGGTATCGCGAAAACTGAATGGATTGTCACCGGTAGAATAGCCTATATCGTATTTTCCATCTTTACTAAGGAAAATGAAGAACGATTTCAAAAGTTTTAACTGCTCCTCAAGAACATCCACGAATTTCTTAATCTTAACATCAGCATCTTGCACCAACACCCCAAATGTCTCAAGCATTTTATCTGTGTCGGGGGAGATGCTCTGCCCTTCGCAGCGGGATAGGGCGATCAGGAGGAATTCAGGGATGCTTACAATGGCCGAATACAGTGACTCTTTGTGGTGTGATTCATTTCCAGCATCGTTGACACCAAGAATTTCCTTAAGTGTATTCGTAACGTGGTTGTTTCCGCCTATCTTTCCTGTCAGGCACTCAACCATATCATTCCATGAATCAAAAGCACGATTCTGATCATTTTGATCTTGGATACGAGAAAGCAATCGGTCTTTGAGAATTTCGTGCTTTTCGAGCTGTTTGCCTCGATTGTTCATACGGACGAACTGCTGGTTCTTTTCCATGAGCGAGTAGTGTTTCGGTACTTCCGACAGGAAGAAAGCTGCATGATTGTAAATATATTCGGTGAAAGGGAGCTTATGATTTAGAGGCTTGTCCTTTATGAAATTCTTCGTAATTTCAACGGTCTCCAACATTCGTAAGTTGCATTCGGTATTATTGTTGTAATCCAGGAAGGCCTGATCCCCCATTCGTCCATACAAATGGAGACGATCGGGAGTGAGGAATTCATTCCAGATGAGCGAATCTACAGCCTTGCCTATGAGCATGAGTGTTGTAATCCGCTGTTGTCCGTCAATCAGATCGAAACGGGATCTGTCATCAGACGTCGCAGCAACGCTCAGAATGCCAATGTGATAGTCGTCGGAATTTGAGCTGGAATAAGCAGCGAAGAGGTCGGTCAACATTTGATTCACCTGAGCCTCTTCCCACGCATAGGGTCGTTGATAAAGAGGGATACGAAACATTATTGATTCCTTCACAATGGTCGAAGGAGTGTAAGGAGTTTTATTCATATCTAAGAGTCCTTAGTTATCGGTGTTAAAATAAAAGCTGATTATGGATCGGGTACGATCATCACAAATCTTGGACTGTTCTTGCTTATAGAACTGTTTCATCGAATTAAAATAACGATTTTTGACGTTGGATGCGGGTAACGCGCTATAATAAGGTTGTGTTTGGGCAACTGCGAACAGTTGCGTGTAGGCGTGTAGCGAGTAAACAGAGTCCAGCATGATCTGAACAAGGCGATTGTTTTTCACATGTGTAAGAGTTCCCTCAATTCGCAAACTATTCGTATTCCATCGCAAAGCGGAGATAATGCGTTCACAACAAACGCCGATCTCAATCAATCTGTCTTCACCAAATTTATCCACATATAATAGGGTTATAGCGCGGAAGGCGTTCCGGAGGTACAGGTTATCCATGTGGTTTTCCAGCCCGCGGATAAATGCGACAGCCGTTGATAGCATTCTCGTGTCCGGTGTGAATAGCGTTTCGTAGAGTTCATGGTAGTGTTTTGCATAAAGGAAAAATGCATCTCCCCCTTCAATGGTCTGCGTTACTGTTGTGGGCATCAGTGCTTCGCTGTCAAGCACGGGATAATCCATGCTCAGCACAATCTTGTCTGCCATTCGCCGCCACGATCGGAAGGCCACTGGCTGCATGTACCGGTTGAACTTATGCTCGCTGTCAGCCTCGTGTTCGGGCTCGACAACAGAGCAGAATTCGTTGTAGTCAGCCCACTCCTGTTTGTTGTCACGTTCCTGACCTCTAGCCCACATTCGGAGCCTACGCAAAGTTGTACTGAAAATATCAAAATGCTTTTCATCTCTATGTTGCCACTCGTCATTATGGCTGGTCGCAAGAGATTCCAGTTTCGGAGGAATAAACATCAGATGGTGAGCCTTGAGCAGGTCAAAGTCTGTGAGCGATTTTCCCTTGCTGTTGACGCTATCGAAGAATATGTAGGCCCGATCGAGAGCATTTGCTCCATTTAGAATGAGTACGGCAAACTGCAAACAGCCATTCGTGTTACTACTATTGGCAAACAGGAAATCGCTATAATGTTTTTTCTCGGCATCTTTTTTTACTGAAAGAAAATCCCTGATCACCTTACGGGTGTTTCGGATTACCATCGCTGCGCCTTCTGTAAATTTACCGTCAAGGAGGGGAAGGGAATTCTGACCGTTTTTCAGTTCATGCAATAAGACGGTAAGCGTAACCAATCTTTGCTGACCATCCACAATATCCAATGTACAGTTGCCATCCTTTTCATGCAAAATAACAGTTCCCATCAAGTAGGGTGAAGTACGTCCGAATGTATCTTTAAGCAAATCAATCACATGACTGCTTCGCCAAGAATACGAGCGTTGATAATCGGGAATGCGGAGCTGGTGAGTGAATAGATCATGCAATGTCCATTGTTCAAGGCGTGTAGTCATCAGCGATATTCTCCTTTTTTGCAATTTGATAGGGGGGACATCATGTTCGGCTTCTAAGTGATTCCCCTTTTTGCCGCAGTTTTTCAGTCTTCTCGCCAGAAGTAATTTGCACGGCGGTGTTGTCGTACTGGTATATGCTTGGTACGGCATCAGAGGTAAGCGTCTTTTGTGTTCGTAACGTCAATGGTTCAAACGCTAAAGCTGCGTGCATCATACCAGATTCTTCACATCGGTAAAAGGAATTATGTTAAGAGCACCACCTCACCTCCCAAAATAAAGTTGACATAAGCCCCAACCACCTTCCTGCCGGTGGAAAAGGTCAACGCGTCGGAATAGGCTTTGAATTGGCCGCTTCCCTGACCAACTGGTTCTGTATGCCCGGAAATCTCTTGTGATTGGAAACCACATAAACATACTCAAAATAAACAGAAATGACCAAAAAACATGCCGATTTATTCATAACAACCCCTGCCTTAAAGCTTCCAAATACACAAACGGCGATCTTCGTTGCAGATAGGCAGCCGTAAAGAATCCTTCGCGGTACTCCTGATAATGCCGTGCCCGCATTTCGCGATTTCCGTCATGATCTAATCCAAGCCGAACTATGGTGGCCTGCACTAAGTCACTTCGGATCGCATCCAGATTTGGGTTTGGATAAATCCGCCCACTTACCAACTCCAGATTGAACCATCCATCCTCAATTTCGAACGGATCGAGTACATCCTCATAGTCACGCTTTCGGCAATTCATTATCGAACATGCCAAGCGGTAATTGCACCATTCATAAGCCAAATCAGCCCGTTTTGATTTGGGAATAAAGTGATCAATGGAACCACCACCTGTAACACGCTCGAAATAAACGGCAAGATAAGCGCATATTCCCTGGTAATTCGAGTACAAATCGTCAAGACAATCACGCCAATATGGATATATCTCAGTCTTTGGCGGAATCGGCTTGTCAAGAGCAATCTTCTTATTTCGAAGATAGGCAATGCCTTTTTGACGCACATTTGCATCAAATCCGCTCGGTTCAGGCTGAGCATTCACATGAATCATGGGAGCCACCCCTTCTTGTCAGCAACGAAGCACCACCGCATCCAGAAAGGATCGGTATCACCAAGCACATCCCGGAGTTGCGCATCAAGTTTCCTGGCCTTTTGTGCATCAAAGGAATCATCACTCATGGCAATAGCTGCTTCTTTCAATACTTTTTCAGCCTCCATCGAGCGTGCACTTGTCAAATCGAAAGCATCGCTTGTCAGCCAGTTTGACACATCGCCTCGGCGAACAAACGGCCGTTTAACGAGTTCGACACGCGCGTTGTTTTTTTCATCAAGAATAAAATCCAGATCAAACCAGGCATCCTTACCGGTATCAAAGCAAGGCTCTACCGAAGCCATCACCAGCGGTGAATGCGTTGCAGTGACGATCTGAACATCTGCCTTCGGCGTAAGGATGTTCATTGCTCCCAATAGGGCGCTAATAATTCGTCGTTGCCATTTCGGATGGAGATGTGCTTCGATCTCATCAATCAGGAATACAACTTGCGATGTTGGTTCCTGATCAAGAAGTTTACTTGCCTTGAGATGCTCTTCCCAACACCAGACCAGTAAGTATGCCAGGGCGATGATCCGTCGGATGCCAGCCGATGCGTGTAATACCGGCACTGATTGGCCGTAAGGCATTTTAATCGTTGGAACATCTCGCGGGTCATCCAGGCCGATACGTGTCAACTCTCCTGGAATGATCTTTTCTTCATGAGACGGAGACAGTGTTTCCAGCAACGCGCAAAGATTTTTGAAAACCTGCCCTTTTTCCTTTTGCCATCCTGCCCAATCTGAAATCAGTCCATTACAAAGCAAGCCCCGTTCTTCGTCCCGTAAACCATCCCAAACCTCACTGGAATTGAAAACATAGGCAGGGGGGCGGTCCTGTACATCGACGTTTCCATTTTTGCGCCAGTAATTCCGGGCAGGGTCCCAGACCGAAAAAACGCCATTAACCTGTGCATACAAAACCAACCCCGGATTTAACGGGCGACCTGGTTTGCCTGTCCAGGCTTGAGACTTCCGATCGAAATTGCTGACATAAGTGACCGATTTTGATTTTACTGTTAAGGTAATTTCGATAGATGCCTTACCACTTTCGTGGGGCCTTGCCATCAATCCTGTCGGAAGGCGAGAGTTAACCTCCGCAGGCCATTTACGTGTAAGGGACCACCAAGCAATATCAAGCAAGAAGCTCTTTCCTAAACCGTTGTCACCGGTAACCAAATTCAAACGGTTTCCGAGCTCCATCTCCATGTTCGAAATGGGGCCGACATTTGTAAGCTTCATAGCTCTAAGCATGGTAATTCTCCTTAATTGCGCGGCAAATGGCATCTGTCATGCGGCGTTTGCTGCATCGGCAAAGGGAACGATATCAAGACGCACCACCCCACCTCCCAAAATAAAGTTGACATAAGCCCCAACCACCTTCCTGCCGGTGGCAATGGTCAACGTGTCGGAATATGCTTTGAACTGGCCGCCATACCTGGCTGCTTCCCCGACCCACTGGCTCTGTACGCCGGGAAAGCTCTTGTGGTCGATGACAACCCACCCCGATGGGGTATCAACGAGCATATCCGCCGTACCCACCATGGTCTGACTTCCGACTTTCATCTGCATCGGCCACTCTGTAAATACACGCAATGGATTGAATCCGTCAATGAAATGATAGAGACCATCGCAGTTTTCAAGAACATCTTCAGGATTCAGAGAATCCGCCACGCCGTGGCTTTTCAGAAGATCATCAAGCATGGCAATTCTGCTCAATCTGTCACGCTTAGCGAAATAGTCAACCGCGATGAACCCATGCAAAGCGTTGCCGAGCAATTCATAAGCCGGTTTGCCATTAATGGCGATTCTTTTCCCGATGATTTTCGGTGCATCCACTTCGACGGCCAATCCTACCGGCAACTCCATAGAGGAAGGATTCAGGCGGGATGGCGAAAAATCTTGTCTCCCTTGGCGCTCCGTTACCCACTGAAAAGACGGCTTGTCAGCCAGCACAATCGGGGAAGCTTCGTGCGGGTGACTGACATGAATCGCTATGGGATCGCCCTGCTCATTCCAGGAAAGCGGTAGCATGCCATCTTCCTGCGGCGGCTGAAGCTGAAGAGCAGCCTTGGACAGCGCCAATTCAAGCCACGGGTTTCCCTTGACATTATGGCAGAGAACCATGTAATCCCTTGCTCGGGTCAAGGTGACATACAGAAGGCGAAGCTCCTCTTCCTCCGCACTTTTTCTGGCCTTCACCAGGATATCCTTTCCCTGCATGGCTTCAAGAAGGCCAGTGTCGTTTCTTTGTTTGCCATAGGGCCAAGGCCAGTAGCGAATCCAGCGGCCGTATAGCGGCTGGGTCAGATCCACATCCATCCGATCATCGACAACAACCACATTCCAGACCCGGTCACGAATTTTCGCATCGAGCGCTGCAACGACGACAATAGGCCATTCAAGCCCTTTGGCCGCATGACAGGTCATGATGTTGACCGCATCAAGTCCGCGGCCCTGAGCCTGATCATCACTTTCCGCATTGGCCAAATCTTCCAGCCAGAGAAGGAACCCGCTGATTGACGCCGCAGCCATCTGCCGCCGGCAACTATCCTCATAAGTGCGCGATAAGGCTCTGAGGTTTTCCAGATTACCCAAACGCCGCTCCCGTTCTCCCCAGCCAATGAGAAGTCTGCGCAAATCAATCGCCTCGATAATTTCATCCAGCGCCTCCGCCGGAGAAAAATTAATGGCCTGTATAGCCAGACGCCTCAGCGATTCCAGCACGGCGTGGCCCTTGCCCCATTCGTGCGACGGATTGCCTGCCTTTAGCCAAGCCAGGCGGTCGGCCAGCCATTCCTCCGGTTTTGGATCGGTTGACGTTAGCACCTGGATTTCCGCATTGGCAAGTGTGTCGTATTCATTCAGAAAATAGCGGATACATGCCAGCGTCAACTTGCCTTCCGGTGTTTGAAGCAGTCCCGGACGACCGATGGCGACCCGCACTCCCCTATCTTCCAGTGCTGTGGCTATGGCACTGCACTCGGTATGTTTCCGGCAGAGAACGGCAATGTCGCCCGGTCTCGAATTTCGGTCTGTTTTGGTCGATTTATCGTAAATAACCGGCGCTTCAGCGATTAGGTGAACAATACCGTCTGCTATTTCATTGAAACGTATTCCGGCATTTTTCCCGAGAAGTTTCCATAGCCGAAGCGCCGTGGAAGCTCCGGATGGATCTTGCCGGTGTGGTTTAAGCACGATCTGCTCCGGGGGGAGCATTTCTGAAAGCGCAGGTGTGAAAATCGCATTTACGAACTGGATCAGGTCGGATCTCGACCGATAGGATGTATCCTGAATATCGCCAGTACGGATGGGAATGGCCTTGACCACCGCAGCCATCAAAGCTGGATCTGCGCCCCTGAATGCATAAATCGACTGCTTGGGATCGCCGACCCAGATGGCATGACGTACAACTTCCGTTAGCTTGAGAAACATGGCAAGTTGGATCGGGCTTGTGTCCTGAAACTCATCGACCAGCAGCAGGTCGAGTTCTTCTTTCAGACGATTCCGCACATCCGGCAGATCCAGCGCCGCCAGAAGGAGCGCCTCCTGATCCACGAAATCAAGCAGTCCCCGCTCCAGCTTGTACAACTGGAATTGATCAATGGCGGCGCGCGCCAGGTCAAAGAGTGTTGTAATGAACATCTCGATGTCCTGATGAAAACGCGGGTGCCGGGCATGCGCTGCAGCAGCATTCTGAACCGAAACAGCCATATCAGCACTCTTTTGGGTGGGACACGCTTTGCTGATTTTTACCCATTCCGACCAGGACAAATGCCTGTGCTTTAGTTTTGAATCCATCATCTCAAGCAAATCGAGATAGTTTTTCGTGCCGACTGTTTGATCAATGGTATTGTTCCGGATGTCATGGATTGCTTTTCTCACGGCCCGGATAAGTTCAGCATCAAGTTCGGCGGCGGTTTTCGCAGATGGCTGCGGCAGGTATGATTTCAGGCCTTTTAGTGACTTCTTGGCAAACATCGCCAAATCGGCGGAATTGCAATTGTTGCCGCGAGCCGCATCCACGATATTTTTCAAGTCGCTTCGCCAGTCAATCTCGCTGAAACGTTCCGATATCTCATCCAGATCATTCACCCGCTCATCGCAGATGACTTCGGCAAGTGCATGGTTAAACAGCACTTGCTGATCTTCCTCGGCAATTACCTCAATCCGGGGTGAAATGCCGGCCTCGAATGCCACGCGCTGCAAGAGTGAACCACAGACACCGTTGACCGTACTGACAAAACCCGCCGAAAGGCGCTCGGCTGCAGCATGGTTTCCTTTTGCAAAAAGGGATCGTCTCAACCGTTCGACAAGTTCCGCAGCAGCCTTGCGGGTAAAAGTCGTGGCTACGATCCCCTCTGGCCTGACGCCGTTTTTTCCATCATTGAGAAGTCCGCCCAGCTCTTCGGTCAGTCTGTGTGTCTTGCCACTTCCGGCGCCTGCGCTGATGATTCGAATTTTATGTTCAAGCATGATTACCCTCCGGCCAACCGATCAGGGCACGAAATTCGCCCGGATCACAAGTTTCGTCATTGTTGATCAAAACATCTGCGGGTACAACAACCATCTCGTCGGGCGTTGTACCTGCAACGGAAACCTCGATGATACCGTTGTCAAGCTGAGATCGCCTGAACGCAAAGGTTTTTTCCATTTGCGTGATCAGGGAGTCAAGGCTTTCCCCGGCTGGCGGTTCGGCAATCCAGGCACCCTTGAAAGCCGTTCGGTCAGGGGCCACCAACTGCGCCTCTGATAAAGAGAAATAGGCAACCTGCGGCAACGACACATTTTTTTTGAGCATGTGCGCATAAAGAGCCAGTTGGTCGCAGCGGTTTCCTATGAAATTATCCCGGAGGTATCTGCTTTTGCCCCATTTCAGATCCACCACGACAAACGCGCCATCAGGTTTATCAAGAAGGAGATCGACTTTCCCGTTAAGCTCCTGATTGCCAAACGCTCCGGATACGGCATGTTCGGTACCGGCAACCGTCCACCCATTATCCCTGATATGTTTGACCATCACCCAGGCTGCCAGTTGGATACGACGGATCAGGGTTTGCTTCTCTGAAACCCGAAGAGGCTGGAGAAAAACACTCCCCTCGGTTTCGATCAGGCGGGATAGCATCTTATCGACATTATTTTGAACCGACACCTGCTCCCAACCCTTGCAATCTGTCCCGACTGGAAACAATTCTTCAAAAACCCGATGCGCAACGCTGCCCATAATAGCATTGATCTTGCCGATGGACTGAATGGCCCCTTGGCGAAGACAACCCTCATATTTCAAAACCCAGGAAACCGGTATCTTGAACAAGGTGGAAAGACTTGAGTAAGACTCGGTGTCACGAGGTGGCAGGGTGTCGTTATCCGTTAGATGCCAGAATCTGCTGGGTTTTGGGATGGACCGTTTCGTCACGGCGCCACGTTTGATATCTGCAATCCGTTTGTCTCCTGCAAGCCATAAGGCGCCCTCCACTTCCAGTTTGGCGAGAGAATCCCCAAAAATCACGGACAGTCGGTCGTAAAGCGGATGCGGCTCAACCGCTGTGCCTGCTTGACATTCAGGCATGACCAGCACCAGACGTTTTTGCGCAGCGGTTACGGCCCGCTCGTAGCCGCTGATGTTGCGCTGAAGTTCCACAAGCGGGTCAGGGAGAATAACGCCGGCGGCATTGAGGTAGGCTGATTCAGCTTTAAGCCACGGCAACCGATGAAAAACGGGTGCGCTTGAATGGCTAAATCCCCACCAGATAATTTCTTTTGCCGTCCCGATAATTGCGTTTGGACTGCCAACCCATGGGATGTGGCCGGTTTCGGCATTTTTGCCAAGCGCCTGGCCCTCGCCGATTATCTGCCGAAGCATGCGTTGAAGCTGCGGTTTGCGGATGCGCGGCTCCGGGAGAGATTCTGCTATCATCGCCAAATGCCCGGCTTGAGCGGCAAGCGCCGTTATCTGGCTGTCGTTTTCTCCCTCCCGGAGCGGTTTCTTGCCTGCCCATTTGGCTACCTGCTTTGCCAGCGCCGATAAAGCTTCACGCGGTACGCCCTCGTTCTGAGGATAGCGAACGCCCTCGATCCATGTTGAAATCAACGCCTTTATTCTTTCCCATTCAGCATCATCGCCATCTACGGCTTTTGACTTGGCCTTTTCTTCAATTTTTAGGAGGGCGGCATTCCATGGCTTGCCGCCAATGCCCGGTGCATTTGCAACAGCTTCGGCAAGAATCCCCGCCACCCACCGTGGGACAGGGATATCCGGAAGCGAAAGGAACTCCAGCAGGCGATACGGATCGAGCGGCTCCCACATGAGTTCACAAAGAAGCGGCAGCACCTGAAGGATTGGCCGCAGGGATGAATAGGATTGAACGCCGCATGCCGGTTTGCCGCGGGCTGTCAGAACACGATCCAGCGTCTGGTCGCCGGTCGGGATGATCAACAATCGTTCATCACAGGGTGTTTCTGAAAGCAGTGCGCCCAAAAGCTCAGCGGCCTCGGCATCGCTGCCGGTTCGTAAAATCACAAGGGCGCCATCACCCATTGCGGATGCTGCCTTGTTTGTTTTGAGTGCGGCCTGAAGTTTTCCCAGATCACCGGCCGCTTTACACACCAGCGGCGTTGTTTCGGATATATTGACACCGCTGGCTTCCAGCTTTCTGAAAATATCCTCCCAAGGCGGGCCGATCTGCGAGCGGCGATCTGCAAGCATGATCTTTGCGATATGTAATTGTGCGGACGGGAGCGCCGTCAACACCTTCCGAAATCTGTCGGCAAATCCAGCAGGAACTACCGGAACCGTTGTCGTGGGCAGTGTCTCGACGGCGACAAGATCGCTTAGCCTTGGTGGAAGTGATGCCTTGATGGCAAAATTCCAACCGCTGAGGACCAATTCATCCCGCCATGCCAGCAGTGTTTGGGATGTCATGTAAGAATCCGCCTGCAACGACCGGCTGTAGAATCTTTCTCCATTATCAGCGGCCAGAAGTCGGTGCCGATATATCTCGATTCTATAGGGTTCTGTCTCCCACTTGCCGACCAGGCCAAGACGGGTTTCAAGCATCTGCAGAAGGCCCATCGGGCCGCATTGTACCTGCCCGATGACAGCCGGATTTTCAGCCAACAGGTCGGGATAAGATGGGGCATCAAGTGAGAGTCCAAATATCACATTCATGGAATTAACCTCATAATTTAAGGGTGTGGTATCGTTAACGAGAAATCGATTTGGCAAAAGATGCAAGAGACGTTACAATTTTATTCATTTCTTCGAGTTGTTCAGATTTGGGCATACAGCTATCTGTCGATTCATCAAGAAAAACACTCGGGTTGATGTTAACGAAAACATCCAGTGCGGCAAATAGTCTCCATTTTTGGTTTCGTGTCCGCATTGTTACTGAAGTCGAATCTTGTCCGGGATGCCTCTTATCGAATATCTGACGTTTGATAGCCAATGCATGTGCAGAGGATAATTCTTTTCCACGTCTGGAATGAAATTCCATGAGCAAATCGAGTTCATGTTTCCATATTTTTCTCAATGCATCCGAAATATTTCCATCCTTGCTTACAGAACAGGATGAGCCGTCAAACCATGTTCCATCCATAGCGTTTGCAAACTGAAAACGTTGTACAGCACGCATTTCAATGCTAAGATCATTAGTGAGATAACTATCCTGGAGTGCCGCTGCAAGCTTTTCACAGGCAAAATTTCCGCGTTGCATCAGATCATTTTGCCCGGACATAATATTGTCCATTTCCCATGCATGGTATCCAACACACCACTTTGCTGATAGTGTACCACTGTCCCAGTAACCTATACCTGTGTTTCCAATCAGGTTGCCACAATTAGGCGTAAAGTCCCAATCGACGGCTCTTCTCGCCGATACTTTGTAATTAAAAGTATTGCACAGCTCTTCCATGCATTGCCAGTAACGGGAACGTAATCGATTCTGAATCAATGGTTCCACAATCTGATTTCCAGCATTCATTTCAAAAGCCTTCAAATCCAGAAAATCAAAACCATTCCAACGAACCAGTTGGGGAAACTCTGCAAGATATTCGACAAAATCGGCAAGAATGAAATCATCATAATCTTTTGCCATGTCATAGATTGTTTGCCATGAAACGGCATATAGGGGAATATCCATGGTTTTAAAAAACTCTATTGCATGATTTCGTGCCTGCACTTCATACACATTACCCCAAATTTTACTTTCTATGAGACAGCACATATTGACATTCTGTATCAACGCATCAACCCTTGCACCGGAGTAAAGCAATCTCCAAGTGTCCCAGTAAGCGGCATTTAATATCATTTGAACATCCGCTCCTGTTTGAGACAAAGCACTCTGTATATTGGGAAATACTCCAACCAAGCGATTTTTAAATTTTTCCAAATCTGGTTGTTCCGCATCGCTCAGTACAACATTTGAAAGCAATTGCAATTTGTCTGGTTCTGAGTCAAACAGCTCCGATAAAATTCCTTGCTGTGCAATTTCGTCATAAGGTGAAATGCATAACACTATTTTGCTTGAATAGTTGTTTCCTCCCCGACCAGAGTCACCAGGAACTTCCAGTCCAAAATTGAGCCCGTCGCCGTCAGTCTTCAGCGAAACACCTACCTTCTTCAGTACCTTCTGTAAAAAATCCGTTCCATTTGGTGATTTTGAGCATGCAATTATGAAGGCACGGGTCACAGACATTTCATTTCTGAAATCATGATGATACGGCCTGAAAATGTTTAAATGATAGTCATGCATGGTGATTCTCCTGTTGTATGATTCAATCAATAAGGTATGGATTGCCTGTTGTCCCGCAAGACATTAAAAAATCGGTCGAAAATCGTTACCTAAAAACTGTAGCCATCCTGGTACTCTGGCATCGGCTAAATCTGGTAGCAGAAGAGATAATATCATGCACGATGCCAGCCAGATTTTCAGCCAACAGCCCGGAATAAGATGAGACATCAAGTGAGAACTCGAATATCACATTCATAGAATGATTCTTAGTAAATTTGTTATGAATGCATCAATTTTATGTCGTCAAGCCAGTCAGTAACGTCATTAATTCTTTTTGTCAACTGATCATTAAGTGCCTGGCGTTTTTTTGCCTTGTTCGACTGTACCGAGCGCAACGAAAAGCAATCAGGTGTATGGCTTTGTTGGTATAGTTTTGTCAAACTTTAGCATATTTGTTTAAAAGACCTGTAGTACTAAATTCGACCGACTTATTTAGAAGATATTCCAACAACAGTCCATCAGGTATATCATTTTTAAGATGCCAACCAAAACCAACGCAACCCTCTGTATAAGTAAAATATTATTTCCATTGCAAGGTTAAAACCACCGAATTTCAGCCGGTCAGCTTTAGCTACGCTATTTTTAGCAATTATTGATGCGCTGCCAAAGTATGCAAAGCAGGGTTTTCAGCGCGGGGAGCGCAGTGGGTGGACTTTCAGTCATCTGCGACCCGCGTGAACCCACCTACTTTCAGTAGGTGGTTGTTCAGTTATTTGACAGTTTGAGCAACTCCTTGAAATGCTCAAAGTATGGATTAATTGTTTTTCAAGCAATTTCAATAACTTAAAATAAATTATTGAATAACGTCAAGTGCCTGATTTTAAAAGAATTTTTAAATAAACAAAAAAATCATCTTTTCCAATAGGTTATGGTTTGTTGGGATATATTTGTCCAAAGTCCAAGTGTTTGGTTGAAATAAAATTACAATAATGGATTTCTGATATTGGACTTCAATACTGATCTTTAACGAGCCAATCCGCAGCATGTTGATTCATGCTAAACGGCCGACAAAGTTTCAGTTGGCAGTTTCTGGTAGTTGTCCATACTCATAATGCGCCTTTTTCTGCTTTCGCCTTCCAGTTCGTGTTCGAACTGCTATGTTTTTCCTCTTTGAATTGGGCATAGATATAATTTGGCGCAACATCAAAATACTTGAACATTGCAGGACAAAGCCAGCCCTCAATGTCTAATAATTTGGAATAGTACCAGTTACCACCGGATTCCTCACGATGCCGCTGAAGTTCGATCTGATATCCATGGAACGGGATTGACGAAAACAATAGGGAAAATCCTTTTTCAGCATTGTAGAGTTTAGCCACCATCATTTCTATTACTCGATTATGGGTGTAAATCAACGCTGTTGGCTGACCAATCTGCTAATAATTTCCAGTTTGAACATTCTAAAAGTCCTCCTACCAATAGTCGGCTTTTACTATTCTCGGTGAAAGAATATGGTCAATTGAATCCAGAAGCCAACCTTCTGCGATAATCTCTTGATAGCAACTTTTTCCATGGCAATCATCCTAATTTATAGAGGTTAAATTTTTCCCCAACATAAAGTGATTAGAATGTTCCGCTTACCAACAGGTTTGATTTACACCCCTCGATTATCAAGTTTTTTTGTAACATGTTGATATTGTTGTATTTAAAAAAACAAAGATTTTTTTTCAGCATCCTATTAAATCAAGTACTTATGTTTTTTAGAGGCAAAAAACTTGATAATCGAGTATTACGTCATCGGCACCGAAAACAAACGGCTCTTGGATCAATCCGAATTTTTCATCATCAAATACCCATGTGCCATTATACTTATATGGATATATTACGTTCATTACGTTAGCCATGGCATGATTTCCTTTTGAAGAGTAGATACAGCAGATTTAAAGTTGCGATAAACAATTTATGAAATTTGCGCATTAATCATCGTTTCAGCCAGTTCCCTTTTCAGCCTCCACTGCCGAGGGTAGGAGTGTCATATCTCCCTCATTCCGCAATTTTATCACGGGAATTTCCTTGTAAATTTTCTCCCGTTTCCGCAGCTTTTCAAGTTCCTCTCCGAACTCAATAAAAGCGGCTGTGGTGCTACCATACCGGCACAGGCATAGAAGAGCATCATCAGTAAACATCTTCCGCGTCCATTGCGCCAGCGGTTCAAACGAGTGTTTGATCCATAGATCATCTCGTATTTCATGCACCAGCGCATTCTTGTTCGTATTATCAGGATTTTTGTCGCATAGTGTGCATAGAAATCGGCCATCCGGTGTCTGTTCTTCGTACAGGTCAAAGTCTGTAACGATATCAAAGAATTTATTGCGGTAATGGACTATTATCATGATGTCCCCTTGTTCCAGAAAACAGCAGGAAATATTTTCGACGATACCGTTGAACTGCAAGCTGAAAGAACTTCCATCTTCTTTAACAAGGTAGGGTTCCCTGCCGAACAATTGTTTGTTGTTTGCAAGCCATCTAAAAAACAGTTTTTTCTGATAGAACTCCTTTACAGGTCGGATTCCCGCCAGTACCGTTTTCTGCAGGGCTGTTAAGGTGTCCGGAATTGGAGCATCCGGTATAAACAACTTGCATTCATGAAGATAGTTGTTCTCCATGCCGGCTTCGCCGGACAACACCAGATACATATCATCACCGCTTTCGAGCATTTCATTTTCATCCCCCGTTTGTTTGACAACGTCAGGGGTAGGCGGCAAAGACCACACAACCCCCAGATCAAGTTTGTAATGAATGTCACCGAACTGGACGATGTCACCCCGCTTAAAGCGGCAGTCCGCTTCCAGACGGCCCGGAAAACAATTGGACTTATAGCTGTCACAAACGCCATACTTATCGCCATTTCGCTCGAAAATCATTACCGGGCTGCCGCTGCCATCCAGGCGCTCTGGCATCATCTCAAGCTGGTAGCAGAAAAGATAAGGCCAGTTGCCGGCAGGGTTGTTCTCTTTCAAAAAACTCTCAGCGCCGGCAGCGTCCGGAAAATCCCTGACAATGGTTCGACGCAACGGCTTTCCAGGTCGCGGTCCGTTCTTCTGCCAGACAGCGGTGAGGCGGAAAAGACAGGTGTTTAATATATTCACGGCACATCCTTTTCAAAAAAAAATCAAAGTTCAATGAATTTTTGGTATTTGACTGTAATATCGATCCGTATCGAGCCAATACGCAGTATATTAATCCAATCCAGACCCGCATGGTCAGATAAAACGTGATATGACCAGCAATGGTGTTCGCCTTTTATCGGACAATTTTCCCAAGGAACATGATTATGATCCATCCCATCGCCCACGCCAAATTCCCAAGAATTGGGAAATATGCTTTGATTTAATTGAAACAAAATATTATCGCTGTAATCAGCATAGTCGGGATCATCTTCCTTTAGGTGAAACGTCAAGTCACAATCAATTAAATAATCATCGAGCCAATCATCCGCGTCGTTGATCCTTTTTTCCAATTGACCAATAATCGCTTGGCATTCCTTTTTGATGCCCTTTTCGGTATCAATCAGTTTTCTGTTTAGCTGTGATAGAAATTGTCTTTGTTCAACTGACAAATCTTTAGCTTCCAATTTTTTACCGTCTGAATAGCGAACGTAGTCATCGCGTTCAACCAGGTACATTTTCATTTCCTCCGCTAAAAACTGCCTATTCGTAATTGATGTACTCTGAATCGGTACAATATGCGTTTTTATAAACTTCACCCAGCGCTCACCTATTTTCGGGTTGGACATATCAATTGATAATCGGCAGCGCTTTTGTTGAAGCGTGTAAATTGTATTTTGAAGGCTTCAGTTCCTCGTTGGCCCGAATGATCAATTCGTTCAGATCGTCTATTAAAAATGACTGATCGGCTTGTTTGATGTAGTTGCCCAACCTGGAGATATCCACTTCACCGGTCTTCAGTAATTCTACAATATCAGCTTTATGTCTGGTCTGGTTGGAATGAAGGCATAACCATATCGTCATTTCAGGAATACATACATTCACCGTCGTATCGAATGCAGTAGCCTGAATCGCCAATCCCACCACGGAAGCTTCCGGATCGATCCGATCATCCGAATATAAAATATCGACTGTGATGTTGGTCTCGGTATCGGTGTACCTTACCATGTACTCCCCGGTATCCAGCCCATCCTGGAGTGTTTCAAATTTGTTTTTGATCAATTCATGATGAATTGAGATTCGATATTGATCATAAGATAATATGTCGATATCTTTTGTGAATCTCTGATAAGATGTCGTTATTCCCATACTGACGGCGCCAATGATTGCATACTCAATCTCCAGGCCATTGAAGACATTTCCTATTTTCTTGAATGTATGATCGAATCTACGGTGACCTTTGAGTGATTCCATCAATAGCAATTCGAATATTGCATTATTTTTTTCCATTGTGCCATCTCCTTGTTGAAGCGTTTCCGGATGATTATATCAATCCTTTTACTCTGTCCGCCCATTCTACAGCAGATTTCTCGGTAATCTGCAAATCATTGTACAATTCATGGCATGTACCTGTAAATGTAATGTATTCGGGTCTGTATCCTTCAGTCTCACGCCCGCCGTATTTCCATGATTTTGTGATGTGTTCCGGTGATCCGCTTTGTATTGTCATGATCTGCCTCCTCTCAATTTTATTTTTTTCGGAATCGATGTAAATCTGCACTTATTTACCATCACCCCAGCCCTCTCCCACGGGGAGAGGGGGAGAAGGTTGAACGTTTTTTGTTTTAGGGGGTCATTTGAAAACATTTCTCTTCTAACTGGATGTAAAACAGTTGACTAAAATAATCCAATTCTCTCATAATCAGCCTCATTTTTAGGGAATGGATCGTCTGGGGTCCAACCTTCTGTTTTCAAGTCGGTAATGATATGCTGTTTCGCCACCTTTCCTGCTTCCTGTCCAAATAGACTGCAAACTTCGGCAATCCCAGCTTCATGATGACGCACTTTTCTATGCTCGAAACCATATTTCTTACTCCCGGCAAATTCATCAAGCCAGCGGTGGACTTCTTCAAAAGGTTTTCCGAAAAGGCGAATTGATTCCTTACAATGAACTTCAAACCCGGGCATAATGATATTACTCCTTATTTTAATCTGAATGATTCTGATTAATGGTTTGTCACCTGAACTCGGACGGTCTGCCACGATTCAAATTTTCTTAAGTTTGGGGAATGCAGCTGGCGTGGCTTGACACAGACAGTCAGAAAGTGTCAACTGAGAAATGAAGGATGCCATTGTGTCATCTCCTTGTTGAAGCGTTTCCGGATGATTATATCAATCCTTTTACTCTGTCCG
>JBAXVB010000510.1:0-3176 GCA_037129415.1 Deltaproteobacteria bacterium
TCTTCAGCCTGGTACTGTTTCCGCGAAATATCCTGAATCAGCTCTGCAAAACGATTCTGGGCTTTGTTAACGTCTATCTGGTTATAAATGCCCAGCGCCCTGCCCTCAAATTCCAGTCCATAACCGTCGTCAATAGCCCTAAAAATCAGTTTCACGCGCTGGACAGTACCCGTTAATCCGATATAGCGAAGGCCGTCCGGCAGCAAATCAAGATCGTCACATCCACCGCCGCAAAGCGCATAAGCAGACAGAAGGGTTTGCCGCATCAGCGCTTCATCGTGATCGGGCCGACAAATTTCAGTATTTGCACAAGAAACAAATTGCCGACGAACAAATTCGAAGTAAGCATTGTTGAGCTTTGTCAAATTATCCGGCCTTGCTGGATCTGAAGGAGACTGGGAAAAAGGCGAAACCGGACTGTCGAGACTAGGTAAAGGAACATCCGGCATCACTGCCCCATCACGTTTATGTGTTTGCGGAGGATGTGCTTGCACCCGGTGTTTTGAATCACCGAAAACCTTTTGCTGTTGCTCTCTCCATAGGAGGATCAGCAGCAAGCAACCCGCAATAACAATCGCCAGCGAAACGGATGTCTTCAGATATCCACGGGGGCGGAGGGTCAAAATAAAGCGGCCTTTTCGGTCCCATGTCGTGGGATGATTTTTCATCACCCGCACACAATTTACAGCCATCATCAAAGGCATCAATGGCGCACAGCCTGCACCAAGCCCATACCACCAGACACCCATACTTCTTTTGAACGCTTCCAGCAAAACCGGTTTGTTCCCCTGATGGGTAATCACACGAATACCGAGCAGCCATTTGCCCGGAGTGGTCCCGATGCTGCTGAGAAGATTGGCTTCAACGAAGGCCCAAAGCAGTGTTCCGGCAAAAATATATATCAGCCACCCGGCAACGGGATGCTGAAACAAACGAAATGCTTCAATATACCCGAGCATCGACGCAAATATAACGCCATCTACACTCCTTGCCAAAAAGCGAACCAGCCATCCCGGCATGGAAGGAAACAACATCGGAGGCTTCCGGTCTGCTTTGGCATCTGGTCTGCTTTGGGGTGGCTTTTCGGCAACGTCGATTTCGTCTTTCAGGCCATCTTTCTCGTTCGAAGACATAAAGGCCAGAGCGACCTCATAGGCTTGATTGATTTCCTGAAGCTGCTTTTCAGCCTTTTCTTTCAGACGTGGATTGTGTAAGAACCTGTCCGGGTGCCACACATTCACCATGTCTTTGTACGCCAGCTTCAGATTCTCGATCGAAGCATCTGGTTCAAGCCTAAGAATCTCGAATGACTTTTTGACATCCATAAAGTAACTACTCATGAACCAGCAGGCGATTTAAAAACAGTTGTCCGGATTCCAGAACCATCGCGGGTGAAAAATTATTAATATCAAAGATGGTTCCCCTTTCCGTGTTTCTTATGATATACGACAACATCATAAAAAGTCAAATTCCGAAAGATGCTTAGTTGGGGCGGAAGGATATCCAGTGGAAATAGTCAAAACCGGACTTGAATGCCTAATTGCAGCACCGCCAGAATGGTTATATGGCAAAAGAATTGGACTGCTGTGCAACCCGGCATCGGTTGACAGTCAGTTTCGCCATGCGCAAACACTCATCCATCAGACGTTTCCAGGGCGACTGACAGCCTTGTTTTCACCACAGCACGGGCTTTATGCTGAAAAACAGGACAATATGATCGAATCCGAAAACGGAATGGATCCGCTGCTTAAAATTCCCCTGTTCAGCCTGTACGGAAAAACCCGTATCCCCACCCGAGGCATGCTTGAGAACATTGATGTCATAATTGTTGATCTGCAAGATGCAGGCACACGAGTCTATACATTTATCTACACACTGTCCTATTGCATGGAAGCCGCCAGAGACCATGGGAAATCCATTCTAATCCTGGACCGGCCCAACCCCATAAACGGCCTGGCTGTTGAGGGCAACTGCCTGTCCATGGATTGCAGTTCTTTTGTGGGACGTTATCCGATTCCGATGCGTCATGGACTGACCATCGGGGAAATGGCCAGTCTTCTTAATCACAATTGTGGAATTGGTTGCCATCTCGAAGTCATTCCGATGACAGGTTGGAAACGGGCGATGAGGTATGCTGATACCGGACTGCCGTGGGTTGCGCCATCCCCGAACCTTCCGACACCTGCATCCGCCAGTGTATATCCCGGCCAGGTCTTATGGGAAGGTACCAATGTGTCTGAAGGCAGGGGAACCACCCAGCCATTTGAATTGTTTGGTGCGCCTTTTTTGGAGCCGGAACGAATTTTATCAAGCCTCACAGACAAAGATATGCAGGGAATCGTGTTAAGGGAGGCTGCATTTGAACCCACTTCCGGCAAGTGGCAGGGAAAACTCTGCAAAGGGTTTCAGATTCATGTTACGGATCCGGACATTTACCTGCCGTACATCACGACTCTCAAATTGCTTCAGGCAGTCATGAGTCACCATGCGAATGATTTTGCATGGAAAAATCCCCCTTATGAATATGAATTTGAAAGGCTGCCAATCGACCTTATCATTGGAAGCTCGGAAATCAGAAAGCGTTTGGAGCGTCTAAATTCTCTGGATGATATTGCCGAGTCCTGGAAACCAGAGCTGAACCGTTTTGTCCGTGAAAGCCGGAATCACCATCTCTATTCATGAATCCCATGAATCCGACAGCCTTCAGACATCAGTCTTGCAGCTGAGTTTTAATGAAGAATGCTATTTACAAATCCGGCTTCTTCCGATATAGAAACAGAGTTGATATCATTATGATATGAAAATTTATCCGTCATTTCAAAGGGGTTGTTATGGGAAAAACCAATTCTAACAAAGCTTCAAAGAAAAAAACGGTTTCAAAAAAGAAAGAAACGGCAAATAAAGTCATAACCGATCCGGCAGCATCAGAGCAGAATTCTGATCTGAAAACCGAAGATGCGCAAATATCGGTCGAATTAAGGGGTACTGAAGATTTAGAAAAGTCAGTTGAAAAGTCAGTTGATGCGGGAATTCAAATCCGGAAGGAGCCGGTCCTTTTGGACAATCTGATTTTAAAAAAATTTGATACCTGGCAACCGGATAACATGTTTGTTCATATTTCGGACAAGTCAATCATTCCGGATGCCCCGCCTTTTGTCTCGGGTACGGATGAACAG
>JBAXVB010000511.1:0-3174 GCA_037129415.1 Deltaproteobacteria bacterium
ACCTGTTTATTCCGCATCAGGCTAATCTGCGCATCAACCAGGCATTTCAAAAAGCAATGGATCTGCCAGATGAAAAAATCTTCAACAACATTCAGCGCTATGGCAACACCACGGCGGCCAGCATTCCGATCGCATTTGACGAAGCCATTGAAAAAGGGCTGTTAAAAACCGGCAGTACGGTGATGTTTCTTGGGCTGGGCGCCGGGCTTACATGGGGTGCGGTCATTTACCGGTTTGCAGGTTGATTATGTGAATGTAGGGGCGGGTTCCAAACCCGCCCCCGCCACGTTAACATTTGATTTGATGGAAAGGAAAAAGGATGAAAAGAAACATTTTAAAGGCCATTATTATTTTGATGGTGATGCTGGCAGGCAATCCGGTCTATTCCGCCTGCGACAGCACGAGCTGCATTCCTCTGGGAAATGACCTGAGCATGAAAATCTGTGTAGAATATCAGGGGGCGCAATACGAGTTTAAGCTCAATTATATTCAGGATAGTTCTGGTTTATTCTGGAAAATGGATATTTTAACGTTCAAGCAAATTCAATCTGGCTCTGGAGGTTGTATTTATACGGGTAACGATTTGGCCATAAAGATTTGCTGCGCGAACTATCTTGATTACAATTATGCTTTTACTTTGAATTATACGCCTTATCCTCAGGACCCAACCGGATTGTACTGGAAAATGGATATGGCGACACTTGTTGTAACCCCCGTGGTGTTGGTTGATGATCCACTCTTTCCCTTTCAATGGCATCTCCAAAATATGGGACAGACAGCTTTTTCCAAAAGTGCAGGAACGCAGGGAGAAGACCTTAGGATGACCCAAGCCCTTACCGATAAATTAAGCGGCCTGGGTGTGATCATGGCCGTCCTTGATACTGGCCTCGAAATCGCCCATGAAGATCTTTCTGGAAACGTCATTCCCAACGGTTCGTATAATTACGTTAACCAAACAACTGATCCCACATCCACTGCAACGGATGGCGACCACGGCACGAGCGTTGCCGGTATTATCGCCGCCACGGCAATGAATGGTAAAGGCGGCCGTGGGGTAGCTCCGCGATCTTCTCTTAAAGGGTTCAATGTTCTTGAAGCCCAGACAGAGTTAAGCTATATTGAGTCCATGGGTGGCCATCCCCGCTCAAAGAATGTTGATGTTTTTAATATGAGTTACGGAAGCGCTTCAAATGCTTACATCAGCCTGTCTCCATCAGAGAGAGATCTCTATGCCAGTACAAGCGACCTTCGTGGAGGAAAGGGCGGAATTTATGTCAAATCAGCCGGAAATGGATTTGCAGATATCAACATTGGAACATCAGCAAAACCGGATTATTATGTCTGCGCAAAACAGGTCTATGGCAGTAAATATCTGACCTGCCAGAATGCTGCGGCAGATGAAGAAAAATCCCGGCCAGAGGTGATAACTGTAGGGGCTTTCAATGCCTCGGGCGTAAAGTCTTCTTACTCAACTGCAGGATCAGACCTTTGGATATCGGCTCCGGGAGGTGAATATGGTACAACTTCTCCGGCCATCATCACAACCGATCAAAGTGGTGTTGACAAAGGATACAGCCGCAACGATCTTGTTAATCCAAACAACAAATTTGAGATCGGAGATCCCACATATAATCCCATCTGCAACTATACCAGTTGTTTCAATGGCACTTCTTCGGCGGCCCCCCACGCCTCCGGAGCCATTGCACTTCTGCTTCAAACCAATCCAAACCTTACCCGAAGGGATGTCAAGCACATCCTTGCAAAGACTGCGAGAAAAATCGATCCCAGTTCTCCAGAATCAATTGTCAATGTAGGTATCAATGGTGTGGATTATCAAGCAAGCCAGGGCTGGGTAACCAATGCCGCAGGATACAATTTTCACAACTGGTATGGCTTTGGAGCGGTAAATGTGGATACTGCCGTAGCCATGGTGAAACAATACCAGGCAGGCAGCCTCCCGCTGCTCCAGGATAAATCTTACGGCAGCGAGTTAGTACCTGCTGTGGCAATCCCTGACAACAACGCCTCAGGCGTACTAAGCATCCTTGAAGTGCCAGAAAACCTGACTATCGAAAACTTCTTTGTTCAGATTGCCATCGAACACCCTGATACTGCCGAGATTGGTATTGAAATCACTTCACCCCAGGGCACAAGGAGCATTCTGTTGAACATCCGTAGTGTGGTAAAAACAGGTTTGGACAAGGACGGTGGTGTGGTGCTTGGGAGCAATGCCTTTTATGGCGAAAAATCAAAAGGAACCTGGACTCTCAAGGTTCTGGACAGTTGGCCGGGAAAAACGGGAAATCTAAAATTATACAAATTGCGCATACTGGGATATTAGGAGGTGAAATATGAATGGAATAACAGATTTAATCAGAATATCCAGAAAAAATTGTAATGGAGTTGTGGTCTATGTATGTGAAAAGGGCATTCTTTTCATGATCGGTTTATCGCTTATATGTTCAATCGTACTTATTCCGCAAGCCGCATGGAGTCTTGACTCAACCCTGCGAGAAGCTTTTATCGCCTCTCTTTCCCAGGGAGAAACCTTTGAAAATGATGGATCGACTTACGTCTTGCTGCCGTCACTCCGGGCGGAGAAGACTGACGGACGGAAATCGGAACTTGGCGTGAATGAAAATCCTGGCTCAGTTCAGACAGATCAAACGACAGAGGATGTTATTGAACGAAAAGGACTCTTTACGGTTTACAGGCAATCATCTTCTGAGCAAGCATCCATCCGCATGGTAAAAGGACCGGCCGGGGATGTTCAGGTTAATCCTGTTGTCCTCAACCTGGAAACAAAATCCATTGGGATCATTACCGGCAAGCTCTGGCTGAAACTGAAGGACATGCAGGATGCTCGGTCAATAGCCAATTCGTATAACATTGCCCTGTCCTTTGTCAATATCCCAATGGAGACGGCCTTCTACGAATTTCCCGGCGATGTGAATATCCTGACTTTGCGAAAGCGTCTTATTGAGGAAAACCCAGGGATATTGCGTGTGACCCTGGATATGGTGGACAGGACACGCCTTCCCCAGTAGTATAAAGAAAGGGTTAGGGGTAGATAGAGGCGACCGGCCGGTTGACCCTGCCTGCCCCCTTCATTTCAAATAAAGGTATCATTCTTAAATTTCATCGAACGCTCTTGTGCCCGCTAATCACAACTAA
>JBAXVB010000512.1:0-3173 GCA_037129415.1 Deltaproteobacteria bacterium
GACTGACAAAGCTCTTGTATCAAAAAGGCTATTCAAGAACAGGGGTTTTGAATCTCTACGCGTTTATAGACTGGGTATTGGCCTTGCCGGACGCGCTTGAGAAAATCTTCCTTGAAGATTTAAGGGAATTTGAAAAGGAGAAAAAAATGCCATATATAACCAGTGCTGAAAGAATGGGCAGGAAGGAAGGCCAGAAGGAAGGCGCCTATAATATCTGTGTAAACCTGATCCAGAATATGAAAAAGAATAACCTGACCGGGCAGGAAATTGCGCGTCTGACGAACCTGGATATCGAGATTGTAAACAAAATACTCAACAAAGAGCAGATTGAAATTCCGCTTCACCTTCTCAACCGGGACGGTTGACCAAGATACATTTACTGACCAGGGAAATACGTGGGAATACACATCCCTTTTGTCTTTAACAACATGAAAAAAAATTGGCCTCAATTCAAACCATCCCTGCGCGAGTCCAGCTCATGGCTGGTAGTCATCCTGCGTCTGGTGGGCAGTGGGATTACAGCGCTTTTTATTTATCCACGGCTCGGTTTACATGATGTAGTCAGCGTGCGCATTGAAAACTGGGTTGATCCCCAATAGCCATTCAATTTTTACCGAAGTACATAATTCATTTGAAACTACATGAGTCAGACCTGTTTCGTCGGATGTCCGGACATCCAGTCACGAAGGGCGGAGTCAATGCGTGATTGCCAGCCAGCCCCTGTTGCCTTGAAGTATTCAACTACATCAGGCGAAAGTCGAATTGCTAATGATTTTTTTGTAGGAGCTTTTTGTGGTCCACGGAGTCCTGGACGATGGACTGTGACTCGCGCCAAGTCTTCATCAGTTTTCAGAAAATTGTCAGGGTCTTCCATTGCCATTCGTTCAACTTCTTCTTCGGTTAAGTTGCGGACGCGTTCCCAGTCAGTCATGTCGCCGCCTGCGGCACGCATGGCTTTGATTTCTTCAGATGTCATTCTAACGATTTTGCCCATAAGTAGTGTCTCCTTTCCTTGCGACTGGCTTTACGCAGCGAGATAAAGCGAACAGCATTACCTCGAACGGTATAGGTGAGAGTCAGGGCCATGAGTTCGCCCTCAATCATGGCGACATCGCACCATTGATGTTCATGCGAATGATGACTTTCAGATGTAACCTTGTCGAGTGACTCGTACACAAGATCGCCGTAAGAAAGATCATATCCGTGCTTTTCGATGTTTGTCAGACGTTTGGTTTCATCCCATTCGTAAATCATGTTTATTGTATATACGATTTGATTTAATTAATCAACGGAAAAGTTTAACGAGCGCAGCAACACATGAACAATAACAGCGGCCAAAAAATACTTATCGCATCTCCATTTTTTTATCCGGAGCTAATTTCTACGGGCAAATACGATACGTTTTTGGTCAGAAAACTGGTTGAAAATGAACATGAAGTAACTGTGATATGTTCCTATCCTTTTTATCCTGCATGGCGGCCTGAATTTTCCCTTGAAACCATTTCCGGCGCTGACATATTGAGGGGTGGTTTGAACATCACCTACCCAAAACAGATTTAAGACGGTTGCTGCTGGAGGCCTGGTACTGTCGACATTTTTTAAAGGAAGCAAAAAAGATTCCCGGAAAAATAGATATATTCGTGGTAATCGTTCCGCCAATTATTTTTAATCTTTTTATGCATCTTTATATCATAAGTGGCTTTTGTTGAATCAAATCCTTCAAAACCTTAAAGTAACCTGGTATGATTACAACTTGGTTCCCTTCCAAGTGGACGAAAGATGCTGATATGTGGGGATAAAGAGAGGGATGCTATGAAAGTGAAATTTAAAACCATTGGGATAAAGAGCTCTGAAGAGGCCATGCAGGATGCGGCGGAAGCCATGCACTCGATCGCTCAGGGACGAAAGGCTCACCCTGTTTCAGCTTGTTACTTTGCCAATATAGAGACCTTTAACAAAATACTTACACCTCAGAGGTATGAACTCCTGAGATCTATTCGGAAAAGCGCGCCGTCTTCACTTAAGGAACTGGCGGCAATCGTTAAGCGGGATTTAAACAGCGTCCAAGAAGATGTGAATACGCTTGTGGATATGGATTTTATTGAATTCGAACACCACGGCAAACAGAGAGCACCGAGAGTTCATTACGAGGGCATACGTGTCGAAATTGTGATGTAATGAGGAACCGGGGACGTTTATTGATATACTCTTGCCCGGGCTGAAAAGTATGTTATGGATCATTTTAATATCGATAAACTGGTCGCTTCAATTGTAAATCCATAGGTATTTCTGGTTTCTTGGCAGAGATGTCACTTAAAACAAGTCGGTAAATTCGTGAAACAGTTGAAAAAAGAAACGGGTGGATTGGGAATATCAAAAGCAGAAGGTAGATTGAATTCGTTTATGGCATGATTCCGGGCCGGATTGAACCAAAAGGATATCATCCATTATGTTCTCTAAAATAAAACCATCCCTGCGCGAGTCCACCTCCTGGCTTGTAGTCATCCTGCGTATAGTGGACAGTGGGATTACAGCGCTTTTTATTTATCCACTGCTCGGTTTACATGATGTACGCGTGGCCCTGGATACATGGTATGTGCTTAACCGATCTTTTTGGCTGGATATGAAGATTATCTTGAAGACGGTTGGTTGTATGATCAAGGGGAAAGGGGCGTATTAGGGCGGAGGACAGAGGACGGAAATGTGGGATGGCTGAGGGCTGAGAAGATAGTGAACGGTTATAATTTTACCTTCGGAAATAAACCGGTATATTCAGCAGGGGTATGTGTTGTATATGGCCGGTTTTTTTCATTCCCGCATACTCCCGCCGGAAGCATTCGTGAATGATGAAAGTGTAAAGCGAGAAATGAAGGATGCCGAAAAATGGATGCAGTCTTGTTCCGGGGATGGCAAAGCAGATGAAAAAAGAAACATAAAACCATCCCTGCGCGAATTCAGCTCCTGATAAGCAATCTCTGTTTGGAATATTTCGATAACGCACCCAAAATCTTTATCTTGAAAGCTATAGTGATCATGATTGAAAAGAAACAAACGTATGACACCCCGTGGAAACAGATAATCGAATTCTTTTTCCCCCAGTTCATGGAGTTTTTTGTTCATGGATTCTGATCCATATCGAAGTTCAATCCCAAAAAAATTCCGATTTTTCAGAA
>JBAXVB010000513.1:0-3170 GCA_037129415.1 Deltaproteobacteria bacterium
ACCTCACTGTCCTCCCGATAAAAAACAGCTCCCTGCCCTGGCGTAACCGACGACTGGGGAATGTCAAACACAACAATCACCCCATCACGATCCATGGGAAACAACGTTGAACAAACCGCTTGAGACCGGTACCTGACCCGGATATGTACCCTTGCAGGAAACTCCGGCGGTCCAACGATCCAGTTGATATCGCTAACTCTGCAGGATGAAGTTAGCAAATCGGATTTAAATCCCACCACCAGCGTATTGGTATTTCTGTCTAACCGGACCACATAATAGGGCAGTGCTGCTGGACAGTTAATGCCTCGGCGCTGGCCGATGGTGAACAGATGCAGCCCCGGATGCTTGCCAATGACTTTTCCAGCAATTGTTACGATAGGCCCGGATGGTGAAACAAATCCTTCCTGATTCGTCAGAAATTCGCCGTAAGTACGGCCATTGATAAAGCAGATATCCTGGCTTTCACCGTGATGTACCGGCTGAATTTTCAGATCATGGGCCAGTTGAATCACCCGGGATTTGGTCATATCGCCCAACGGAAAGCTGGCATGGGATAGTTGTGTCTGTGTCATTCGGGACAGAAAATAGGACTGGTCCTTCATCGGATCTATACCCTTCAACAGGTGCAAGGTTCCATCCGAATCCAGCGTAATCCTGGCGTAATGACCGGTCGCCAGAAAGGATGCGCCCAGGCCCTTAGCGTAGTTTAGAACGGTTCCGAACTTGATCAGGGGGTTACAGACCATGCAGGGATTGGGTGTGAGTCCCGACAAATACGTCCGGACAAAATAGTTGACAACATTTTCCTGGAACGGCTGAACCGCGTCCGTCAGATAAACGTCAATGCCAAGCCGGGAAGAGAGCAGTTCCACCAGCTCTTGAGGGGAGGAATTGTTACTGGTTTCGTAACCGGTGACAAAATGAATCCCGACCACCGAATGCCCCTGCTGAATCAGGAGTTTTGCGGCGATCAGGGAATCAATGCCGCCGCTTAAAGCAACGGCTATCATCTGCTTCATTCAAAAAAAGTCTGGGCGGTGGGCCGGGCAGCCATGGCCCGGGAGGGACAGGCCGAGATACAGATTTCGCACACGCTGCATTTGGTTTCGTCAAATTCCACGGCCATCTCTGGACGCACGATATAAAGCGCTCCCGTTGGACAAACAGCAGTGCAGGCTCCGCACTGGGTACATTTGTTCGTATCGCGTTTGACTTCCTGCGAGGCGTTTTGAACCTGTACCCCCTGAGATTTTAAAAACCTGATTCCTTCCTTGAAATTTTTTCTGGTTCCGGACAGCTCCAAAACCATAACACCTTCTTTTCGTGGAAGAATGGTTGCATTCAGAATGTTAAAAATCAAATCGTAGTCTTTGACCAGGTAACAAACAATGGGTTTTCGGACCTCGGTCTTGGGAAACCGCAGAATCAATATCTTCGAGTACACCATGAACCTCCGGAAATATCTTTATTTTTTTATAAATAATCGCTAATTTAGTAACATTTGAAGAGGGTGTCAACAGGGAAGAACGCAGAAATCACTGAAAAACAGGGGAAACCATGAATCGCTTTGCATACAAATCAACCGGACTTGCCATCAAAACCCTTTCGCTGTTTTCAAAAGCCAAAATCCATCTTCATGGCGAGGCCAATATTCCGCATGGATCGCTGATTTTTGTCATCAATCATTTCACCCGAATGGAAACCCTGTTTCTTCCCTATCACATTTATTATCTTACCGGCAAAAAACCCGTCTGGTCCCTTGGAGATGCCGACCTGTTCAAAGGCGCTCTCGGAGATTACCTGAATGCTGTCGGAGTGGTTTCAACCCGAAGTCCGGACAGGGACATGCTCATGGTCAAAAGCCTTTTGACCGGAGAGGCATCCTGGATCATCTACCCGGAAGGCTTGATGGTCAAAAACAAGAAACTGGTTGAAAAAGGCCAGTTCATGCTCTCTTATGCAGGTGGCAAGCACCCGCCGCATACCGGAGCGGCAACTCTTGCGCTTCGAACCGAGTTCTACCGTCAGCGGATCATCAACCTGGCGGAAACCCTTCCGTATGAAGCCCGGAGGCTGATGTCCCTGTTTCAGGTAGAGGATATCGAATTGCTGAAGGCAACCCGCACTGTTATTGTCCCAGTCAATATCACCTATTATCCCATGCGGGCCAGAGAGAATACGCTGAGCCGCCTTGCTCAATTTCTGGTGGATCATCCATCGGATCGCATGATGGATGAAATCAAGACTGAAGGCGCCATGCTGCTGTCCGGCGTGGATATTGACATCCGCTTTGGCGCTGCAATTCCCATTCAGGACTGTCTGACGGCCTCGGCCATTGAACGTGATATTTCCGCCATCCGTACGTTTGATTTTGATGACCCCATTTCATCACTGCGGACCATGCGAAAACAGGCATGGAACATCATGCATCAATACATGACGGCCATTTACAGCATGACAACTGTGAATCCGGACCATCTTTTCGCCGCAATGCTGAACAAAATTCCATTTAAACGAATTGATTCCTTTGACCTGAGACGACGGGTATTTTTGGCAGTCACCCAGAAGATAGGCCCTTCCGGATCATTTATACATAAGAGCTTGGCCGAAAATCAGATACACCTCATCACTGATGACAATTATCATCGATTTCAGGATTTTATCGAAGTCGCTGTTGAAAGAAGAGTTTTGATCCGGAAAGACAACGATCTGATAAAACTGTCATCAACGATTCCCCGTGTTTTGAATTTTCATCGGGTTCGGATCGACAACCCAATCGCGGTTATGGTAAATGAAACCGAACCGCTGGTCAGGCTTCAGCGCAGCATTCGCTGGCTTGCATGGCAACCGGCGTTCTGGATATGTCGCCGCATTACCCGGCTATTGCTGGACAAAGCCTTGTCCGATTATGTGCGCGACTATGATGTATTTTACATTGAAGGAGAATCCAAAGACAAATCAGTGGGTCAGCCCATACTGAAAAAAGGAAGATCAAACAAGATGGGGATTGTTCTGTTTCACGGCTATATGGCTGCTCCGATGGAACTTGACGGACTTGCGGAATATCTTGCAGACAAAGGCTGGTGGGTCTATGTTCCCCGGCTGAAAGGGCATGGAACAACCCCTGAAGATCTGGCCACCCGAAGCGCTGCGGACTGGATGAACTCTGC
>JBAXVB010000514.1:0-3168 GCA_037129415.1 Deltaproteobacteria bacterium
TTTTCAACACCCCGTTTTATTCTTACAAATACAATCTTTTTGAAAAGCCTAACACAATGTTCACCTGCGAAGTCAGGTGCAACAGATGGTTAGGAGCTTTGAACGGCTGTTTTGTTTGGGATAACTTTACCTAATATCACATTTCGGTAAAAAACACAAGCGAACGGTATGAACCAGCTCTGAGCCGTTGAAGGGACACAGTCTGCGTTTTAAGTTTTGCCTAACAATTGATTATACGTTGGATACCATCTAAAATATAGCATCACATCTTTTAATTTTCGTATGCGTATATTATAACATAAATATTGTCAACAAGTTTTTTGAATTGGAATCAAGAATAAATTGCTAATAAATAAGGAATTCACGGTAATTTTGTTCCGATTAAAGCATGTTTCATATGACTTTGCGGTAATTTTCTATTGCAATTACCATATGTAATAGTGAAAATTATATTGATGCTGAAGATGCTGATGTTTTTTTGTATATTTAGTGTCTGAACGGAAACCCCTTAACAATACGATAATATTTATGATATTCACGTTTTTTTGAAATGAAAATTCTTAACAAGCAAAACCAATGCCAAACACTAACATAATGATTTTACACATATCTAATTTTTCGGAAATTATAAAAGTAAGAATAGCCACTAAAAACCACTAAATCTACGTTTTCAAAATCAAGCACTATGTCCTTTATTATTAAATGGATAGGGGGTTTCCGTTCAGACACTATTTAACAGTAATGTCATATGAAACAGGCTTTAGTATAAATAGTGGAATTTTATCCAATAACATAAATCAGATACTTGCGTTAGGAACAAGTTTACCCTGACAAAGAATTAGATTGTAAGTTATAGAATAAAAAATTAAATTGTAAATGCTATAACTAAAGGATTAAACTGGATTTCATTTGTTTA
Source organism: Deltaproteobacteria bacterium (assembly GCA_037129415.1). Lineage (GTDB taxonomy): Bacteria > Desulfobacterota > Desulfobacteria > Desulfobacterales > Desulfatirhabdiaceae > RAAP-1. Next base: position 917 of record JBAXVB010000514.1, read on the forward strand.
TTTGGGAGATCGAAAGATGATCCCTTCTTTCGGCATCCCTAACCATTTCAGTTCAATTGGCTGCTGACTAACATTCCATATATCACGGCAGTATTCCAGGATGGATCGGTCGGAGGAGAATTTGCCCATCCGGGCCACTGTTAAAATGGACATCCTGGCCCACCGGTCTTTGTTCTGAAAGGCCCGGCTGACCTGCTCCTGACAAGCAATATAGGAATCGTAATCGGCCAAAAGCAGGTAGGGATCACTATAAAGCATGGAAGCGACCAGCGGTCTGAACAACTCCCGATCACCGTTAGAGAAATGTCCGGAACGGATCAGATCGATGACGCTCCGCAACTCATCATTGCGCTCATAGAATGCCATGGGATCATAGCCAGTGGTCTTCAGCTTGATCACCTCTTCAGCCGTCAGGCCAAAAAGAAAGAAATTTTCTTCGCCCGTTTCTTCGCGGATTTCAATATTAGCGCCGTCAAGAGTGCCGATGGTCAGAGCGCCGTTCATGGAAAATTTCATATTGCCCGTGCCGGAGGCTTCCATCCCGGCAGTAGATATCTGCTCGGAAAGATCGGCCATAGGGTAAACCACATGCCCGATTTTGACATTGTAGTTGGGAATGAAGTAAACCTTTAATCTTCCGCGAACGTCGGGGTCGTGGTTTACCACCTCCGCCACTGAATTTATTAGCTTGATTATGAGCTTGGCCATGAAATATCCGGGAGCCGCTTTTCCGCCAAAAACAAAGGAACGGGGCGTGATGTCCAGGTTCGGATTCGCTTTGAGGCGATTGTAGAGCGTGATGATGTGCAAAACATTCAGGTGCTGGCGTTTGTACTCATGAATTCGCTTGACCTGGACATCAAACATGGAGGCCGGATCCACCGCCGTGTCGTACATTTTGTGTGCATAATTGGACACCGCCTGCTTGTTGTCGGCTTTGACTTTTTGCCATACATCTCTAAACCCGGCATCATCGGCCAGCTTTTCGAGTTTTTTCAATTCCTCCAGATTAGTGACCCACCCCTCGCCAATGGCATCCGTCAACAACTGAGATAGCCCTGGATTGCTGAGCATCATCCAGCGGCGAGGGGTGACCCCGTTGGTTTTGTTGCTGATTTTACCTGGCCACATAAGGTTAAAATCACCAAGCGTATGCGCTTTGAGCAATTCCGTGTGCAACTGAGCCACCCCGTTGATAGCGTAACTGCCGACGCATGCAAGATTGGCCATGCGTACGTATTTTTCACCGCTTTCATCAATGATCGACAGCCGTCTTGCCCGATCGTCATCGCCGGGAAACCGGGCGCGAACCTCGTCCATAAAGCGATAGTTGATCTCGTAAATGATTTCAAGATGTCTTGGCAGCAATGCGCTGAAGAGATTCAAGGGCCATTTTTCCATGGCTTCGGGCAAAAGGGTGTGGTTTGTATATGCGAGGGTCCGGGTGGTAATATCCCAGGCTCGGTCCCAGTCCATAAAATGCTCATCCACCAAAAGACGCATCAGTTCCGCAACAGAGATGGACGGATGGGTGTCATTGAGCTGAACCGAAAAACCATCCTCATGGAAGTTATCTAAGCTGTCGTTTTCTATCAAATATATCCCAATCATATTCTGCAGGGAACACGAGACGAAAAAATACTGCTGTTTCAAGCGCAGCTCCTTGCCCTGGAACTGCTCATCATTGGGATAAAGGACCTTGGTAATGTTTTCGTCGCGAACCTTGTCCTCTACGGCACCGAAATAATCCCCTCTGTTGAAGTCTTCAAAGTCAAAGGACTGGGGAGCCACGGCACTCCATAGCCGCAGAAAATTGACGGTGTTCACCCGGTATCCAGGCACCGGCGTGTCGTAGGCCACGCCATTGACCACCCGTCCCGGAATCCACCGCACCCGGACATGGCCTTGTTCATCCGAGTAAGACTCGGTATGACCGCCGAATTTCACATGGTAGGTAACATCCGGTTTCTTGATCTCCCATGGATTTCCCTGGTGCAGCCACCGGTCACTGGATTCCCGCTGCCAGCCGTCGATGATTTCCTGGTTGAACATACCGTACTCGTAGCGGATGCCGTAGCCGATAGCCGGCACCTGAAGGGTTGCCAGGGAGTCCAGATAACAGGCGGCCAGACGGCCCAAGCCGCCGTTTCCCAGACCAGGTTCAACCTCATGATTGATGATTTCCTCAATATCCAGGCCCGTCTCCTGCAACGCCCTGTTCATCAGATCATAGAGACCAAGATTGATAAGGT
>JBAXVB010000515.1:0-3168 GCA_037129415.1 Deltaproteobacteria bacterium
AGATTCATGCGCTGCAATCTCCCCATATTGCCGAGAGTCGGGAAGAGAAAATGGACGAAATTGAGACATCAATCCAAACGGAGAATGCGCTGATCAATCAGTCCCTGGATGCCCTGTCGGTTTTGTTGAATCCAGCGGACAAGCCGCTGCTTGAAGCGGCGAAGTCAGCATATATGGAGTTCTGGATGATCAACACGGAAGTGGTGAAGCTCTCTCGCCAGAACAGCAATGTCCGATCCCTTGCCTTATCCCTTGGTCAAAAACGCAAAGCCACGGTACAGTGCCAGGATGTTCTGGCAGCTCTTGAGGAAGCCATTCAGAGCAAGGCGTATAAGGCCACAAGGTAACCAATCTTTTGATTCACGAATACAAGGTCCTCTGCCGTGACATCCAGTCCAAGGGCTGTGAAGTCGAAAACCTTTCTAACACTGCCGATGGTCAGATAACCGGTTTGAAACAATAAGGTTTCCACTTCAATCTGTTGGACATCGAAACTGCCCAGCAGTTGATTTGGGGATTGGATATTGTCTCTTCAGTAGCAGCTTAATCAAAAACGTTGGCGTTCCGGTTTCAAACCAATAAAATGATAAAGAGTTATCTTGAGCATCATTTTGATCCAACTCCACATGAACGAATAAAAGTGGAAGAATGACAGACGGGTCTTTCGACCCGTATCCGTGCTTTCAGCACTTAATTTGAACCCACCAGCTTTCAGCTGGTGGTTGTTTAGTTGAGTTGCCTAAGAACTGTGAACTCTTAGAAATTGTCAACTGGTCTGAATGTTGTTACTCGCCTCGAAATCGTGGGGGGCGTTTTTCATGAAAGGCCAGAATACCCTCACAGTAATCTTTGCTGTCATATACACTGCGTCGAATTGCTCCGATCTTCTCGAATGTCTCAGCATCAATGGGATGCCCTTTGGAAAGCAGGCGAAATTCTTGTTTGAGTGCACGAATGGCGAGGGGCGAATTCTTTACCATTTTTCCGGCAAGCTCTCTCGTGAAAGATTCCAACTCTCCGACCGCCACAAGATGATTCAAGATACCGGCGTTTAGAGATTCAGAAGCAGTCAGGGGTGCCGCCGTGAAAAACATTTCTTTGGCTTTGTTTAATCCGATGACATTAATGAAGTGAATCATGCCGGACGGATTGTACGGAATGCCGATCTTGGCGGGTGTCATGGCAAATGAAGCCGTCTCGCAGCCAACCAGCATGTCACATGAGAGAGCCAGATCACAGGCGCCGCCCCACACACCGCCCTCAACCATGGCGATAACCGGGTCCGGGTAGTCCTGGACGCGACGTAGCAGTTGCTCGAAAGGACTATTGTAAGGGAGAGGATCACGACCGGGTTTGGGAAGTTCGCTCACATCATGACCTGCACTCCATACCTTTGTTCCCGCCATAGCACGCAGAATGACAACCCGGACTCCTGACTGCCCGAAATTGTCAAGTGCTGCAAGAAAATCTTGTATCAAGGCATGACTTAGGCAATTTCTTTTTTCTGGATTGTTCAGCGTTATTATTCCAATTTCCTGATTGAACTCACTCATCACAAGAGACATAACGACCTCCATTTTTTAAAACAAAATAGTTAACTAACGATAAAACAAAATCATCTGGACAAAATCCGGAAGCGGCCAGTCAAGACAAGCACCTTATACTCCTCCAGTCCCAGGTGAGGAGAGAAGCACCGCTTCCGGATGGAAACAACTACCTGACAAGGTTCATGCGTTTGGCTTCGCGGAGCAAGTCGTCCTTAAACCTGGGATCGGCGAGATCAATCATGGCAAGCGCCCGTTCGCTTATGGATTTACCCTTGAGGTTGCATATCCCATGCTCGGTCACTACCCACATGGGTTCCATTCGCGTCTCGGAGAGAATTCCGTTAATTCTCGGAACTATTTTGGATATGGTTCCGTTTTTCGCCGTCGAGTAGAAGGCCAAAAAGGCCAAGCCGCCCTTAGATCGAAACGCTCCACTCATAAAGTCCCGCTGCCCCCCAACTCCGCTGAATTCGTGGCCTCCCACGAACTCCGAATTTACCTGACCAAAAAGATCCATTTCCACAGCGGAATTTATGGAAACCGCCCTATCGTTCATGGCAATGACATAAGGGTCGTTTATGTGACTGGCCGGATAGCTTTCCACGGAGGGATTGTCATGGATAAAATCATACAGCTTTTTGTTGCCCCAACACAAAGTGAAAACGGTCTTGTGACGGTGAATTTCCTTGTATTTGTTGGTCAACGCTCCACTTTCATAAAGACCCACTATGCCGCTGGTGAGCATTTCCGTGTGAATTCCAAGGTCTTTATGGTCGGTCATGAACCTGGCGCAGGCGTTGGGAATGCCGCCAATGCCCAACTGCAACGTGGCTCTGTCCGGAACCATTTCCGCTATGCGCCGACCTATGACTTCGTCCAATTGAGTGGCAGGCCGATCTGGCAATTCATTGATAGGCTGATGATTTTCAACGATCGCCGTGACCTTTGACACATGGATTTGATTGTCTCCAAAGACACGGGGCATGTTCTCGTTGACTTCCACCAGAAGCATGTCGCAATCGCGAGCAACAGATGAAGAATAGTCATTGCTGGTTCCAAGACTGAAATAGCCGTGGCGATCCATCGGTGAAACAGTAATCATGAGTACATCCATGTGGATGTACTCCGTATAGATGCGGGGAAGTTGCCACAAATAACAAGGGGTATGGTCTATGATACTCAAATTGCCTGCTTCCCTCATAAGCTTTCGGTCCAGGTCGGACAAAAAATTGGAATGCAGGTGCAGACGATCCATGAGTTCAAGGTCAAAAATGGGCGCAACGGGAGCCGCGGCGACTTGATAGTGTACATTCAGGCTTATGTTTTTACCGCTGCGGGCTCGTTCCGCAAGGGCGGTGCAAAGTGCAGGCGGCCCATTGGCGGCAAGTCCGAGGGCTAAATTGCCCCGTTTGGGGATAAGTGACACAGCCTTTTCCGGCGGCATCAATTTTTTTGTGTATTCAGCGCAGAAGTCAAGATTCATATTCATCCTCCTAAAAGTGATAACAAACAAAAATCAAGTGTGGCAAGTTCCAATGGGAACGGGGCGGGATGACATCCGCAAGATTTTCAATAAAATCGTGAAGCCTGCCTGTTCAAAATGATGATCGGTAGTAAAGAT
>JBAXVB010000516.1:0-3159 GCA_037129415.1 Deltaproteobacteria bacterium
ATCAAACCTGCATCTTCTTGTTTTTTTGAATTATTCTTACTTGCATTATCCTTGATACCGGCCACATTTAACGATACGAATGGTATCATTGATTCTCCTGACCCATTCTTCCAAAAGTTACCCTATGATTAAACTGCCATGTATGTCAAACGAATTAACACATTCCGGATAGGTAACCCTGGGTGGGAGGTGACTCTTTTCGACCCATACAAACCAGTGCGCCACTGCCCGAAGTCATTACCAGCGCGACTACAGGGGGCTGTCATTGAAAGGACCTACTTCCCCATTCAGAAATCAGGCTGAAATTATCCAGGTGGTTCCGGCCACAATTCCGGAACAATGTGCGTCGGGTCCAGATCCACCTGAAACGCCGACCTGAAGATCGGAATACTTCGCTGGGTACTGAAACCGGATCATGAACTATGTTTCAAAGCATCAAGTCCGAGTTATTTCTGGGATGACATACACCAAGTTGAGATAAGGCGAAGCCAGGGGGCGCAAGGCGGGGCGTTCAGGCAGGAGTGATGCCGTACACCGGAAAACAAACGAGTACAACCAGTCAGGACAAAGGGGAATTGTTTCTTGTTTTGGATGCCGGGCTACTCAGCGCCACCACAGCTTCATCATTTTATTGATTGCAAAAGGATTCACGGCTTACATTCTCCACACGGCCTAAATCCTGTCTTTATCGCCATGTCCCGGTCAGGAAAAACCGCAGTACAGTTTTTGCAGTCATAAAATTTGCATTTTGATGAATGGAATACCATGGACTTGCTGTTGCCGTGATAGGCCCCAGCGTTTTGGGTGGTTGTTGTTGGATTCGGATCCATCTTTGATGATCCATGCCGGAATTCCCACGGCGGTATCGGGTTCTGCATTGACCATAAGCCGATCTTCCTGTTTTTGGCTTCTTCCTGGTATTGGTTCCATTGAGGACAGAATGATTCTTTGCAGTATTGGCCATAAAACCAAGCCATACCATTTATAATCAATTCTGCATTGAGTGATTTTGAATCAATATTGACTATCCCAACCGTGCGGCCATACCTGTCAGTATCCATAATTTTGATTTCAACTGTTTTCCCGAATACCAGATCAGATGTGAATTGTTTTGCCTTCTGCCCGTAATCCTGATGACTTTCCGGACAATCCACGCCATAAATCCTTATTTTATGCTGAGTGTTACTGCTGTCCAGAACTGTGATGGTGTCACCATCAGTTACAGAGACAACTTTTCCAGAAATTGTATTTCTCGCGCATGCTTGATTGAGAAACAAAATCGGAAGGAATACCAATGAGAAGAAAATGAATTTAATAACGAATCGTCGAATAATCATCGGATAACAGCTTCGAAGGTAGCATCAAGACCTGCCCTGACAATGCCTGACTGTCCACCAGATACGATTCTTTGCGGGAAATTCATAACGTCTCGTTATTTTAATCCCGACCGTTGCAGGTTTTCCAATTTCGCAATCAGTTTTTCTGCTTTTTGGATTACCCCCGAGATACTTTCATTATAAGCTTCCGGTGACGCGACTAAACTCCATAATGCTTTATCGTCAAGTTCCCTTCTTTCATTTTCCAAATTCTCAACTGTCTGTAAATGCTTTACATAGTTATAAGTAATGTCGAGATGCCTATCTATTACCGGCAGATCAATGGTGAGATATCCATCCAATTTCTTGATATATGATTTTACTTGATCACTGCCATCGAAAGTATGCCCGTACTTCGCTTGCTCTTCGGACATGTACCGGCTCCCTTTTAAAGTTACTTGTTTGGGCGGCAGGCTTCCTGTCAATCCAGAGATATGCCATACTCGCTCATTACACCTCCAACGTGTGATGTAGTCCGTAACAAGTACACTTATTAAGTGTATTTATCAATCAAAATCACTATCAATATATGCGGTTTTTTGACAATGGCGACTTTGTTACTATGCAGCCATGTCAAAAACAAACTTCGTGACAACCAGGGAAATAGGGGCAATCATCAGGAGTCGCAGGAAGGAACTCGGGCTTTCGCAGGAACATTTATCAGAAAAGGTAGGTGTCTCGTATCAACAGATCCAGAGATATGAAAACGGCGGCAGTATGTTGAATGTTGAGAATGTTCAACGTGTCGCCAAGGCGCTGGATATACCTGTTACATTGTTCTTTTCATGTACTGATTCCGCACAAGGTGATGAATCAGTACAGTATCCAAGCCCCGACGAAAAAACACTTCTCAGATATTATCGGGAACTTGACGGCGAAACCGACAAACGGCTTGCAATCAGGGTTATACGGCGATTTGCCAAAAAGCCATAATCCCCAAATTACCAAACGAAGCCATTCCATACTGTCGCATGTACCACCGGGACATCGGCAACCGCCACCGTATTAACCAGATAATTCTGATTTTCCTGTCGCATAAATCCATTCGAGGAAACACCAGGACAGCCGTGTTGAAATCATTCAGGCGGGGCCGTCAATGGTGTTGTTTTTTCCCGGAACCAGAGAAATGGCAGCCAGATGTGCGATTCTGGGTTCTCATGAGGTGGTACTCTGGGGAAAGATAATGGGGGCACTATTGGTGAGCAATTGTTTTATCCATCAAAACATATCCCAAAATAATCCTTGACCGTCACTTCCCGTCATGTTAATCAAAAAACACCCTAAATTCTCAAGCGGCAGCCAGTCCGTTAATCTGGTGTTTTTGTTTTAACTGCTTCAAAATTAACGCGCTATGCCTCACCGTATCCGAAAGGACGGGGGTGTTCTTGAGAACACAGGGGGGCTACGGCGCGATTTCTTTTGGAGGTGCAACATGTCAAAAAGCTTATCCCATAACCCACCAGTTTGTAATCCACCAACCTATTGCAGCCAAAATAACGGAGCTTGCAACACCTGTTCCCTTGTGAATTACGGAATGGATTGCCGGAACAATCTGATTTTCATTAACCTGCTTGATGTGCTCGAATCTGTTGATGAAGAAGAAGATATTCTTGAGCCGGTTGATGAAGAAGTACCAAACCATCCAGATAGCTTCATTGATTTGAGTGATGTTCTTGAACCTGGTGATGCCGGTTATCAGGAGGTGCCTCATGACTGCAAAAGATGATATGTCCATTGCCAAAAAATTGAATCTGTCAGTTATGGATTGGCATGAGTTTCTTGG
>JBAXVB010000517.1:0-3154 GCA_037129415.1 Deltaproteobacteria bacterium
GAACATAACGCCAATATACACTGCAATTTGGCGTTGTCAAGCCCAATATGGTTGCATACCAAATGCTCGAATATCCGCTGCTGTCTTTGAGGTAATATCAAGGATGCCCCCAGATTTTCACAAATTGAACGCATTCTTCAGGAGTTTCCGAATATCCGTTCTCTTTCCGTAAGGAAGAAAGGTATCTTTCTTAAATTCGATCACCCCATATATGAAAATGATACTTCCCCCTTTGGAAAAGGGGGATCGAGGGGGATTTTTCAGGTGGATAGCCTCCTAAATCCCCCCTGGCCCCCCTTTTCCAAAGGGGGGAATCCTTTCGATTTTAGTTGTGATTGTTCGATGAAATTTAAGAATGATACAATTATAGTGAAGTTATACGGTGTTGATTTCCTCCAGGACATCCGCGTTAAGGAAACAGATACGCTCAAACCCCAGGGCCGTGACCACGAACTTCTTTAGCAGCAAGTTCCGATATCTGTCCGCAAGCCGGCGTCCGTAGTCCATTACCTGGGCTCTTCCCTCATCCATTGCCTGTCTAACCAGGGGCAGGGCATGAGATTCGGCAAGGGACATGGACAATATCGCTTCTCCGCTCAGGCCCAGTTGCTTCAGACTCAGGAATTTAAACTCGATCAGCACATCGAATATCTTGCCATGCCGCATGTCCGGCCGTATGATCATGGTCAGGTCCGCATACCGACGCTTAAGTTCCGGTTCTGAATCCATGATGTACAGGATGTCGTTATAGAGAAGGGCCAAAAAGGCGGTCTTGACCGTCAGTTCGTTGGCCTGGGCGTAGTCGCGGTTCTTGAACACTCCAAAAAGATGATCCTGCACAAATGCGCAGACCGGTTCGATGTCTCCCTCCTGATAAACCTTTTCCGCCGCCAGTCTGCCCCGATCCCGGATCACCGGATCAGGAAGCATCATGCGCTGCACACGCTCTACATACAGGCTATGTATGACCAGGTTGGGAACCTTGAGGATGAGCTGCAATTTTTCCGTCTCGCCTGTCAGGGTGAGTACGCCGAAATAGTAGAGAAATGAGGCGATGAAAGTCTTGTCTTTGGAATGGTTGGAGAGCATTTCGTTCAACCCAAATCGCTTGATCACCCTGGGCGCCGTGACCGACGCATTCCTTTCAGCCAGGGTAAAAACCATGTCCCGCCCTCCAGGCAGGTTGGCTGTGTATTCCAGTTTGGAGTCGTCCACGGCCAGGTTGGCATCAAGCATCTCGTTCGGGTAGGCGCATCGCTTCTGAAACTGCTTGAAAAAATAGAGGCAAAGGGTGGGGTTGTAAACTACAACATGACCGCGGGGAACGAAATTGTAGCCGTTGTAATAGGTGCGCATCATCTTCAGAGCCTCGGATGCCTTTTCCTCTCCCAGCCCGCAGCCCGATGCAATGTCGCTCAGGGCCTTTTCCACCTCCTGCTCTCGAAATCCACATAAATCTCCAAACTCAGGCTCGAAAAAAATATCTTCGGCAATGTTGTATCCGCTCGTGATATCGCTCAGCACCACCGGCGAAACTCCGGTGATGAATACCCGGTCGAACATGACGCCGCCTGTGGAAGACTTGACCATCTTGAAAAAGGTTCGAAGCACGCCTTCATCGTGGACCAGAGCTGTGTAGCGATCCCGTGAGTCCAGAGTCGGCAGCATCATGACCGTATTGGCGAAGTTGTCGTACTCGTCGATGAGCAGAAAAACAGGAATGCCGAATGCCTTGGTCGAAGAGATCAGGGATTGGATGGAAAACAAGGCGTTGGTGCGGTCGGTTGTGATATCTGAGAGATCGAACCCTTTTGCTCTGTAAGTCTGTGCAAAATCCAAAATACACCCGTTGATGTGATCATACAGTGACTTCTTTACATCATCGGACTTGCCAGTGGGATCGACACAGGAAAAATCAAGGCGAAGAATGAAGTAGGAATTACGGATGGGGGTTGGATGTTGGCCGATAGCCAGATGACCGAATATGGCATTAAACCCGTCTTTGCGGGCAATATCGTAGTAGTTCTCCAGCATGGACAGGAGCAGGCTCTTGCCAAAACGGCGAGGGCGGATAAAGAGCTGTGATTGGGCCTGCTCCAGCAATGGGATGGCATGTGTGCGGTCACAATAAAAATAGCCTTGCGTGACGATTTGTCTGAAATCAGCCATTCCGTAGGGGAATTTGATCATGATTAATATCCTTATGGGTCAAAGCGCCGAGATATAACAGGCTGTTGCTTCAGGAAAAGTATTTTCATAAACAGGAGTTCCGGGTTTTTCGGTATCTTCTTATGTCAGCCCAAGGGTGACTGCAGCATAACGATTTTCAGACTAAGGATAAGTTTAACACGAGGTTATCACCGATTTCAAGTGTCTTTCTCTGCGTTCTCATACGCCATACTGCAAACGGGCATAAATTTTCATTTTTTGACCCCCGCCCCAACCCTCCCCCGCTGAGAGAGGGAGCTTATAACTGATACAAACCACAGCGGAAAACACCCAACAATTACGAATTGTTGACAATTTATTTCTGTCAAGCTACATGTTGCAGAACTTGGAAGAAGCATTTAAATGATTTTCGCCATCGCTCAGGGAGAAATACCAGAATGCATGTTACCCGGTTTAATGATCATGAATTCCAGGACGACGAGTTGGTCTGCTATTGTTTTAACTATACGAAAAGCCGGATTGTAAACGATTATGTGGAAAACGGCCGATCCATCATCCTGGAAAAAATTGCATCTGCAAAGAAAGCAGGCGGATGCGATTGCGCCACCAAAAATCCTAAAAAGCGCTGATGTCTGGGTGATGTCCGCCAGGTGGTGGACAAGGCTGCGAAAAAGACACCGTTTGCATGAAATGTCTCAAAATAAATTGTCGCAATCGCCGGAGTGATTTTTATTGGATATAACCGCTATCATCGAAGACAGTTTCCATCAGTCCGATTTTTTGTCCGGTATCACGGAACCGCAAGCAGCCGATATTCTGAACCGGGGGAATCGTGTCCGCCTCAAGTCCGGGGAAATCCTGTTTCGCCAGGGTGATCCGGCTTATAAAAGCTTTTTTATTCTGACCGGCCGCCTCAAACTCATCAAGCTTCATGAAGAGGGAAAAGAGACCATCCTTCGGTATATCGGTCCCGGAGAAATAACCG
>JBAXVB010000518.1:0-3148 GCA_037129415.1 Deltaproteobacteria bacterium
CCTGAAGCACCTTGACCAGGTCCTCAGCCTTGGCGTTATCCAGATAATAGACCCGGAGTTTTTCGTTTCCCTTGGGAGTTTCTTTATCCAGTTCCTGAATCAGGTTCCTGATTTTCTGGGTATGTTCATCGCCAGCCATGACCACCAGAGCATTGGTTCTGTCATCGGCAAATACCCGGATAGCAGCATCGGAATCCTCTTTCCCAGCCCTGGCGGCGGTCTGAAAAATGGAATCCAGGAGCCTGACCACTTGCGAGGCGCTTGCATAACGAAGCACAAATACCGATATTTCCTGTCCGGAACTGGACACGTCAATGGCCTTGATCATACGAAGCAGCCGCTGAATATTGGAATGCAAGTCCGTGACAATCAGTGTGTTTGTGGGTGGATAGGCCATCAGAACACTGCTCTTGGAAATGAGCGGAACAAAGAGACGGGAAATCAACACTGCATTGGCGTATTTCAGGGGAATTACCTGGGTGACGATCCGATCGTCCGAAGTCCCGGACGACTCCCGAATCAGGGTTTCGATACCTCGGGTCCGGGCTTCGGAAAGGGGCACGATTTTTACCAGTCCCCCGGATTCAATGGCCGTATATCCATAGACTTCCAGAACAGATTCAAATACCTTGTAGGCTTCGGCTACGCTGATTTTATCCGGAGAGATAATGGTGACCTTGCCGGTGACACGCTGATCCACCACCATATTTTTTCCGGTCAGATCGCTGATAAACTTGATCAGAACGGCAATATCCACATTGTTGAAATCAATGGATATCAGCTCATTGGAAACCACTGCATTTTCTGATGGCTTCTGGGGCTGGGAAGCTCCTTTTTCCTTTGCAGCAACTGACATTTCAGAAAACAGCATCAGCATCAACAATATCACTATCCAGCAGTTAACATACGGAATACGCAAAACCTGTAATTTCATGACCAAATCCTTAAATAATGGGGCAGGTAGGGGCGAATGACGCCATCAAACTGTAGAGTATCTTGGCCTAAATACTTCATAACCTGTCCATAGGTACACTATCAAACAATTTTATTTTATAACTCCACTGATTCAACCCACACCTTTTTTTTATGAACAACAACGCCGATGCCAAGAATTTTCTGGACTCCCGCCTGTCTTAATTCCAAAGCGTAATGCCTGTCCTGAATTTGTTTTAGTGCGCTTTTCATGGCTGTTTCTGAACTTTCATTATCTTCAAGATCAACCTTTTTGAATTCAAAAACAAATCCGGTCTGCCGGGTATCCTTTGGAATCAACATCACATCATAACGTCCATAACCGGATTCCCGATTTGAACGTACATGATATTGAGAACCAAGATTCACAAATAGCCCCAGTACAAAGGCATGATAAACCCTTTCAGGTTCGCTTCCTGATGCGTCATGATAACTGAGAATTGCAGCCACCATATCTGAAAGGTATCCTCCAAAACTTTTTATATCTTCCCGCAGCAAGGATTTCAGCAACTGCTGAAGACGGTGATCCCCGATTTGCTTATTGAGCCATATCCGAATCGTTTGACGATAAAAAATTGAAACTTCACGATTGGGAATGCTGAGCTGATATACAGTAGTTTCGTCATCCTGATACGAAAAAATAGCTTTTAGATAACCGCTGAAAGTCAGTAAACTCCAGATGTTTTCCTCAGTTGCTGCAATGTCACGAAGGACAATATTTTCAGGCAGAGCTGAGCTTATAGACTCACCCCGCAATAAAGTTTCCACACTTTCACGCAAAGAGATCGGACCATTCAAGATTAAATCACGCACCAGATCATTGCTGCTGGAGTCGATCCAGAACGGCTGTAACTGGCGGTCTTCACTATTTAAAAAATTCAGAATTGACCATGGATTGTAAATCACCTGATTGCCAAATACATAACCATTATACCAGTTTTTCACTTCATCAGGATGCTCGACGGAAAATTCGGTCAGCATATTTTCTACTTCTGGTTCAGTAAAACCAAAATAGCTACTGAATTCCGGACGAGTGATGGAACTGACCGAGATATTGTTCAAGCCTGTAAAGATGGACTCCTTTGAGATTCTTAGAACTCCGGTGATTACCCCTTTTTTAAGACAGGAATTGTCTTTGAAGGCGCCGCTTAAGAGATTTCGCATGAACAAAATCACATCGTCGTAATAGCCGTACTGGTGTCCTGCGTGAATAGGGGTGTCGTATTCATCAATCAAAACAATGATTTTCTGTCCGGTCACACGATGAAGAATTTTCATTAAATAAAAAAGAGCCATTCCCAGAGGGGCTGATGTAGCTTTCGGATCACGGAGCGCGTTTAAAATTTCAGTTTCTTCTGGTTCCAGAGAATTAACTGAAAAATAAGCCTTATGTCTGGAAAACTCGGAAGCAAGCAGGAGTCTCAACTGGTATAGACAATTTTCCCATGTCATCGCTTTCACATCTTTAAATGTAAGATAAATCAAAGGATATCGCCCCTGATGCGCCATGATTTCAGGTTGTCCGGAGATAAAAAGCCCCTCAAAGAGATCTGCATTGGAATCTTCGGTTTTTTCAAAGAAGTAACGCAGCATTGATAAATTGAGGGTCTTGCCAAAACGTCTGGGTCTTGGCAATAACAATATATCCGCTCCGGATTCCCAAACTTTTTGAATTAGCAGACTTTTATCTACATAGTAACGCTCTTCTTCTCTCAATTTTTTGAAATCAGATACTCCAATCGGAGGTTTCCCTTTGAGATACCCATTATTATCTTTTTTATCCATTATTATTCACCTGTTCATGCGGTGGTGGCTGTATTTCGATAGGCGAATACAAGATTCGCTCCTACCGATACCCGCCACCTGATACCAGCACCCTTTTCTTTTATGCAGCTTGTCAATCAATGGAATAGTCAATGACTTCATCCTTGCCGCCCCGTTTTAACTGAAGCTTGAGGCGGGACGCAGATTTCATACCGGTATAAAGCTTCAGTGCGTCATCCACGGATTCAATGGCTTTTCCATCCACACCGGATAGAATGTCCCCGCTTCTTAGTCCGATCTGGCCGAAGAACGAATCCTGAGGAATACCGCTGATCGTCAGTCCATCAGGCTTCCCCTGGTTGAAATTCGGAATGATCCGCACCTGTTTCATTAGTTGGTTAATATCCTTGAG
>JBAXVB010000519.1:0-3137 GCA_037129415.1 Deltaproteobacteria bacterium
TGGCGACTCATCAGATTGCATTCGCCAGAAACCTGGCAACGGAAATGATTTTCATGGAAGCTGGCAAAATCGTGGAACAGGGAACGCCGGATGTCATTTTAAACCATGCCTGCTGCGTGCGGACGCGCGAATTCTGTTCCAGCATTACCGATCTGACCAGTAATCAATAATGGAAGAAATAGTCTATATCCAACACACGGTTTTTCCGGCGCTAATGCAGGGACTGGAAGTCAGTATTCTGCTGATTCTTCCATCCGCTATCTGCGGCATTTGTCTCGGAGTGATGGCCGGAACTCTTCATGTCTATGGTTCACCGGTTACAAAATTCATGGTGAATGGCTATGTGCTTATTTTCAGGGGATTTCCCCTGATCATTCAGCTTTACATCTGGTATTTCGGACTTGCCAGGATCGGCATATTCCTGTCCCCTTACACTGCTTCTGTCCTCGGATTCAGCCTGTGCAGCGCAGCCTATCATTCCGAGTATATCCGCGGCGCCCTGCTTTCCATCAAACACGGCCAGGCTTTGGCGGCGCAGGCCCTGGGTTTTAACCGGATTCAGACAATTATGTTCATTATCTTGCCTCAGGCCATGCGAAGGGCGCTTCCGGGTTGCGGCAATGAAATCATCTACCTGATCAAGTATTCATCCCTGGCTTACATGGTTACCTGTATTGAACTGACCGGCAAGGCGAAGATACTGGCATCCGCATCTTTCAAATACATTGAGGTGTTCATGATAGTCGGCGTAATCTATCTTTTTCTGGTGACTCTGGCATCCAGTCTGCTAAGCCGCCTCGAAAAAGGGTGGGGACGCAGTTTGCTATAGCCACCTCATGATACCAGCAGGTTAAGTCTCTCCAACTCGTCCGCCACGCTGTTTAGTCCGAGCCTCTCCAGGGTCGCCCGGGTCGGTGCGCCGAGCTGCTCGTCCCATCCCATCT
Source organism: Deltaproteobacteria bacterium (assembly GCA_037129415.1). GTDB lineage: Bacteria > Desulfobacterota > Desulfobacteria > Desulfobacterales > Desulfatirhabdiaceae > RAAP-1. The sequence goes on from JBAXVB010000519.1 coordinate 945, forward strand.
CTTTGTAGAACATCGTAAGAGCAAGCTGCATGTCGTCCCTGTCCATCTTTATGGTTCCCATGGTGAAAGCCTTTACTTCTGGATCCACGTCGAAAACCCAGTCCATCATGACATCGTGCTTTCCTCTCATGTCCGTTGTATTCATTTTCTTGACGGTGAGCGCCCGATGAAGAGTCAGTATTCTCTCACCAGCCAGATCAAGCTCCGCCTCGGATATCTCTTTTCCCGTCACCATGGACATGAACTTCGATTCAAGGGCTGTATCTCCCCTGTAGTTCCGGCTCTTTGAAGGTGATACGGCCATGGGCCACATCCAGTTGCATAAGGTAAGTGCATCATGGACGCAGTTTCTTGCCAGGGACCACTTTGCAAACTTGGCCTTGTATGGGTTCATCGGCTTGTAGTCCATTGGAGCATCAAGTGCATCAGGTGAACCGAAGATTTCTCCGGCAACTTCCTTGAGTATCTCAATGGGCAGTCCGGAGCCGATCAAGTTCATATGGGTGTGGGACTGCGCATCCCTGTTGAACATGCAGGATATCAGCGCTCCAACCTGTCCGCCCGACTCGCTGGCGTGGTGCTTGGGGTATCCCATGGGTGACCATAAGCCGTAGGCTGCGTCGTTCCAGAAGTCTTGGCCATAGTTCCATCTCTGTGCGATCCAGTAGGTTCCAAGACCAAGGTTGGAGAATTCCCCTTCCTTGAAGGCGATCCTTCTGTAGAAGTCCTTAAGGAATGCGGGATCTCCGTTTTCGAGAAGATCCCAGGGTATGGAATCGTACTCCTCCCTGGAAAGCCTGTTCTGAAGTATGCCGTGCTCGTAGGCGTATTTGAAGTCCTTTCCCAACATACCGTAGTTGCACCATACGCCGTAATCATCGGCGAGCTTTGCTCCCAGCGCTCTTGTTATCATGTTGGCATCGCCCGCCTCAAACTGGTCCCTCACTCCCTTGCACATCACTATAGAGGGCGAATGAAAGCCCATGCAGGTGTTGGCGACGAAGGGCGAAACGCCATAAGTCGCAAGCTTTGGTATGTTCAACTGTGAATGGCATCTTATGGGGCACGACTGGCATCCGCCCATCCTCACTGTGTATTTCTCGGCAAGTGGTCCCAGGTCTAACACGGATTTCATGGTTCTGTAGCCGACCTTGTTGACTTCCCCCACTGCACAGATACCTGTCTCTACAACAGGCTTTGCGGCGCCCCAGGAGAGTCCGGCTCTGGCTGTCCACCGCGATGCCGGGTTGTGATATTCCGCCCAGGGCTGGGGTGTGCTGGGTACAACGTGCTGGTTGTTAGCGCCGATGATATCCGCCATCATGTACCTGTTGAGTTCAACAAAATCGGCGCCTTTACATGCAATCCGTACAGATCCTGTCCCCTTCACGGCGACAGCTTTCAGTCTCTTCGAGCCAAGCACTCCGCCATGTCCTCCCGCAGAGTGAGAGGCGCCGTTCATGATCACGGAAAGGTTCACCATGTTTTCTCCAGCCTGCCCTATGGCTGCGAAGGATGCTTCCTTGCCGATGTCGGCCGCCAGTATCGCCGTCGATTCGCTTATGCCCTTTCCCCATACATGCCTTGCATCCGCGATGATCACCTTGTCGTCCTCTATCCTCAGCCATACGGGTTTTGGCGATTTTCCCTCGATGATTATAGCATCATATCCTGCGTACTTCATCATCGCGGCAAAGTTTCCGCCCATGTGTGAATCCGACACAGCATTGTAAGGGTTGGTGGGCAGAAGCGATGTTATGTTAGTTCTGGAGCTGCACGGAACGCCGCTTCCCGTAAGCGGTCCCACTGCGAATATCAGCTTGTTGGCCTCATCGAAGGCATTGGTTCCCTGGGGTACTTCGTCGAACATTATCTTGTATCCGATGCCCATTCCCCCTATCAGGAATTTGTATGCTGCTGTGTCCATTGTTGAAATGTTTCCGGTGGTGAGGTTGACCCTCAATATTTTTCCGGTCCATCCATAGGGTTTGTCAGCCATTGTCGTCCTCCTTCGCTAACCGAACAGCAATAGTTCGCGCTTATTCATTGCAATTTTAACATCTTCCCACGGAATGACCGACAGCGCCCCGGTCGGGCATGCAGCAGCACAAGCGCCGCAGGTGATGCACTTGGAGGACTTTTCAGTCTCCGGATCAACATTCGGTACATGCCACGGGCAGGCCTGAACACATG